>CALZIL010000330.1 GCA_945787495.1 uncultured Afifella sp. | reverse complement strand
GGTGCTGCTTGCGCTGTTCGTCTTTCAGTCGCGGCTTGTCTTCTTTCCCAATATGCCCTCGCGCTCCCTCGGCCCGGGTCCGGACAGCATCGGGCTTGCCTATGAGCCCGTCGAAATCATCACCGAAGACGGAATAAAGCTCGACGCGTGGTACCTGCCTGCGCAACAGCCGCGCGGCGTCGTGCTGTTCTTTCATGGCAATGCCGGGAATATGTCCCA
Organism: uncultured Afifella sp.; assembly: GCA_945787495.1. Taxonomy (GTDB): domain Bacteria; phylum Pseudomonadota; class Alphaproteobacteria; order Rhizobiales; family Afifellaceae; genus CALZIL01. The sequence continues at coordinate 2,709 of CALZIL010000330.1, read as the reverse complement.
CCGGCTTGATTCATTGAGGATTTTCAACGCGCTGAATCTCGACGCGCTGATTTTCGATTACCGCGGCTACGGCCACAGCGAAGGCAAGGTCTCCGAGCAGGGCACCTATCGTGACGGCGAGGCGGCATGGCGCTACCTGACGGAGAAACGCGGCATCGCCGATGCGGAGATCGTGCTTTTCGGCCGTTCCCTGGGCGCCGCCATCGCAGCCCATGTGGCAAGCCGGCACGCGCCCGGCGCGTTGATCGTGGAGAGCGGCTTCGTTTCCGTGCCGGATATGGCCGCCGCGCTTTACCCGTGGCTGCCGGCGCGTCGGCTGGCGCGGATCAAATATCCGACCGGTAAGTATCTCCGATCGGTTTCCTGTCCAGTGCTTGTCGTTCACAGCAGTAACGACGAAATCATCCCGTTCGAGCAGGGGCGGAAGCTCCTTGAACGCGCTCGCGAGCCGAAACATTTCCTTGAACTGCGCGGCGGCCACAATGACGGCTTTCTGGTCAGCGGCCAGCGCTATCTCGACGGACTCGATAAATTTCTGACGGCTTCACTGGGCAGATGATCGGCTGCAGATAACCGCAATCAACGATTACTTGGCGCCGGTATGAGTCGGTTTGAGGCCTGTGTCGCAAGCGCTTTGGCCCGGTCAAGACAAGGCGCGACAGCCATGAAATGCAGGCCGCTGCCGCGCTCCAGACCCATCGTCGTCATAAGGATGATGCCCTCGTTGCCTGAGCGCGCGTCGTAAAGCAGCCCGGTCAGGACCTGCAGGATTTCTGCAAAACTGCGCTCCGGCATCTCAAGGCCCTCACGCTGCACGATGACGTAGCCGCCTTGAAACGTCGCGCCGAACAGCCGGTTTGCCAATGTCATCGGCAAGGACACGCCGCCCCAGCGGCCGTTGCATTCGATCCAGTGCACGTCACCATCGGCGGCTGACGGGCCTTTGATGATGCCGTCGAAACTGCAGCGGCCGAAATAGCCGAGCCGCTGGAAAACGGTCGCCAATCTGAAGGCGTCGCGCGCCAGCCGCGCCATCAGGTCTTCGGGCATGCTGACCGGAACCGCGCCGGTAAATTCCCCGGCCGGTCCTTCGACGACCTGTCCAAAGATGCCTTCCACGACCGGCTCGCCGCCCTCCCGCAGCGGGATCCAGACCTGTACCGAGGGCGACGATACGATCGGCTCATCCCACACCTCGACCAGAAGCGGGTAGCGGCCGCGCCAGCCAAGAGCGATAAGCAGTCCAATGAGCCGATCCCGCACCGCTGTGAGAGGCATATTGCGGATCAATGCCGACTGGATCGCAAGATTACCGGCCGATCCGGCGCTGTCGGGAATTTTGACCACCAGCTTGTCCTGGCCTTCCGCCAGGCGCATGACGAGGCCGGCCAGCGCCGCGGGGCCGAAGGCGCGGCGGGTCAGCGGCAGCTTATGCTGTCCCAGAACACGGATGACGCAGTCGGTGAACCAGAGCTTGTCGTTCACCCGCCGTGACAGTCGCGGCGGTGGCCCGCAGACGAAAACCTCGACGCCGCTCTGCTGCGCGATCGCGTGCGCCAAGTTCCAGGCATGGCCGGTTGTCAGGTGCGGCACGATTGACAGCGACCCCGATGTGTAGGCGGTTTGCAAAAGCTGGTCGAAGACCGGTGGTTGCTGCAGACAGCGTTTTGCCAGAGGCATAATACGCCGATCGGTGGCGTCGCCAGCGACGATAACGTTGAGCGATCCGATCCCGAGAATATCCTTGAGGTAGGCCTCGAAGTCGGGGTTGCGATTGTCGCTGAGGATGAGGATATCGTGATCATGCGCCAACAGGGCAATGCGGTATTCATAGGCTGGCTTGCGTTGTCCCCCCAGCAGCGGGATTTCACTCAGGTCGCCGATTAATGCCATCGGTCCGGGCCCGAGCCCCGGCCGCACCTTGGGACCAAACACATCGGTCATGGCCAGCGCCGGTTCGTCGGCGAGAAGGGCGTCGGCAATCGCCGCAAGCCGCGTTTTCTCCGCCTCCGCAATCGTGACCGGGATGCGCTCAATGATCGGGATGGCGCCGGCAGGCGGACCGGGATTCGATCTGTATTTCCTGATCGGTTCGGGCATGATGCGGCTACCGTTTATTGGGAGGACAGCCGGCCCCCGGCCTTGCGCGTTTGCCTCGACGCCGCGCCGACGGCCTTATGCACTGTGACCGGTTGAAGCGGTTTTGGCCTTGATCCAGATCATCACCGACACCGCGCAGCGCGCTATGATGTCTGTTGTCCAGAAACAGGTAAAATCGGGAACAGGTGCGATGTGCCGGTTATATGCCTTGCGCGCCAGCGAGCCGACGCGGGTCGAATGCAGCCTTGTCCATGCGCAAAATGCGCTGATGGCGCAAAGCCGCGGCGATGAAGAGGGGCTGATGCACGGCCACGGCTGGGGCGTTGCCGATTACCCAGACGGCGTGCCGATGGTCGAACGGCAAACCTGGGCTGCCTTCAAAGGCGAACATTTCGCCAAAAAGGCTGCGCGCGTCTATGCCAGGACCGTGGTTGCTCATGTCCGGCGCGCGACCGTCGGACCGCCGGCAACGGAAAACACCCATCCCTTCGTCCATGGTCGCTGGATTTTTGCCCATAACGGCACGGTTCCGAACTTCGCGACGGTCCGTGACCTGATGCTGGATGACATCGATCCAGCCAACCGCGCTGACATTCACGGCGCCACCGA
>CALZIL010000329.1 GCA_945787495.1 uncultured Afifella sp. | reverse complement strand
CCATCTCCCCTTGCCAATGCTGACGAATGGCGGCCGGAATGTCCGGCAGCGCCGCCAGACCTTGCGTCAACGCTTTGAAATATAGCCCGGTGCCGCCGGCCAGCACCGGCAGGTGCCCGGCTGCCTCAAGGCCGGCAAGCACGCGGCGCACATCGGCAAGCCAGCGGCCAACCGAATAACGCTCGGACGGTGGCACATGGCCGTAAAGATGGTGCGGCGCCCGCGCCATCTCGCCGGCATCGGGGCGGGCCGTCAGAACGCGCAGGGTGGAATAGACCTGCATGGAATCGGCATCGACGATCGCCGCCGGCCGGCCGGCACCGGCCAGCTTTTCAGCCAGGTCCAGCGCCAGTACCGACTTGCCGCTCGCCGTCGGCCCGGCTATCAGCACGGCGCGCGCTTCTCCTACCCGCTCGGCATCAAGTTTCATGACCCACGTCCTAACGCTGATTGCCGCCAAAGCGAAGACGCCGCTGAGCGCGGACATCGTCTCGGCGGTCGGTAACGCCCTTGCCGCCGACGGTGTTGCACCCGGCCCGGCCGATTGGCTGGGCCAGGACGAGGCTTGCGATATCCCGTTTGAGGGCGAAAAAGCTGCCGCCGCGGAGCTGGCGCGCGGTGTTATCGGCGATCGCGCCATCGATTTCGGCATCGTCGCGACTGCCGGCCGCCGCAAGAGGCTGCTGATCGCCGATATGGATTCCACCATGATCGTTCAGGAATGCATCGACGAACTGGCCGCCGAGATCGGCGCCGGCGAAACCGTCGCGGCGATCACCGCAAAGGCCATGAGTGGAGAGATCGCCTTCAGGCCGGCGCTGCGCGAACGCGTGGCACTTCTCAAAGGCCTGCCGGTAGGGACGGTCGAGAAGGTCCTGGCGGAGCGGATCACCCCGACCCCCGGCGGTCGCACGCTGGTCCGCACCATGCGCGCCAATGGCGCCTATGCGAGCCTTGTCTCGGGCGGCTTCACCGCCTTCGCCGAACCGCTCGCCGCCCAGTTCGGCTTCGACGAATTCCGCGCCAACGCGCTCATCCATGAAAACGGCCTGTTCACCGGCACGGTCACTGAGCCGGCCCTGGGCAGCGACGCCAAGCGCGCCCGGCTGCATGACCTGATCGCCGAGCGCGGCCTTGAGCGCGGCCTGACCCTGGCGATTGGTGACGGCGCCAATGATCTTGCCATGATCCGGCTCGCCGGCCTCGGTGTCGCTTTTCACGCCAAGCCGGCGGTGGAGGCCGAAGCCGACGTGGCGATCCGTCATGGCGACCTGACGGCCCTGCTCTATCTTCAAGGCTACCGGCGCACGGAGTTTGCCGCGTGAGCACGATCGAGACCGACCGGCTGATCCTGCGCAATTGGCGCGAGGGCGACCGCCCGGCCTTTTTTGAAATGAACGCCGATCCGGAAGTCATGCGGTTTTTTGAAAGAACCCGCAGCCGCGCCGAGGCCGACTCGGTGCTTGACCGTTTCGTCCGGGAGATCGATCGCGACGGCTATGGCTTCTGGGCCGTGGAATTGCGGGAGATCGGCCAGGCCATCGGCTTCACCGGCCTGCGCGACATCGACTTCGGCGCGCCTTTCACGCCGGCGGTTGAAATCGGCTGGCGGCTGCTCACGTCCCATTGGGGCAATGGCTACGCCAGCGAAGCGGCGCGGGCCTGCCTCGCTTATGGCTTTGAGCACTTGGCGCTGCCTGAGATCGTGTCCTTCGCCGTGGCGGAAAACCGGCCCTCCCGCCGGGTCATGGAGCGTATCGGCATGCACCGTGAACCCGAATACGACTTCGACCATCCGGACGTGACACCCGGTTCGCCGTTGGCGCGGCATGCGTTTTACCGGCTGACGGCTGCCAACTGGCGGCAAAAAGAAAGCGGCCCATAAAGCCGCTTTCCGATGCCTGCCAGTATTCCCCTGCGACCAGATTTTGATGCACGGCGTGTCCGCGATCTTGCCCGGCATTGTTGTGACGCCAAGCAGAATCGTCGCCTGCTGTCTGTTGCAGCGGTGTATGCCGGCATGAGCCGGACACAGGCTGCCAGGATTGGCGGTATGGATCGCCAGACGCTGCGTGACCGGGTGCAAAGAGAAAGCAACCCATAAAGCCGCTTTCCGATGTCTGGCGAATTACTGCTCTTGTGTTTTGCCATCCGGCGCCGGATCGCTCTCTTCCTCAATCCGCACGGCCACGAACCGCAACTCGTCGTCCTTGCCGGCGATCAGAAGCAGCGCCGAGCGCCGGCCTTCCGATTTCAGCTGCGCCACCCGGTCGGCGACCTCCGCCGGCGTTGAAACCGCTTCCTGGCTGACCTCGACGATCACGTCGCCCGGAATAACGCGCTTTTCCTCCGCCGAACTGGCCGGCTCGACGGCCGTGACAAGAACACCCTCTATGTCCTCGCCGATCTTGTATTTCTCCCGCGATTCCGCGCTCAGCGCTTCAAGCATGAGTCCGAGCACCTCGCTCGGTTCGGCCTTTTCACCGGGTGCTGAACCGTTCTTACGTTCGGCAATCAGCCGCTCGCCTTCCTCCAGCCGGCCAAGCTCGACGGCGACGGTCACCCGATCGCCCTTGCGCAGGACGACGACATCGACCGCCTTGCCGACGTCGGTATCGGCAACGATGCGCGGCAGGTCGCGCATCGCCGGCACATCCGAACCGTCGAACTCGACAATGACGTCGCCGGGCTCGATGCCGGCAGCTTCCGCCGGGCCGCCTTCGGTGACGCCGGCAACCAGCGCGCCCAAATTCGCGCAATTGCTCGATCACCGGCAGGGCGATTTCGGCCGGCACCGCAAAGCCGATGCCGATCGACCCGCCGGACGGTGAAATGATCGCCGTATTGATGCCGATGACCTGGCCTTGCAGGTTGAAAAGCGGACCGCCGGAATTGCCGCGGTTGATGGAGGCATCGGTCTGGATGAACTTGTCATAGGGACCGGAATTGATGTCGCGCTCCAGCGCCGAGACGATGCCGACCGTCACCGTTCCCCCGAAACCGAACGGATTGCCGATCGCCATCACCCAGTCGCCGACCCGCAAGGTTTCGGAGTCGCCGAACGGCACCGCCGGCAGCGGCTTGTCCGCTTTCACTTTCAAAACCGCAATATCGGTCTTGGCGTCACGGCCGATCACCTCCGCATCGAGCTTCGTGCCGTCGGCGAAATTGGCGGTGATCTCGTCGGCTTCGGCGATCACGTGATTGTTGGTGACGATGATGCCGCTGGCGTCGATGACAAAACCGGAGCCGAGCGACTGGACGCGGCGTGAGCGCTGGCCTTCGCCTTCCCGGTTGCGGTCGAAGAACTCCTCGAAGAACTCCTGGAAGGGCGAGCCTTCCGGCACTTCGGGAACCGGAATGCCCTGTGTGCCGGCGATGCGTTGCGCGGTCGATATATTGACCACCGCATCCTGCAGGCCCTCCGCCAAATCGGCGAAGGAAAATGGCTGGCCCTGCGCCCCGGCTGGCGCAACAAGCGGGCCTGAAAGAGCAAGTCCGACAATCGCCACGGCGCTCGCGACGGCTAGCCGGGCCGTGTTTTTTGAAAAGTCCAAGCCGAACTGCATTTCAGAGCCTCCAAAGATAAATCGTATCATAGCTTATGTCGCCGCAAAGACGGCAAAATAGCGACACCCGGACGGCTCACAATCGCGTCAGCCGCGCACCATCCAGATAAGCGCCACACCGAAACCGGCGGCGATGACGCCGACGGTTCTGAGCGTGTCGCCCGGTATGACCTGCGCCTGCGCCGCCATGCGCTTCATGAACTCGGGAAACAACGCGTAAAGCGCCCCTTCCAGAACCAGAAGCAGGCCCAGAGCGGCGAGGATGTCGGTCATTGCGCCGGTGCCGTACTCCCGCCGGTTGCGTCATCGCCCGAACCATTTGCTCCGGCAGATTCGCGGAAGAACTTGAAGAACTCCGAATCCGGCGACAGCACCATCGTCGTATCGGTGCCCTCGATCGCCGTCTCATAGGCCTTCATGGAGCGATAGAATTCAAAGAAATCGGGATCGCGCTGGAACGCCTCGGCAAAGACGCGATTGCGCTCCCCTTCGCCCTCGCCGCGCAGGATTTCCGAATCGCGGTTGGCTTCGGCGACCGTCACCACCGCCTCGCGATCGGCCTCGGCCCGGATGCGCAGCGATTCCTGCGTACCAAGGGCACGCAATTCCGCCGCTTCGGCGAGGCGCTCCGCCTTCATCCGGTTGAAGGTCTCCTGGGAGACTTCAGGCAACAGGTCGGTGCGCCGGATCCGCACATCGACAATGTTGATGCCGAGCTCCAATGCA
>CALZIL010000328.1 GCA_945787495.1 uncultured Afifella sp. | reverse complement strand
CGATAACCAGGAGGTGTTGGTAAGGGAGCAGACCGGCAACCGGTCGCTGGTCTTATTCGACAGCTGCGACGAGGTGACGGTCGAGGCTGGCGAGGAAGGCATCCGGTTTCTGCTGGTTTCCGGCAAGCCGATCCAGGAGCCGGTGGCCTGGCACGGGCCCATTGTGATGAATACGCGCGCCGAACTGCAGCAGGCTTTCGCCGATCTGCGCGATGGCACGTTCATCAAACACGAGTGACGGCCCGGCGCGCATCATACAATCCGCGCCGGAATCGATCTTGCCGCAGGATCAGGGTGGGGCCTATCCTGCCAATCTCCGCTCAATGGAGAACGAAGAACCGCAATCCCGATCGCGGTGACCGGAATGGGCGGTGTTCGATCGGACGCGTTGCAAACATTGCACTAAAATAGCCGCGAATCACTCATGTGGCGCCAATGCTGCGAAAAGCTCTCACCATTACATTGGTTCTCGGTGCGCTCCTGGTGGGCGCCGCCCTGGCTCTGCCTCTCCTCCTGAGTGCGGAAACGGCCCGCAACCAGATTGTCAAACAGGTCGCGGCACAAACGGGCCTGGCGCTTCGCCTCGACGGTGATGTTTCGGTTTCCGCGTTTCCGCAAATCGCCGTGATGGCGCAGTCGGTCGGTCTGGCACCCTCGCCGGGCGAAGCCGAAATCCTCGCCGCGCGCGAGGTCCGGTTTTCATTGCAACTGTTGCCGCTTCTCAGCGGGAGGGTCGAATTATCCGGTCTCACACTCGTGAAACCCGAATTCACGATAGAAACCGATGGCGACGCCCCCCCAGCGACAAACGGCGAAACCGCAGATCTGCCGGTTACATCAGCACAGCTTGAACGCCTGCGCATACGGCAATTGGGAATTGAAGATGGAACGCTGACAGTCCGCACGGCTGCGAACGAACCGCCAACAATTATTGAAGCGATCAACCTGACCACCGGATTGAATGGCGTCGATGCGCCGGCCACGGTCGATGCCGGGTTCCGCTTCATGGCCGTTGACCACCGCCTCAATGTGACGCTCGCCAGCCTTGCCGAACTGATCGATAAGGGCGGGACAGGCGCAAAGCTGGACCTTGAGACCGACAACGCGAAGATCACTGCCGATGGACGCCTTTGGCGCGTTGAGGGCGGATCGTTTGACGGCCGGATAACGGCAAAGTTCGACGCGATTGATCCGAGTCTGACGGCATATGGACTGGCGCCCCTTGAAGTTCCCTCGCTCACCGACGCCGCGCTTGCGTCGGAACTGGTTGCCGATACAAGCGGTTTTCGCCTGTCGGGTATCAAAGGGCAGATCGGCGGAATAGCCCTTGCCGGCGACCTGTCGATGATTGTCAGCGGCGCAAAGCCGGAATTGGGTGCGGTTCTTTCGATCGATCGCATCGACCTTGCCGAGATGGCATCGGCCGGCGAGGCTGGGTCCGGCAACGCAGCCGACAAGGACTCTGAGATCGATCTTTCGCCGCTGAATGCGATCGAGGCCGATGCGCGTCTCGATGTCGGTCAGATCCGGAATGTGTCATTGGCATCCATGCCGGCACGCTCGACATGTCTTTGCTGCAGGCAAAGGGTCTTGGCGGAGGGGCAAGCGGATCGGTTCGGCTGCAATCGGACGGGGCGCAAACAGCGCGAGTCGCCGGCCTCGTAAAACTGGACGGTGTTGACCTAGAGCAGGCGGCAGGCCTTGCCGGCATCTCCGTCCCGGCGGCAGGAGCGGTTTCAACGGACCTGAAGTTTGCGGCAGGCGGCGCCACGGTAGACGCAATGCGCGCTTCGCTCGTCCTGGGCGGCACGGCCAGTTTGCGCGAAGGGACAGTCACCGGGCTCGGGCTCGCGGATGCATTTGGAGGCGATCCGGCAGCCGACCGGCTGGAGGCCGTTGCGCTCGATGCCAGCTTTGCCGGACTTGATGCTCCGGTGAATCTGAACGGCTCGGTAAAGTGGCGAGGTCTCCCGCTTGCGCTCACGGCAAAACTGGACACCGGGGCCTTGACAGCCGGCCGGCCAGCGGCCGTGAATGTGACCGCCAAGTCGTCACTGGCGACCGTCGGTTATGCCGGCAATGTGTCCGTTGCAAATCTGGGCATCGACGGAACCGTTTCTTTGCAGACACCCTCACTCACAAAGCTGGCGCAATGGGCAGGACAATCACTCGCCGTCGAGCAAGGCCTGCAAGAATTTACGATCAAGGGGCGGCTGTCAGCCCGCGGTGATCACATTGCATTCGCCGACGCGGAAATCTCGCTCGACGGCAGTCGCGGCGCCGGCACGGTTGAGGCCGATTTGTCAGGCCCCGTCCCACAGATCACCGGTCGCCTGGCGATGCAGCGGATCGATGCCACACCGTATCTGAGTGCCGGTGGCGAGGCTGGCGCGGCATCAGCTGGTGCAGGCTGGAGCGAGGCACCGATCGACTTCTCCGGCCTTGGCGCGGTCAATGTGAAACTTCAGCTTTCCGCCGATGAGCTGGTTTGGGATACGCTGAAGACGGGGCGCACGGAGCTCGATCTTGCCCTCGATAACAGCGTGCTCTCCGCCAACCTCACGCGTTTTGCCCTCTATGGCGGTGAAGGACGGGGACAACTCAAGCTGCAGACCGCAAATGGCGATCCGACCTTTGTCGCGGACTTCAATCTCTCCGGACTGTCCTTGTTGCCCTTCCTCGGCGATGCGATCGAATTCAACCGCATCGAAGGGACCGGTAATCTCGTCTTTGCCGCCACCGGCTCCGGCCGGTCGGAACGCCAGTTCACCGAAACGCTTTCGGGAAACGGATCGATTGATTTCAGGGACGGTGCCATTCGCGGCATCAATATCCCGAAAATGGTTCGCAGCCTGTCCGGCGGCATTTTGAGCGGATGGCAGCAGGCGCAAAACGAAAAGACCGATTTTTCGTCCCTGACGGCAAGCTATAAGATCGACCAAGGAACGCTGGAAACAACGGACCTGATGCTCATCGGCCCGCTTGTGCGCATCACCGGCGCGGGCAAAGCGAACATTCCCGAACAAACGCTCGCCTTCCGGATCGATCCGAAGGTCGTGGCGAACCTGCAAGGGCAGGGTGGCGAAGCGGGCCTCGCCGGACTTGGTGTTCCGGTGATTATCGACGGGCCCTGGTCACAACCGCGCATCTATCCCGACATTGAGGGCATTCTGGAAAATCCCGCGGCGGCGCTTCAGCGCCTGCAACAGACGGGCGGAGCGCTGCTGCAGGCAACGGAGGGCTTGCCCAAGGATGCCGGCGGAGCCGCCGGGGCGCTGATCAAGGGGCTTTTGGGCGGCGAGCAACAAACCGGCGCGGCGACCGAACCGCTTCCCGATAGTGATGCGCCAGCATCGCCAGACGGGCCGACGGGCGAACCTGGGGCCGAAAGCCCGGACGGAATCGGACAATTGATCGAGCAAGGCATATCCGGACCGGCGCCTCAGGACAGCGGGCAAACGCCGGCCGGCGCTGATGATGCACCCACTGACCTGCTCACCCCGCCCGATAGCCAGGAAAGCGAACCGGCCGCCGATCTGCTCAAGCGCCTGCTTGGCCAGTAGGCACGGCTTCAAGAATCATTCGACTGGAATGCTTTGATGGGCCCATTGGAGAACTCAGCCGCCGGTCGCATAATCCTCGGCGATCCAGCTTTTTTGCATCTTCGATGTCAGCGTTGTGAAACACTTGCACCGGCACTCGCATCAACGGGGCAAAGAGTTTCGCAGACTGGCGGACCCATTCAATGTCGGATACGACCGCAATCTTTGAGAAATCTCCCCAATGCGTTAGTCCGAACCGCGCATCGTCCCACATTGCACCAGCCGAAAAGCCTTTAAATTCCTCTCCGCACCAATAAAGCAGTTTGACCTGTCCTTGCGCGCTGATCTTTTCCTCAAGCACCGGGATCAGCGTCTCTTGGTAGTCGTCTCGTGTGATGACACCTTCCGCTTGGAAAGCCGCCACATCGTCGGGATACCCATCGAGAACAACGAAGCGACCGGAACACGCCTCGTCTGATGCGACTCACGCTTTGGCCTCTTCGATGTCGGCGAAAGCGAAATGCCTGACCTTTGCACTCACGAAATGGTCAGCAACGTATGGGCAGACGGAAAGGAGCTGGCTATCGCTTACGATGGCAACTTTCTAGATCGCCTTGTGATGGTCCCGGACGAATTTGATGTGGGAGGCAAAGGTGGATGCATCACCTTCCCCGAGACTCAAGAACCGATTCATACTATAGGCCACGTCTGCTGCGGTGAGGGTCGAGCCATCATGAAACGTCACATCCGGACGTAGCGATCTCAAAACCAGCCTGTTACGTTCCCAGTAGGCTGGCTGGCCCGCCCGCATTTCCCGCCAAAGATCTGTCAAGATCCGCAACGACCGACCGATCTCGGCCCGTCCAAGTCGCATCAGGCGTCGCGGTCAGGGTTGGACAAAGCTCCTATTACCAGCGTATCAGCAGAC
>CALZIL010000327.1 GCA_945787495.1 uncultured Afifella sp. | reverse complement strand
TACATTGCCGTGCTCGGCCAGTGGTTGCCAGAATTTCAATGCCGCCGCGTAATCGCCGCGTTGATGAGCGGCCAAGCCATCCTCAAATGGCTCCGCACTAGCCGGAATCCGCTTTCCAGCGGAGAATTGCGGCCACAGGCTACGCATCGTTGATTGCTTGTTCATCGGCCCCCCCGGGTTTCAGTCGCCAGCATGACGGCTGTCCGGTGCAGGGTAAAGATTGGCTATTCGACATATCCACAGGTGACGACCGCTACAAACACCCGGACAGGCACGCAGCGGGTTTGCCATGGCGGAAAACATCGAGGGTATGCACGGCTTTGTGACACGGTAGCGCCGGCAATCTCCACATCGGCAATTTGGCAAGACGGCGGCGCACTACTGTCGCCGCCTTGCGCACCCGCGTTACCATGCTGGAAGGTCCGGCCGAAGGCGGTGCCTATGCTTGAAAATAGGCGGAATGCCCCCCATCACCATCGTCAAGCATCGGAATTGGACTGGAAGTCACTGGCACCGCCTTCGAACTGCGAATTGTTAGGCCATGGGGATCAGTGTGTAAGCTTCTTGGAGCTGTCGCCATATATCGTGTGGTATATTTATTAACCTAAATGTGCGTCAGCGGGCGTTGATGGCGAATTGCAGAGCGATTTGAGGATCGAGAATGTCGCCTATTGGCACAAAACGGAAGTGCCACCGGTGTCTCGCGACTTCCGGTATTGGGGGCTTAACGGACATCAGAACTGTGGCTCGCAACTTCCGCTTTTGACCCAACTGAGAAGTCCGCTTGCTGACGCCACACGGTGAAAATGCGCTAATTTCAACCGTGCTGCGACTGCTCAGAGTATGTCCGAATCTGAAGGCACAGCGGAAACTCAGCAGTGGACTGACACGGGCGTTGAGTGCCAGGCACGGACCAAACTCGTGCTGGGGTCGAAAGCCCGCTGACCATCTCAGGTTGATCGTGGCGGGAGCCCTCCGTTTCCTGCAATCAGACATTGGCGCCGCGAATGGCATCGATAACCGCTGCCGTCACGTCGTCCGTCGTGGCGCTGCCTCCGAGATCGGGCGTGTGAAAGCGCGGATCGGCCGTTACCTGCTCGATAGCTTCCATGAGACGGGATGCCGCCGGATTCTCGTCGAGGTGCTCCATAAGCATGACGGCAGACCAGAACGTTCCGATTGGGTTGGCAATTCCCTTACCCATAATGTCAAAGGCCGAGCCGTGAATCGGTTCGAACATCGACGGATAGTGTCGCTCCGGATTAAGGTTTGCCGTTGGTGCGATGCCTAAAGAACCAGAGAGCGCTGCTGCCAGATCGGATAGAATATCGGCGTGTAGGTTGGTTGCTACCACGGTATCGATCGACTGAGGCCTCATCACCATGCGCATGGTCATCGCGTCGACCAGCATTCTATCCCAGGTTACATCCGGAAACTCTCGCGCAATCTCGGTCGCGATCTCGTCCCACATCACCATGGCGTGACGCTGTGCGTTGGATTTGGTGACAACGGTCAACAGTTTACGCGGCCTCGTCTGAGCGAGCCTGAAGGCGAAGCGCATGATCCGCTCTACGCCCGGACGCGTAAACATCGCAACGTCGGTTGCCGCCTCCAGTGGTGAGCCCTGATGCACGCGCCCACCGACACCGGCGTATTCACCCTCGGAGTTCTCACGCACGATCACCCAGTCTAGTTCCTTGTCATTGACTTTGCGCAGTGGTGACGTAATGCCGGGTAGCACGCGTGTCGGCCGAACGTTCGCGTATTGGTCGAAGGGCTGGCAAATCGCCAGCCTCAGGCCCCATAGTGTAACGTGATCTGGGATATCTGGATGTCCGGCCGAGCCAAACAAGATCGCATCGTGGTTGCGGATCTGATCGAGGCCGTCCCCGGGCATCATGCGGCCATGCTTCTTGTAGTACTCGCCTCCCCAATCGAAGTCATCGACCAGAAATTCAAAGCTGCCGTCCCGTTTGGCTAGCGCCTGCAGCACCTCGATGCCGGCTGAAACGACTTCGGCGCCGATGCCGTCGCCTGGAATGGCCGCAATCTTATAGGTTTTCATCGATATTCCTCGCGTTGCGCAACGTAGATCTTCAATAGTGTATCGCCTACCAGCTAGCACGAAGATTGAAGATTCACCGCATGACAGGCTCGCACACTTCTAGCGATGAATTGCGACTTCGCGAGCACATTGGTAGACAAACCGACTGAAAGCAGCCGCATCGGAATGTCGCACATGGGTTAGCGGAAGCCGTGAACCACAATTCTGTTATCCGCTTGGCGGCGAAATCCGGACGGTCGAATTCGGCGTCAATGCCGACCGGCCGGGGGAAGGGCCTATAAAAGGCTCGGAGGACCAGGACGGAAGGTCAGGCCCGCCTGAAGGCCACACTCATCAATATCCTTTGTCGGCAGCGACGCGCTGATGGCTGTTGAGCGCCAGCCATCTCAACCGATCAAAGCAACACATGCAGACATGCTGGCTCGCGAACTACAGCGGGCCGGTAAAGGAATGCAGATGCGCGGGCGGCCCATGCAGGCCTTGCCGCCAAATCTTGCCGGTTCCCGGGCCAGATGCTAGCCTCGGTTTCGTTTTGATCTCCAAACAACGCGGCGGAGGACCATAAAATGGCGGCCTATCAGTGCGAGAAATGCGGCATGAGCATCGGTACGATGACCTGTGGCAAATGCAGCAGGGAACTGGTACATTCCAGCTTGACCAAGCCCGACGGGACCACGGTCCATATATCTGAGTGTCCCGATGGCCACGGCAAGGTCAAGTCACCGCAGTGCTGTGGGCAGGATATGACCTGTTCGCTCTGATCGTTTGGAAATTGCGCCGTGGCTTCATAGCCGCAACAGGCGCTTGGCATTTCCGCTGAGGATTTTAGCCCGGTCTTCCTCGCTCAGCATGACCTGTTCGATCCACTCAAC
>CALZIL010000326.1 GCA_945787495.1 uncultured Afifella sp. | reverse complement strand
GACCTTGATCCGCTGCGCCAGGAACCGGCGGTCGATCTGCAAATAATCCCGCCGGGCGAGGCGCTGCCGGGCGATGCCGATCTGGTGCTGTTGCCGGGCAGCAAATCGACGATCGCCGATCTGGCGGCGCTGCGTCGCGAAGGCTGGGACATCGATATCAAGGCGCATTGGCGCCGCGGCGGTCATGTCTTCGGCATTTGCGGCGGCTATCAGATGCTCGGCAAGAGCATCGCCGATCCCGATGGCGTCGACGGCCCGGCGGGGACGGTTGCCGGCCTCGGACTGCTCGACGTCGATACAGTGCTCACCGCCGACAAGACGACCGTCGCAGTGGAGGGTGCGGATTGCCGCACAGGGGCAACGTTTTCGGGCTATGAGATTCACCTGGGCGAAACCGCCGGGGCGGATACGTTGCACCCGTTTGCGCAAACCGGCGGCAAACAGGATGGTGCCGTCTCCACCGACGGCCGTGTCAGCGGCACCTATATTCACGGCATTTTCGCCGGTGACGCATTCCGCAAGTCCTTTCTTGAACGGTTCGGCGCGAGCGCGTCGAACGCCTATGAAGAGGGGATCGAACGCGCCCTCGACGGACTTGCCGGCCATCTTGAACAGCACCTTGATATCGACGCGATCATGGCCATCGCCAGAATGCGAGGGCAAGGACAAGGCTGACCGCCAACAGGCCATGCCAGGCGCGGTCGATCAATCCGATGGCCTGGTCGATGGATGCGACATCCGCCTTCCTTGAGCCTTGCCGATTGAGCCAGACGCCATCGACGTCTTGTTCGCCGTAGCGGCGCGGTCCGCCGAGCGCCAGCCCGAGGGCGCCGGCTGCGGCTGCTTCCGGCCATCCGGCATTGGGCGAATCGTGCTTTGCCGCATCTTCACGCACGGCCGCCAAAGCGCGCCGGCCGTTTCCCGCAATTGCCGCAGCGGCGATGATGAGGCCGGCGGCGACCCGGGCCGGAATCCAGTTCATGAGATCATCAAGACGCGCCGCCGTCCAGCCAAACGCATCATGGCGCGGCGTGCGGTAGCCGATCATGGAATCGGCCGTGTTCACCGCCTTGTAGGCCATCAGCCCCGGCAGGCCGGCGACCAGATACCAGAAGGCCGGAGCAACGACGCCATCGGCGAAATTCTCCGCCAGCGATTCAATCGCCGCCCGCGCAATACCGGCTTCATCGAGATTGCTGACATCGCGCCCGACGATGCGCGCGACCGCTTCACGGCCGGCCGGCGCGCCGCCGGAGCGCACGGCGGCGGCAACAACGCCGACATGGCCGATCAGGCTTTTATGGGCCAGAAAAATGCTGGCCAGAACGGCTTCGGCCAGCAAGCCAACAACCGGATGCCCGGGCAGGCCGCGAACGAGACCAGCGAGCACCAGACCGGTGGCGACCGCCAGCGCCAGCACAAAAGCGGCTACCAAAGCCCCGGCAAACCGGCGCTCACCGGCGCTGCGGTCCTCACGGTTCAGCAACCGGTCCAACACCGCAACCAGCCGTCCGGCCAGAACCGCCGGATGCGGCAGACGCGACCACAGCCAGTCGGGGTCGCCGAGCAGGCGATCACAGATCAGCGCCACGGCAAGAACGGCTGCACGCGTCGCGAACATCAGCCGGCGGGAACGTGGATTTCGTTCAGCACGGATGCCAGGCTTTGCATGGTTGAAATGTCCGCTCTGCTTGCGTTTCAGCCCGGCCGATCGCATATCCATTGCCGTGCAGGAACCATCGTTAACGAGCGCCTTGTGGCAATCAAGGTCCTCTGCTAACGAACCGGCATGGGCCTCGTGGCGGAGTGGTGACGCAGCGGATTGCAAATCCGTTCACCCCGGTTCGATTCCGGGCGAGGCCTCCAAAATTCTGATCGGCTGGCCGGCGTGGCAAAAGCGCGCCTTGTCCGGCCTGGATGGTAAGCCTAAAAGCATAAAGCCTCGCACCAGCCGGAAGCCTGTCATGACGAATTTCGAGAACCTTCGCCAGCGTATGGTGGACAGCCAGATTCGGGTGAATGACGTCACCGACCATGCCCTGATCAAGGCTTTTTCCGAAACGCCCCGAGAGCTGTTTGTGCCGTCTGGTCAAAAACCGTTCGCTTACGGCGATCGTGACATTCCGATCAGCGCCGGCGAAACCGGTGAGCGGTTTTTATTATCGCCGATGGTGTTGGCAAAAATAATTCAGGCCTTGCGGATCGACGCGTCCAGCGTCGTCCTGGATATCGGCTGCGGGAGCGGCTATTCGACCGCGATCCTGGCCCAGCTTGCCGGGTCAGTCGTTGCGGTTGAAGAAGAGGAAGCCCTCGTTGGTGCCGCCGAGGCCAATTTGCAGGCACTCGGCTTTGACAATGCCGCGATTTTGCAGGGAAAACTGGTCGACGGGCTTGCCAGCGAGGGGCCTTTCGACGCGATTTTGATTTCCGGCGGGGTTGAACAGGTTCCAGAGACGCTGAAAGAGCAACTCAACGATCGCGGCCGGCTGGTCGCCGTTGTCATGTCGGGCCGCACGGGACAGGCCCGGCTTTATGAACGGGCCGGATCGCAGATCAGCGACCGCGCACTTTTTGATGCATCTGCGCCGATATTGCCGGGATACCGCAAGGCGCGCGAATTCGTCTTCTGAGCCGGCTGACATTCTGCCGATGTTCGTGACGATACACGTCTAACGTGTTGCATATCTGCCGCGGCTCGCCGCAATAGGTGGCCCGATGGCAAAATTTGAGGCCAAATTGCACTGTCAGGCTTTCCGGCGACCCTAAAATCTGCCAATCGGTTGGCTTGAGACGTTAGCGAGTGAGTGTGTTTTGTTACGCACCTTGGTAAAAGCGACCGGGGCGAAGGTTGCCGGTCTTTGTGTAGCCGCTGGTCTTTTCGGCATTGGGCCGGCTGGCGCCGACACGCTGACGGATGCGCTGGCTTCTGCTTACTGGACAAATCCG
>CALZIL010000325.1 GCA_945787495.1 uncultured Afifella sp. | reverse complement strand
CGGCCCGGTAGCGCTCGGTCTTGAACTGTGTCCAGGCTTCCTTTTGCTGGGCGCAGGCGGAAAGCCAGCCGCTGTCCGGTTTCAGGTCTGAACCTGTCGCTAACAGCGCATCGATGACGGCCGTGATGTCGCCGGCAAGGCCAGTGGTGTTTGCATAATGCGTGAGGTCGGCAAGGTCGCCATTGATGTTGATGACCGCCTTGGCGGACGGATAGCCGACGCCCGAACAGTCGGCCTGGCAAACCGCCCGCGTGCCGATGGCAATCAGCAATTCGGCATTCTCCATGGCGTAATTGCCGGAGATAGAGCCTTTAGAGCCGCCGACATGCATGTTCTGCCGATGATCGTCCGGCAGAACACCGGTGGAGCCGGGCGACAGGGCAACCGCCGCACCGGTCGCCTCGGCAAGCCGGCGCAGCGCTGCGTCATGGCCGCGCGTGCCGCCGCCGGCCTTGATGACGATCCGCTTGTGTTGGCGGATCAACGCTAGCGCCTTGTCATAGGCGCCGGCATCGGCAGGCGCGAGCTTGGGCAAATCAGGTTTTGCCGGCAGGGTATCAAGGTTGATACGGACAATTTGCGGCTGTGTGTTGAGCGGCAACAGAAGATAGAACGGGCCGGCCTTGTAGGGATGGTTCACGCACAGCGATCCCCGGCGCATGGCATCGCGCAGCGCGCCCGGCGTGTGCAGCACATAGGACTGTCCCATCAGCGCGGTGATCTGGCCGAACAGACCCTGCTGCTCTTTGGGGATCTGCTGCATGTTGTAGCCTTCGCCATGCGTCGTCTCGTCACCGTAGATGTGATAGACGCCGACACCGTTGGAGGCGGCGGCAAGCGAGCCCGCCATGGCCTGCAAAGCGCCCGGCCCGATCGAGGTCACGACGGCGGGAACCTCGCCATATTGCCAGGAGAGCGCCGTGGCGGCATGAGCCATCGCCACTTCGTTGCGGCAATTGAAGGTGCGCGTGACGCCTTCCTCCTCATAGATCCTGAGCACTTCGCCGAGATCGGTCGAACCGTGGCCGAATATCGCGAGATATTTCCGTACACCCTGTTTCAGGAGCGCCAGGACCAGCGCCTCCGACAGGGTCACGTCAAGGATGCCATCCAGTTTGCCGTTGCTCAGCGCTTCGTCGAGGCCGCCGGCCTTCTTGATGGCCTTTGCGCGACCCCGCATCTGCCGGCTGAGCTCTGTTTCACCTGTCATTGCGCCGCAATCCCCGCCTGAATTTCCGCCGCCTTGGTTCTCGATCGCCGTTCCGCCCATAGCGACCAGATGATCGATATGGCCGACAAGATCAGGAAAACCAGACTGAAGAACGAGGTGAAGAAGATGGTGATGTCGCCTTTCGATCCGGTCAGCGCGACACGCATGTTCTCCTCCAGTTGTGGCCCCAGGACGAGCGCCAGCAAAAGCGGCACGACCGGCATGTCAAGCCAGCGCATGGCCAAGCCGATGAGGCCGAAGAAGAACATCACATAGACATCGAAGAACGAGTTGCGCAGCGCATAACTGCCGATCACACACAGCACCGCGATGGTTGGCATGAGCAGCACGCGCGGCGTTGCCAGCACCTTGACCAGGATCCGCAGGCCGGCCAGCGCGATGGCAAGATTGAAAATGTTCGCCCAGAAATAGGAAAAGATGATGCCGTAGGCGAAATCGGCGCGCTCAAGGAACAAAAGCGGCCCCGGCGCCAGTCCGTGGACAAGCAGGGCACCGATCAGGATGGCCGTGACCGGGTCGCCCGGAATGCCCAGTGTCATCATCGGGATGAGGGCGCCGCCGGCGACCGCATTGTTGGCCGATTCCGGCGCCGATATGCCTTCCACGGCACCTTCGCCGAATTCCTCCGGCGTCTTGCTCACCTTCCTGGTGTAGTCGTAACTGATGAAGGCGGCGATCGGCCCGCCGGCGCCGGGCAGGATGCCAAGAAATGTCCCGGTCAATGAACCGATAATAACCGGGATGCGGATTTTTATCAGATCCGACAGCGCCGGCAGGATGCTGCCAAAGCGGGCCGCGAGCGTGCCGGCTTTGGCGACGACCGGATCGGGGCGCAGATTGTCGATCAGTTGCGGGATCGCGAACAGGCCGATCAGCGCGGTCAGGAAGTGGATGCCGGACAGCAGCTCCACCTGTCCGAAGGTGAAGCGGGCGGTGCCCATCACCGGATCCTGCCCGACGGTCACGATCGCCAGACCGATCGCGGCGGAGAGCAAGCCCTTGACCAGCGACTTTGCCGAAAAGCTGCAAATGACGGCGAGGCCGAAAAACATCAGCGAAAACAGATCCGGCGCGCGGAACTGAAGAGCAATATCGGCAAGGCGCGGGGCGATCAGATAGAGGCACAGGAAACTGACGATGCCGCCGCAAAAGCTGGAGACGATCGAGATGCCGAGCGCCCGCCCGCCCTCGCCGCGCCGGCTCATCGGGTAACCGTCGATCGCCGTTGCCGAGGCCGACGGCGTGCCGGGAATATTGAGCAGAATGGCGGAGAAGCTGCCGCCGGTCATGCCGGCAACATAAAGGCCGAGCAGCAGGGCGATTGAGATATTCGGCTCGAGCACGAAAGTCAGCGGCAACAGGATGATGATGCCGGTGGAAATGGTCAGACCGGGAATCATCCCGACGACCAGGCCGATCAGCGCGCCGATCGCGGTTGCGGCCAGGCTTGAGGGCATGACCGATTGCGCCAACCCTTGAAAAACAGCTTCATTCATCGATGCTGGTTACCACACGATTGCGCCAACCCTTGAAAAACAGCTTCATTCATCGATGTTGATCACCACAGGCCGCGCGGCAAAAATGATATTGAAGCCATAGCGGAACAGGACAAAAAGAATGAGCGGGCCGCCAATGGCGCCGGCGGCGATCAGAAAAGGATTGCGGGCGCCGTAAAGCCACATCAGTGCGGCGAAGAAGAGCACGCTGGCGGGGACGAAACCCAGATAGGGCAGGGCGGCGAGATAGATCGCAATACTCGCCAGGGCCAAAACCGGCGTCTTGAGATCGTGCTGGCCGGTAACAGCGCCGTTTGCGCGCTTCAACCGGGTGATCCCCTGCACAAGCAGGGCAATCGACAATGCGCTGAGGGCTGCCGTGATCAGCCAGGGCAAGAATGACGGGCCCGGCGTATTGGGCATGATATCGCGATCCGGCAAGCCGGTGGTCAGGACCGCATACCATCCGGTAAAGGCAAGCAAGCCTATCGCGGCGGCAATATTTTTATGTGCCATCGACATGTGCTGTCTCCGCGACAGGCTTGCAATTGAAAACAAACGGGGCGTACCCCGTTCGGTTATTTCTTCTTGGACTGATAAAGGCCGGCGCCTTCCATGATGGCCTGGACCTTCATGTCCTCATCCTTCAGCAGGGCTTCGAAGTCGGCCACCGGCATCGGATCGACGGTGAAGCCCTTCTTTGTCGCAAGCTCCATGAAGGCATCGGACTTGGCGGCCTTTGTCATTGCGTCGGCGAGTTTCGCCTTGACGTCATCGGGCGTGCCTTTGGGGACCGACAGGCCGCGAAACAGATCGAGCACTGCGTCGTAGCCGAGTTCCTTGGCCGTCGGCACGTCCGGCATGACCGCGTTACGCTCCGCCGTCGGTAGGGCGAGAAGCCGCAGCTTGCCGGCCTTGGTCAGATTAACCGCGCCGGTCAGCGGCGCGATCATGGCATCGGCTTCGCCGCTGAGCACCGAAGCGTTGCGGCGTTTGATGCCAACAGGCAGATGCGTGACCTTGCAATTGGCCGCGTCCATCAGGGCGATCGCCGCCAGATGGGTGGCGCTGCCGGTGCCGGAATTGGAGACCTTGAACTTTTCCGGATTGGCCTGGCAGTCCTTGACGAACTCTTCAAAGCTCTGCCACGGCGCGTCGGCCTTGACGGCAAACGGCATGGGCTGCCATTCCACCCGGCCGACATGATCAAGCGCATCATGCTTGAAATCGACATTGCCAATATTGGTGGTGGTCAGGATCGAGGTGGAATTCCAGCCGATCGTGTATCCGTCGGGGGCGGCATTCTTGATATAGGTGTAGGTAACCGCGCCGCCGCCGCCGGTTTTGTTGATCGGTACGATCGAGACGCCGAGGATCTTGCCCATCTCCGTTGCAAGCAGGCGGCCCTCGATATCGGCGCCGCCGCCGGCGCCGAAGGGAATGATGAACTCGATGGCTTTTTCGGGAAATTCCGCCATGGCCGGCTGGACCGAAAGTCCGGCCCAGGCGGTCGCGGCGACAGCGCCCGCCAGCATCGTTCTGCGTGTAATCTTCAACATTTTAGTCCTCCTGTTTTCACTTTTTTGCATTCAAACCCGTCACTGGCTGCCGAACTATTCTGCAGCGTCCCCCAAAACATTGTCGCGTTGCCGTTTTTCCGCCAGGCCGGCCCGTATCTTTTCGGGCGTGGCCGGCAGCGATGTGATGCGCACCCCAATGGCATCGTAAATCGCGTTCATGATGGCCGGCGCCGTGGGCACCAGAGCCGGTTCACCGATGCCCTTTGCGCCCAATGGGCTCAACGGGTCGGGATCCTCAACGATGATGGAATTGATCTGCGGCACGTCGAGCGACGTCGGCAGGATGTATTTGGCAAAACCGTGCGTGCTCGTGTGACCGTTTTCAAGTCTGTAGTCTTCCATTAAGGCCTGGCCAAGGCCCTGGACGATGCCGCCTTCGATCTGGCCTTCCACGCCGCGCGGATTGATGGCACGGCCGACATCGTGGGCCGCCCAGATGCCCAGCACCTGCACTTCGCCGGTCACGGTATCGACTTCAACTTCCGCCACCTGACAGCCATAGACATAGGCCTGCCACGGGCTGCCTGATCCATCGACCGGATCAAGCCCGGTGCAGTCCGTGGAAAAGGAGCCGGAACCGACCGGAACGACGCCACGCTTCTTGCACAGGTCAACGGCCTCTTCCATGGTCATTTTGAGGTTCGTGCCCGCCGCCCAGATCTCGCCGTCAAAGGCTTCGATCGTGTCCTCAGACACATCCCAAAAGCCGGCGAGTTCGGCGACGAGCCTGGCGCGCGCTTCGCGGCAGGCCAGGGCAACGGCATTGCCGATCATATAGGTCTGGCGGGTGGCGCCGGCGTGGGCCGCCTCGGGCGAGCGCGCCGTGTCGTTGTCGCCGATCGTCACCTGTTCGGGCTGTATGCCGAGTTCTTCAGCGGCGATCTGGGCGAGCACCGTCAGGATGCCTTCGCCGATCTCCGTCACGCCGGTGACGACTTTCGCCGTGCCGCCATCGTCAAGCTCGGCCCAGGCGCCGGCCCGGTCGATGGTGGCCGTGCGGGCAATGCCGTACCACGATGCGGCCATGCCGCGTCCGCGAACCTTGCCGGACATCAGGCGACCTCTTCGTGCAGGTGGTCAGAGCCGGAGCGGATGCGGGCGCCGAGCGTGCAGGGCTGGCGATTGTCGGGCCTGCCGAGATCGTTACGCTCAAGGCCGCGCGAGGTCGGCGGGCCGGCCTCCCAGTCCGATGCCTTTGCGGATTTCAAACGGATCGAGGCCGAGTTTTTCGGCGCAGATGTCCAGGTGGGATTCGGTCGCAAACTGCGCCTGCATGGCACCGAATGTGCGGAAGGCACCGGACGGCGTGTTGTTGGTGTAGATGCCATAAGTGTCGATTTTCACGTTCTCGATGGCATAGGGGCCGCAGGACAGGATCGCCGCCTTGCGCATGACGCCCTCCGTCGACATGCCGTAGGCGCCACCATCGGAAATCATCGCGAACGCAACCGCCGTTATCCGGCCATCGTCCTTTAAACCCATCTTGTAGGTGATGCGGGCAGGGTGCCGTTTGGCGGTGGAGACGATCGATTCCTCGCGGGAAAAGACCAGCCGTACGGGCAGCCGGGTTTTCATCGCCGCCAGCGCCAGCATGCCCTGGAAGATCATGTCTTCCTTGCCGCCGAAACCGCCACCCACCGGGCTCATGATGAATCGGACCTTGTGGATCGGCTTGTCGATGATCTTTGACAGCATATGCCGGTGGTGGGTGATGTTCTGGCTTGGCGATACGATCGTCACGACACCGTCGTGATCGACATAGGCAAGGCCGGCTTCCGGCTCCAGATAAGCGTGCTCGACCGGTTGGGTTGAATAGGTTTCCTCAACAATCAGGTCAGCTTCGGCAAAGCCCTTTTCGACATCGCCTTTGCGGATCGGGACGTGCTTGACGATGTTGTCCAGCGCATAATCGTGGATGACCGGCGCGCCGTCGCGCATGGCCTCCTCAGGATCGAACACGGCCGGCAGGTCTTCATAGGTGACCTTGATGGCGTCGCGCGCTGCCTTTGCGGTCAAAAGGTCTTCGGCGGCAACGGCGGCAATCGCTTCGCCGACATAGCGGACCCGTCCGCTCGCCATGACCGGCTGGTCGTGCACGAAGACGCCAAAGCCGTCCTCGCCGGGCACGTCGGCGGCGGTGATGACGCAGGCGACACCGGGCATGGCTTCGGCCGCGCTGGTGTCGATGGACGTGATCTGCGCATGGGGATGGGGGCTTCTGAGCACCTGCATGTGCAGCATGCCCGGCATGACCATGTCGCCGGCATAGCGCAGCGCGCCGGTGACCTTGCTCGGCGCATCGAGCCGGCGGACATTGTTGCCGATATAGGATTCGCCGGCGCCGGGCGCATCCAGTGCCGTTGCCGGCAAAGTTCCGTTGATCACGTCACGGGCGATCTCGACCGCTTCGAAAATCTTGCTGTAGCCGGTGCACCGGCAGATATTGCCGCCGAGGCGCTCCTTGATTTCCTCCACATCGGCCAGCGGGTTTTCGCGCAGCGCCGACG
Organism: uncultured Afifella sp.; assembly: GCA_945787495.1. GTDB lineage: Bacteria > Pseudomonadota > Alphaproteobacteria > Rhizobiales > Afifellaceae > CALZIL01. The sequence continues at coordinate 728 of CALZIL010000325.1, read as the reverse complement.
TCGCCGCCATGACCATGCCGGGAATGCAGTAACCGCACTGGCTGGCGCCGGTCTTGTGAAAGGCCCGTTGCAGAAAATTGAGATTGCCGTTCTGGGCGAGGCTTTCGATCGTTTCGATCGTCGCGCCATCGGCCTTGGCAACCGGCATCAGGCAGGACTTCATCAGCTTGCCGTCGACAAAAACCGAGCACGAGCCGCATTCACCGGCGCCGCAGCCTTCCTTGGTGCCCGTGAGGTTGAGCTCATCGCGCAGATAATCCAGCAGGCGCATATGAGGCCCGGCCGGTTTTGTCACCCGGCGGCCATTGACGGTCATGTCCATCTGCAGATCAGGCATTGGCCGCCTCCCTGAGGCTCTCGGACGGTATATGCACGCCGCAATCGGCAAGGGCGTCTTCAAGCGCGCGTTCGATAAAGCCGCTCAGCACGGCACGGCGATACGCCTGGCGGGTGCGCGAATTTATCAGTCCGTCCGTCATCTGCGATGCCTGGTGCAAACTATCGCGTGTCACTGGCCGGTTTTTGAGAAAATCCTCGATATGGTTTAGCCGCTGCGGCACCGGTCCAACGCCGCCAATGGCCAGGCGCACGTCCTCAAACGCCGTCTTGTCGGGCGAGGGCTTGACCAGGCCGGCCGTGCAGACGGTCGAAATCACCAGCGACCGGCGCTGGCCGACTTTTTCAAACGCACCGCCATATCCGGCCATGGAATCGCATTCCACGGCGGT
>CALZIL010000324.1 GCA_945787495.1 uncultured Afifella sp. | reverse complement strand
CCCCTTGCCGGTCTGATGCCGGCTGCGTCCGATGGTCCCGAAGCCGCCGGCGGCGATACCAAAGATCGCATCGATCGCAAATACGAGACGCTCAAGAGTCCAGGCCAGAACAAGCAATTCAGGGCCGACCTTGCCGAGGCCAAAGGCCTCAACACGACCAAGCGGCGCTTTCTGACCGACCCGCCGGAAGGCTATAGAACACCAGCGGAATCCGCGCCGACGGAGTTTGATGAGATCAAAAAGAAGGGCGAAAAGAAAAACTTCTTCGCCCGTCTCTGGCCGTTCTGATCTGCTGAATTCGCGCCCAAGTCTGGCCGCCCGCACTTCCCCGGCCGCGACCGATCCGGCAAACTGCGCCGAATCGCTGATTATTTCTGACAGGATTAATGGCGTGGGCGTACGCGCGCTTCCCGATCGGATCATCAACCAGATCGCCGCCGGCGAGGTCGTCGAGCGGCCTGCCAGCGTCGTCAAGGAACTGGTGGAAAACGCCGTTGATGCCGGCGCCACCCGCATCGACATCGTCACCGCGTCCGGCGGCAAGAGCCTGATCCGCGTCACCGATGACGGCGCCGGCATGGGGCCGGACGATCTGGCGCTTGCCGTCGATCGCCATTGCACCTCGAAACTCCCCGATGATGATCTGAACGCCATCGCCAGTCTCGGCTTTCGCGGTGAGGCACTGGCCTCCATCGGTGCCGTTTCGCGCCTGGTGCTGACCTCGCGCACAGCCGGCGAACCGCATGCCTGGACGATCGCCGTCGATGGCGGCCGCAAAAGCGACGTCGCGCCGGCCAGCCTCAATGCCGGCACGCAGATCGAGGTTTGCGACCTTTTCTTCGCGACGCCGGCGCGCTTGAAGTTCCTGCGCTCCGACCGGGCCGAGGCCAATGCCGTCACCGACAATTTCAAACGCCTGGCGCTTGCCAATCCCGGTGTCCGCTTCACTCTTGCCGGGCCGGACCGCAAGACCCTTGATCTGCCGGCGGCTGGCGGCGACGAGCCGCTGCTGGAGCGGCTTGTCCAGATCCTCGGCGGCGACTTTCGCGATAACGCCATGCCGGTCGGCATTGAACGCGAGGGCGTGTGTGTCACCGGCTTCGCCGGCCTGCCGACCTTCAACCGCGCCAATTCCCTGCAGCAATATCTGATCGTCAATGGCCGCCCGCTGCGCGACCGCCTGCTGATCGGCGCCCTGCGCGCCGCCTATGCCGATGTGCTTGCCCGTGATCGCTATCCGGTGGCCGCGCTGATGATCGCCGTCGATCCGGGAGAGGTCGACGTCAATGTCCACCCGGCCAAGGCCGAAGTGCGGTTCCGCGATGCTGGCCTGATCCGGGCGCTGGTGATCCGCGGCATTCATCAGGCGCTGGAAAGCCATGGCGTCCGTGCCGCGTCGACCGGCGGTGCGGCAACTTTCGCCGCGTTCCGTCCGGCCGCAATGCCGCCCCGCACGGCCGGTATTGCTGCCGGTTCTGCCGCCGGTGATTTTGCCGGCTGGGCGGCACCGCCGGACGGGTATCCGGCCACCGGTTTCGCGGAAGGCTCGCAGGCCGCTTTCCAAAGCGTCGACCGGCCCTCCGCCGATCTGCGCCAGCAAGAACCGTCCGACGACGCGGCCGAGGCCCTGCCGCTCGGCGCCGCGCGGGCGCAGATCCACGAAAACTACATCGTCGCCCAGACCGATGACGGCCTGGTCATTATCGACCAGCACGCGGCCCATGAGCGCATCGTCTATGAACGGCTGAAAGCCGCCGGCGAGGGCAAGCCCGTCGCCCGTCAGATGCTGCTGATCCCCGAAATCGTCGATCTGCCGGCCGAGGATGCCGCCCGCATTCTGGCCCGCGCCGGAGAACTGGCCGAAATCGGTCTCATCGTCGATGCCTTCGGGCCGGGCGCCGTTTTGTTGCGTGACATTGCCGATGATCTTGCCGAATGGGACGAGACGACGCGGCTTGCCGAACGGCTCGATCATGTCGCCGCGACGATGGCCTGTTACGGCTCGGTCCGCTCCGGCCGGCGGCTGCGGCCACAAGAGATGGACGCGCTGTTGCGCCAGATGGAAACGACGCCGCAGTCCGGCCAGTGCAACCATGGCCGACCGACCTATGTGGAGCTGAAGCTGGCCGACATTGAACGCCTGTTCGGCCGGCGATGAAAGTTTAGACCATGATCGATTTTGAGAATTGGATTATCGACGCGTTGAAATCGCACGGTGGTCGGGCAAGCCTTATCGCGGTTGCAAAACATATTTGGGACAATCACGAGCGTGAACTCAGATCTTCAGGGGATCTGTTTTACACATGGCAATATCGAATTCGTTGGGAAGCCACAAAACTGCGGAAACGCGGAATTATGAAATCGGCCGACGAAGTTGAACAAAAAGCTTGGGAATTAAACTAGCTCCCGCCTGGGGCGATCCAGCCGCCGGCCAAAGCGCTCGCCAGTGCCTGTTCGCCCAGTCCCTTGCCGTAGGGCGGATCGCAGAAGACCAGGTCGAATGCTGCAATCGTGCCGGCCGCTCCGAGCTTCGTCGCATCGCGCCGGAAGATTTTCGTCACGCCGGTGAGACCAAGCGCATCGACATTCTCGCGGATCAGGCCGCGCCCTTGCGTCCCGGTCTCGATCATCACCGCATAGGCCGCGCCGCGCGACAGCGCCTCAAGGGCGAGCGCGCCGGTGCCGGCGAAAAGGTCGAGCACCCGTGTTTCCGGTGCTGGCAGATCAAAACGGTGGGAAAGAATATTGAAAAGACTCTCGCGCAACCGGTCGCTGGTCGGGCGGATTGCCTGCGACCGCGGACCGACCAGCGCCCGGCCCTTAAACCGGCCGCCGACGACGCGCATGACCGCGTTTTGCCCCTGGCTTGCCGGCCGGCTTATTGGCAAGCGTGCGCTTGCCTGCCGTGCGCTTGGCGGCTTGCTGTTTACCCGATGGTTGCTTGGCCGATGGCGCCGCCGGCTCCGGCTGCCGCGCGGGCGTGTCGAAATCGGCGCCCGCCGCCTCGCTCAGCTTGCGGCCGAGCTGGTCGCGCAGCACCCGGCTCTTGACCTCTTCGACGGCGCCGGCGGCCAGGTCGCCGAGCTGAAATGGCCCGTAGGACACCCGGATCAGGCGCGTCACCGTCAGGCCGAGATATTCCAGGATTTTTTTGACTTCCCGGTTCTTGCCCTCGCGCAGCCCCATGGTCAGCCAGCTATTGGCGCCCTGTTCGCGGTCGAGAGCAGCTTCCACGGCGCCATAGATCATGCCCTCCACCGTTACGCCCCTGGCGAGCCTGTCGAGATCGGCCTGCTTTACCCGGCCATGGACGCGCACCCGGTAACGCCGCAGCCAGCCGGTTGACGGCAATTCCAGGACGCGGGCAAGGCCGCCGTCATTGGTCAAAAGCAGAAGACCTTCGGTGTTGATGTCGAGCCGGCCGACCGTCACCACCCTTGGCAGATCGGCCGGCAGGGCGGAAAAGATCGTCGCCCGGCCTTCCGGATCGCGGTTCGAGGTCACCAGGCCTTTTGGTTTGTTGAAAAGCCACAGCCGTGTCCGCTCCCGCGCCGCCAGCGGCGCGCCGTCGATCGTCACGGCATCGGCAGGCGTCACGGTGAAGGCTGGCGAGGCAAGCACGGCGCCATTGACCGCCACGCGGCCCTCGCCGATCAGCTTTTCAGCTTCGCGGCGCGAACACACGCCGGCCCGCGCGATCACCTTGGCGATCCGTTCGGCTTTCACCTGATCTTGCGTTTTTGCCGCCGCGCGGTCACTCATGCCGTTTCCTTATCAAAGCGGGTGAATTGAAGCGAGATGATCGTCAAATCCCCCGGCGCCTCCGGCTTCATGGATGCGGCGCTGGCGCAAGCGCAGGCTGCCGGCAAGCGCGGCGAAGTGCCGGTTGGCGCCGTGATCGTTCATGACGGCACAATCCTGGCCGCCGCCGGCAACCGAACGCGCTCTGATCGCGACGTCACCGGTCATGCCGAGATCCTCGCCATTCGCCTCGCCGCCGAAAGGCTTGCTACCGAGCGACTGAGCGATTGCGATCTCTACGTCACGCTGGAGCCGTGCGCCATGTGCGCCGCCGCAATCTCCTTTGCCCGCATCCGGCGGCTTTACTATGGCGCCGCCGATCCCAAGGGCGGCGCGGTGGAGCACGGTGTCCGCTTCTTTCACGCCAAGACCTGCCACCATGCCCCGGAAGTCTATTCCGGCATCGGCGATGCGGCGGCGTCAGATCTGTTGAAGGCGTTTTTCCAGGATAGGCGTTAGGGCGACCTAGCCGACAACGGCGAGGGTGTGGGCCTCGGCGAACGGCGAATTGACCGCATGGTCGATGCGCTGTTTCAATTCGTCCTTCAGGCCCTCATTGAGCTCAAGGATTTCCGCTGTTCTGAAGAAATCGAGGACGAAGAAACCATTGATATCCGGCCGGACGAGGATGTCCGGCTGATGCCATTTCAGCTTTTCCGCCGTGATCGCTTGCATGGAAATCTGCGCCGCGCCGATAACGGTTTCCAACAGCCCGGGAGGATCATCCGGCTCGCCGATCGGGCCGCCGGCGACATCGCAGGCAATGACCAGATCGGCTTCTGCGATGTGGTCGAAGGGCAGGGGATTGAAAGCACCGCCGTCGATCTGCATGCGCCCGTCAATCGGCGCCGGCTTGAAAACCGACGGAATGGCGATCGAGCCGGCGATCGCCGGCTTGAGCGGACCCTGCTCGGTAATCGTTTCGGACCAGCCGTAGAAATCGCAGGAAATGACCTTCAGCCTGATCTGCAACTCTTCGAATGTTTCAGGAAACCGCTCTGACCCGGGAACGAACTGGTCGATGATCAGCTCCGGGTCGAACTGTGCCGATAACAACCGGCCCCTGAGGACATCGGTGATGCCGAGCGGTCGTGCCCGCCACAGCCGCGTCAGCACCTCGCGTTTTTGCGAATAGAAGGCGACGGCCTGCTCGCGCATTTCGCGGCCCGATATGCCCGAGGCGTAACCGGCTCCGATGATCGCGCCGATCGACGTGCCGGCAATCACCGCTGGTTTCAGGCCGAGCTCGTCGAAGACTTCGCAAACGAGGATATGGGCCATGCCGCGCGCACCACCGCCACCAAGCGCCAATCCGATCTGCATGTCCGACGCCATAAATTACTCCACAATAAACACTTGCAACAAACCACAGATGGTCACCAACAAGGGCGATTTGAAGGAGTTTTTAGCGAAAAAGGATTAACATCACGCGACTTTAGGACGCGGCCTGTTGTGCGAAGGCCCAGGCGGTTTCGGCAAGCGGGCGCACTTCGCCTTCCATCAGCCGGGCATTTTCATTGGCGGCGCTGCCGGCCCGCGCCCGCGCCACGATGCCGGCCAGAATTGCCGCCATGCGGAAGAAA
>CALZIL010000323.1 GCA_945787495.1 uncultured Afifella sp. | reverse complement strand
CCGGAGTAACTCGAATCTGCTCTAGCCGAACATAAATGCCGGTTCTCCGGCGGTATATTCAAAAAGATATGGCCGGCGCATGGCCGGCCATGGTTTTCAATCATGGTTTTGCCGCGACTACTTGGGCAACACGACCGTATCGATCACATGAATGACACCATTCGACGTTTCGATGTCGGCCTTGGTCACCTTCGCGTCATCGACTTTCACGCCATCGGTCGCGTCGACCGAAAGCTTGCTGCCCTGCACGGTATCGACCATCGCCTTTTGACCGGCAATATCACCAGACATCACTTTCCCAGGTAGCACGTGGTAGGTGAGGATTCCGATCAGCTTGTCCTTGTTTTCCGGCTTCAAAAGGTCTTCCACCGTGCCTGCCGGCAGCTTGGCAAAGGCATCATCGGTCGGCGCAAAAACAGTAAAAGGACCTTCACCTTTCAATGTTTCGACAAGCCCGGCGGCCTTCACAGCCGTAACAAGCGTCTCAAAATTTCCTGCAGAAACAGCGGTATCGACGATATCGGCGGCTTTCGCAGTAGCGGCCCCGAAGGCCAGCGGAATGGCTGCCAGAGCGGCAAAAAGTGTACGACGTATCATTTTTACTCTCCTCGTCCTGATTGATTGATTTTGGTTTGGTGTTACGTGCAGATTACGTTGCGTTTACCGACCTGGATCACTCCGGACATAAAAAGAGCGAATAAATCTCCTGGATGTGGACGAGAGATCGGATCCGTGAAGCGTAGGTTTGACTATGGCTGATTGCTTTTACGTGCCGGACAGCGCCGCGTTCAAAACCGCTGAAAAACGGGAAGGATCGCCCTTGTGAGCGAGCGATGGTTGAAGACCGTGCCGATTTTGGAAAACTTCGCGCAGGTGACCGATGCGTCCCACTATGCCGCTCTCCCGGACGACTGGCATATATGCATTTCTGACGTGGTCGACTCTACTGCCGCAATCGAGGCCGGCCGCTACAAGGCGGTGAATCTGGCGGGCGCCGCTACCATCAGCGCCGTTGCCAACGCGCTGAGCGGCGACCTGCCACTTTTCGTCTTTGGCGGCGACGGCGCCCGCTTCGCCGTCTCGCCGGCACAGGCACCGGCGGCGGCCAGCGCGCTTTCCCGGGTTGCCATGTGGGCTGAGCGCGACCTGGACCTGCATTTGCGTGTCGGGATGATGACCTTAGCGGAGGTTCGAGCTGCTGACTTCGACGCGCGGGTAGCATTCTGGCAGGCCTCCGGCCAGTTGCGTTACGCCATGTTTACCGGTGGCGGGATGGAATGGGCAGAAACGCAATTGAAGAGCGGCGCTATCGGCCTTGTCCCAGCGGCAGCCGATGATGAGCCGAACCTAGCCGGCCTCTCCTGTCAATGGGGGCCAATCTTGCCCAGGCAGGGCAAGATATTCTCGCTTATCGTTAAACCGGCGCCGGGAGTATCGGCAGCATCTTTTTCAGAAGTCACATCCAAAGTTATATCGATGCTCGAAGAGAGCCCTCGTTTGAACCCGGTGCCGGCAGAGGGCCCTGACGTGCATTGGCCATCCAATTCCATCGCCCTGCAATCCCGTATCGCCCGCAAGGGGCGTCCTGGGTGGTTGCGAAATCTGCACGTGCTTGTGACAACAGCGTTCACCTGGCTGGTCTTCAAGCTGGGCATTCGCATCGGCCGCTTCGATCCTAACCGCTACCGACGGGAAATTGCCCTTAATACTGACTTTCGCAAATTCGACGATGCACTGATGATGACCGTGGATTGTTCGCCCGATATCGCCGAACGGCTGCGCGCAATTCTGGACGAGGCGGTTGCCGCGGGCCTCGTTCGTTACGGCCTGCACACGCAAGACGAGGCGATTATAACTTGTGTCGTGCCCTCAGTGATGAGCTCAGACCATATGCATTTCGTCGATGGCTCCGGCGGCGGTTATGCTTCAGCTGCAAGGCAGTTACGCGAATAGCAGCATATTGCCGCTGAAAAGGCGGTCCTGAGTGATTTGGATGGACAGGCATCCTGCGCCCTCCTCGGAAAACGGGGGATGAGCCTGGCGCAATTGGCAGCCGATGAAATTTCAGAAGTGCTGCCGCTTGAATTGCGCAAGGCAAGCGCTGCAAACCGGCCTTCCTAATTTTTGGCAGCAGTGATCCAAGCTTCATTCCGGTTCGTAAATAACACTTCACGACATCGTTTTGCTGGGCAGTCGAAACACATTTCTGCGTTGCTCGGTACCGTATGTGATGAGCGCATTGCTGTTGCCGCATTTCGACAATTGGCCACCGACGGCGCCCAGATGACCCCGTGACCGGAAAACAACTAGCAGAGAAGGAGACCGAAAATGCCAGCTGCTGTTTTACAGCCTACGACCGATATCGAATCCGTCGATACCGGCCTTAACAAAGATCACCGCCGCAAACTGGCAGGCCACCTTTCGCGGGTCTTGGGAGACTCAATGCTGCTGATGATTAAGACGCAGGTCTATCATTGGAACGTGGTGGGGCCCCTGTTCAAGCCTATCCATGATCTTACCGAAGAACAATATAATGATTTGTTTGCTGCTACCGATGAGATCGCGGAGCGGATCCGGGCCTTGGGTTTTCCCGCTCCGGTAAGCTTCACCGAATCTTATTCCGAAAACAAATCTGTTGGAAGAATCCGACATGCGTTCGGCCCATGACATGCTCACCCAGCTTGTCGAGGACAACGAAAAGATCGTTCGTTACATTCGCGAAAGCGCCGAGTTTGCCGAAGAATTAAATGATTTCGTGACGCACGACCTGCTCGTGGAACGAATGGCCGTTCATGAAAAGGCGATCTGGATGCTCCGCGCAATGATTGCCGATTAGGTCAACCTTCGCGGGTGAAACTACGCTGCGATAAATTGACGGGCGTCTTTTAGGCGCCTGACTATCCTGAGCCCATTTGCCCTGCGCTGAAGATGCCGTCGTCTCGCATGGTCCCGTCCAAGACTTGGACGACGACCGGGCGGGACGACTGGCAGAGGCAA
>CALZIL010000322.1 GCA_945787495.1 uncultured Afifella sp. | reverse complement strand
GGCCCAGCCAGCCTCGTCCATCAGCTTCTGGCCCTCGTCGCTGATGATCGAGCGGCGCTCGATCACCACGAAAGCCTCCGAAATGGCGAACAGTCCAACGAGGGCGGGGATCAGCGGCACCTTGTCGTAAAGTTCAAGAAACCCGAAGGTGCCGCGCGGCGTTGCGTAGACGACGTCGGCGCCGATCGAGCCGATCATCAGTCCGAAAAAACCGGCGATAAGGCCTTTCAGCGTATCGCGCGCGGCAATCGTCGCGATCAGCGATATGCCGAACAGCATGATGACGATCATCTCAACGCTGTGCAGGTAATAGGCCGCCTGCGACAGCCATGGCATGAGAAGCAGGGCGATAACCGTGGTCAGCAATCCGCCGAAGGTCGAGGAAACGAACGAGATCGCCAGCGCCTGGTGGCTGCGGCCAGCCTTGGTCATCGGGTAGCCGTCGAGCGGTGTTGCGGCGGCGCCGGCGGTGCCGGGAATGTTGACCAGAATCGCCGGAATGCCGGCGCCCATGCGCGAGGATGCATAGATCGCGACCATGAAGACCAACCCGGTTTCCGGATCCATCGCCAAGGTCAGCGGCAGCAGGATGATGATGGTGTTGGCGGCGCTGAAACCCGGTATCGCGCCGACCACCAAACCGAGCAGGATGGCCGGCAGAATGATCCACCAGTAACTGAAGGTTCGCGCGAACAGTTCGATAAACAGGCCTGCGTCGAAATCCATGTCAGCCACTCACCATCGCCTTGAGCGGCTCCATCAACTGCTCGAACGGGCCGGCGGGAAATCTCGTATCGAAGGCCAAAATGAAAAGCAGATAACCGCCGATTGCGAGAGTCGCGCTGAGGAATAGAATCAGACGCCAGCGGCGCGTGCCTGACAGCAGCAGCATCGCCAGGCCCAAAAAGATGAACGTGGTGATGGTAAATCCAGCCCACTGGACGAAGAAGATGAACCCGACGGTCAGCGCCAACAGGGCCAGCCGCTTGGTTATGAAGCTGTGCGGCGACACCAGGGTGTCCAGGCTAAGGCCAACCTCGCCGGCTTTCCAGGAAACCATGGATTTCACCAGGAAGATGGCGATCAGCAGGAGCAAGATCGCGCCGATGAAGAACGCGCTCACCTGCGCGGTCCAGGGCGAGTCGTAGATGGTCGAAAAGTAATAGAGCGTGAAGATCAGCGCCGCGACGGGGATGACAAGTTCACCGCCGATTTGTTTTTTTTCTCCGGCTCCGGAGCCTGTTTCTTCAGCCATCCTGCCTTTTTCCCCGCCCAATGGCAGTTTTATGCGAATAGGGACCAGCCGGGCGGCTACCCGCCCGGCTGGCTTCGATGTCGATTTTTCCCGATACTCAGGTCTTGCCGGTCAGGAGGTCTTTGTACTCCGCGCCGATCGCCATCATGTCCTTTGCGTATTTGGCGCAATCCTCCGGGCCGCCATATTTGATGAATTCCCACGGCGCCTTGGTCTTCTCGATCGCCACCTTGTAATCCATAGACCTTCTGCAGCGTATCGGTGAGAATCTTGAACCGGTCGGGATGTTTTTCGACCGCCTCCTTCTTGATCGCAAAGGCGCGCGCGCCGGCCATCAGGTTCGGCAGGTCCGTACCGAAATGGGCGTTGATGGTCGGCGCGTTCTCGGTCCGGTCGGGAAGCGGGTTTTCATGGCTGAACATCAGCACGACCTTGAAATTCTTCGCCCGGTTGACGATGCCGCCGGAGGGCAGCGCGCCAAAGTCCATCTCGCCCGTGGCGATGCCGGCGCGGGTGTTCTTGCCGCCCGACAAGGGAATAAGGTTGAACTTCGCGCCGGTATGCCGCGCCAGCGCCAGGGCGCCGAGCGATGCCGGATGGGCAAGGCGGCTGACGCCAACATTGAGCGTGCGCTTCTTGCCTTCGGCGACAATGTCGTCGACCGTCTGCAGCTTGCTCTTCCTGTCGACGAAAAGGATGCCCGGATCCTCGTCGACACGGGCGAAGTAGAAATAATCGTCGAGGCTGAAAGTCGGCGCCTCAACCACCCAGTTGAGCACTTCCGGACCCATATTGCCGAACAGCAGGTCGTAGCAGTCGGGTTTGGCCAGGCCCATATATTTCTCATAGCCGACGCGCCCGGCGGCGCCCGGAAAATAGGCGCCTTCGAATTTGACGTCATTCAGATATTTCGTCCACACGCCGGTAAAGGCGCGCAGGTTGCGGTCGGCGCCGCCGCCCTCGCGGGTCGGCACATAGACGTTGATGTTGCGATCCGGAAAACTCTGGCCGAACGCCGATCCCATCGGGCTGAGCGAAAATCCGGCCGCCCCGGCAAATGCGGCGGTGGTTTTCAGGAAATGGCGGCGTGTGTGATCGTTTGCAAAGGACATGGTTTCCTCCCGTTTGTCTTGTGCAAGTGTCTGAAGAAATTCGATCTTCAAACCGGATTCGCCCGTTACGCTTGTCTTTCTTCCGGCCAATCCGGTTTGGCGTTTCGTTCAAAATCCCGTCTTGTCCGCTATCCTATGGCAGTCCGGGAATTTTAGTCAAACATTACAGGTCCCTAGAACCAATCGACGTTTTGGTTCAGGCGTTTGACCAATTGCCGAACCGATATAAGCTTGATTGAAGGCGCTATTTGAACCAATCAGGCAATGGCTGCCACGACAGGCGCGAAAAGAACGGGACGGGTGATTGGCTCGCACCGCAAACAAGTCCCAATGGAGGCAAAAATGATCAACAGGAAGCTTGGCAATCAGGGACTTGAAGTTCCGGCAATCGGATTGGGCTGCATGGGCATGTCGATTGCCTATGGCGTGCGCGTGGAATCGGACGCCATCGCAACGATTATGGCAACGGCAAGAACGAGGATCTTGTCGGCAAGGCGATCGCCGGCAAGCGCGACAAGATCACCCTGGCCACGAAATTCGGCAATCTGCGCTTGCCGGAAGGCACGGTGATCAACGGCAGGCCGGATTATGTGATCAGCGCCTGCGAGGCCAGCCTGAAGCGTCTCGGCACCGATGTCATCGACCTCTATTATCAGCACCGCGTCGACCCCGACACGCCGATCGAGGATACGGTTGGCGCCATGTCGCGGCTCGTCGAACAGGGCAAGGTCCGTTTTCTCGGACTGTCGGAGGCGGGCGCCGAGACCATCCGCCGGGCCCATGCGACGCATCCGATTTCGGCGCTGCAGACGGAATATTCCCTGTGGACGCGCGATGTGGAGAGCGAAATCCTGCCAACCTGCCGGGAACTCGGCATCGGCTTTGTGCCTTATTCGCCGCTCGGACGCGGATTCTTGTCGGCAACGATCCGCACGCCCGACGATCTGGTCGAAAACGACCGGCGTCATGACCATCCGCGCTTCTGTTCTGGCCGGAAAACATGGAAAAGAACGGCGTCCTTCTCGGCATATTGGAAGATGTGTCCTCACGCCATTCGGTTACGCCTGCACAGGTCGCGCTCGCCTGGCTGCTGGCGCAGGGCGACGACATCGTGCCGATCCCGGGCACCAAGAAGACGCGGTATCTGGAGGAGAATCTGGCGGCCGTCGATTTGAATCTTTCGGACTCGGACCGGCAAGATCTGACAGCGGTGTTTCAGCCCGGTGTCACCGCCGGAACGCGTTATCCGGAAAAACAATTGCCGCGGCTGGGTATATAATCCGCCAACAATGGCCATCTGTCTCATCCGGGCGGTCCGTCACCGCCGGTAACGCCATAGCTTTAATGAAAAGGAAATTGCCGTGAAAGTTGAATGGGATATCCCGCTGTCGCGCAACATCACCCGCGTCGGCCATATCGACATACCGGGCGGCGGTCAGGTCGTCGTTGACGGCAACTACGCCTATGTCGGCCACATGAAGCCGCCGCACGGCACGACGATCCTTGACATATCGGACCCGAAAAACCCGACGATCGTCTCGCAGGTGAGCCTGAGCGGTGATTATTCCCACACCCACAAGGTGCGGGTCGTCGGCGATCTGATGTACACCAATGTGGAGCAGAACCAGCGCCATTTCCTGCGCAAGGGCGACGCGCTTCCGGAGGCGCGGACGCGACTCGCTGCCGAACATGGCCGGCCGGCAACGGACGAGGAGATCGGCGCCGATATCGGCGTCACGGCCGCCGATATCCCGGTGCTGGAGGCGGCGAGGGAACGCGGCTACCGCGACGGCGGCTTCAAGGTCTATGACATTTCCGACAAGGCCAATCCGCGCGAGATCGCCTATCAGCGGACGTTCGGATTTGGCGTCCATCGCTTCGATGCCGACGAGAATTACGCCTACATGTCGACCGAGATGGAAGGCTATGTCGGCAACATCCTCGTCGTCTACGACATGCAGAACCCGGAACGGCCGCAGGAGGTGTCGCGCTGGCACATGCCGGGCCAGCATCTGGCCGGCGGCGAAAAACCGACCTGGAAAGGCTACGGCAATCGCCTGCATCACGCCATGCGGGTGGGCGATGAACTCTGGGCGGCGGTGTGGAATGCCGGCCTGCGCGTCATAGACGCATCCGACATCACCAATCTAAAGGTGCTCGGCGCCTACAATTATCATCCACAGATTCCCGAGCCAACGCATACCATCATGCCGCTTGAGCAGACGATCACCGGCCGCCGCTACGCCATCGCCATCGACGAGGAGCACACCCATATCCGCGGCCGCCTGCACGGCTTCATGTGGGTTCTCGATGTCACGGATTTGAGCGATATCCGGGCGATTTCCGCCTTCGACGTGGGCGAGACGGATTCGCCCTGGTCGCGGACGCCAGGCGCCAGGTTCGGCGCCCATCAGTACCGCGAAAAGCTCGATTCCACGCTGGTTTACGCCACCTGGTTCTCAGGCGGCCTGAGGATTGTCGACGTCGCCGATCCGTTCTTGCCGATCGAAATCGCCCATTACATTCCCGAACCGCTTGGCGACCTGCCGGCGCCGGCGACCAACGATGTCGATGTCGACGAGCGTGGCCTGATCTACCTGCTCGACCGGGACCGGGGTTTTGACATTGTGGAACATACCGGCGCCTGAGCGCGCCCGGCCAAAACAAACGGATGGGGATAAGAGTGGCGGACGACATATTTAACGAAGACGACGTCATCGGCGAGGAGCACTGGACGGACAAGGACGGTGTCCGGCTGTTCCTGTGGGAAAAATATGCCGGCGCGCCAGATGGCAGGAACGGCACGGTGCTGTTCGTCCACGGTTCGTCGATGGCCTCGACGCCGACATTCGACCTCACCGTGGAAGGCCGGCCGTTTTCGTCGGTGATGAACTGGTTCGCCGTCAGAGGCTACGACACCTGGTGCGTCGACATGGAGGGCTATGGCCGCTCCGGCAAGGATCGCGACATCATTTGCGACATCGCCAACGGCGCCGATGACCTGGCCGCCGCCAGCGCCTATATCGCGGCGAAACGCGGCGTCAAGCCATTGCTCGTCTACGGCATTTCTTCGGGCGCCTTGCGCGCCGCCAAGTTCGCCGAAAACCATCCTGAGCGCGTCGCCCGGCTGGCGCTCGATGCCTTTGTGTGGACCGGCGAGGGCAGTCCGACGCTGGAAGAGCGCCGCAAGAAGCTGCCGCAGTTTCTGGAAAGCAATCGCCGGCCGATCGACAAGGCATTCGTGCAGTCGATCTTTTCGCGCGACCATCCCGGCACGGCCGAGGACAAGGTCGTCGACGCCTTCGCCGAGGCAATCATCGCGCTCGACGATTCCATACCCAACGGCACCTATATCGACATGTGCTCAAAATTGCCGGTCGTCGATCCGGCCAAGATCACCGTGCCGACGATTCTCATGCGCGGCGAATTTGACGGCATTGCCGGGTTTGGCGATCTGCTTGCCTTCTTCGCCGCGCTGCCGAACCCGGACAAGCAGTTCACGGTGATGGAGGGCATCTCCCATGCCAGCTTCCAGCAGAAGAACTACCTGCTCGTCTACGACATCCTGGAAGCGTTCTTTTCCCGTCCGGAGCCGGTTTATCGCGGATGATCGCCGAGGCGGGATTTTGGTCCCGTCTTTCCTGTCGCCGGCGCAGCACCCCCACCGTCACCGGCACTACGCCGTTAGGCGGGTCCGTCAGGCCTGATTGTCTTCGTTCTGGCCGGCGGTTTCGCCTTCGCTTTGGCCTTCCGTGGCTCCGGCTTTTCTGGCCTCCGACTTCTCGGCTTTCGCCTTAAGCCGTTCGGCTTTCTTTGCCGCCTTTTGCTTGGCGCGCTCTGATCGTTCGAAATTGTAATTGGGTTTGCGTGGCATCCTTGTCCTTTCCAATCCGTCGCGGCAGCGGGAAATTGCTGCTGTCATGGAGTTTACGGATCGCTATGTGGGCAAATCTATCCTCTTTCACAACCAGAAGGAACGTGTG
>CALZIL010000321.1 GCA_945787495.1 uncultured Afifella sp. | reverse complement strand
CTCCGGCGGCGGTAGTTGCATCCTGATATCCCACCTGCTTGGCGAGATCCTTTCGGCATCCGATCGGGTCGTCGTCATGCGCGATGCCAATGTGGTTGATGCGCGCCGAGCGAGCGACTTCGATCGAAAATCGCTTGTCGCGGCGATGGGCAGCGTTGCCGAACGCAGTAACGACGAAACCGGCCTCGCTGAATCGAAGCGCGACTCCGGCACGCCAGCGGTGAGGGCGAAGGCGATGCGCCAGGTGGGTGACTTGGAACTCACGGCCCATCGTGGCGAGATCGTGGGACTCGCCGGCCTTGGCGGCCACGGTCAGACCGACATGCTGATTCAGATATTTGAGACCGACGGCGGGCGTGGACGCGACACGCGCTTCCCGCTGGCCCTCGTCGCCGGCGACCGCCAGACCGATGGTATCTTTCCACTGTGGTCGATCGCCAGGAATGTTTCCATCAGTTCGATACGGCGCATGCTGAAGAACATGCTCATCGTTTCCGAGCAGGAGGTGGCGATGGCAGGAGAATGGCGTGAACGTATCGGCATTCGCACGCCGGACATGGAAAACAACATTTTGTCGCTGTCTGGCGGCAACCAGCAAAAGGCACTGTTCGCCCGAGCCCTTGGCTCGGAAGCGGCCGTCGTCTTGATGGACGACCCCATGCGCGGCGTCGACGTCGGCACCAAGCAGGAAGTCTACAGAATGATCCGGGAGGAAGCGGCGAAGGGTCGGACCTTTGTCTGGTACACGACCGAATTGGACGAATTGCGCCATTGCGACCATGTCTACGTGTTTCGAGACGGCGGCATCGTTGCCGATCTGACGCGTGGCGAATTGACCGAGGAGCGTGTTCTGCACGCCTCCTTCCGCGAAGACGCATGATGCGCAGCCTCGTCTCCACGCGAGCCTTGCGGGCAATCCTTCCGGCACTTTCGCTGGCGATCATCCTGATCGCCATCTTCTCGTTGAACGAACGCGCCATGAGCTACAACGGACTGCGGCTTCTCCTGAAGCTCTCCGTCCCGATCGTGCTTGCCACTATCGCGCAGATGCTGATCCTTTGCGTAAACGAGCTTGACCTGTCGATCGGCAGCTTTGTCGGGCTCACCGCCTGTATCACGGCCACATGGCTGCACGATGTCCCGCTCCTTGGTGCGGCCGCCCTGTTGGCCTGTGTCCTGGCCTATGCGGCCATCGGGGCGCTTATCCATTTGCGCAACCTTCCGAGCATCGTCGTCACGCTCGGCTTGTCGTTTGTCTGGCTCGGGCTTGCCGTGCTGCTGCTGCCAGCCCCCGGGGGCAAATCGCCCGCATGGATCAGTGTCGCGATGAACGCAAGACCACCGCTTGTGCCGATGCCGATATTGATGGCCATCGTGATCGCCATCGCCGTCCACGTCTTTCTCATGCGCTCGTCCTATGGCGCGGTCCTGCGCGGTGCCGGTGGCAATGCCAATGCCGTCGCCCGGGCGGGCTGGTCGCTGCTGCGGATCAAGGTCACTATGTTCGCCCTTGCCGGCTTTTTCGGCGTCCTATCGGGCATGACGCTGGTTGGTCTCACCACTGCGGCGGATGCCAATATTGCGACCCGCTACACTCTTCTTTCGATCGCCGGAGCGATCCTTGGCGGCAGTGAATTCGTCGGCGGCCGGGTGTCGCCGATCGGCGCCGTGATCGGCGCCCTGACCCTGACCCTGACCACTCCATTCCTGACCTTCCTGCGGCTCAATCCCGATTTCCAGATCGGCGCGCAGGGTGCCATCCTGATACTCATCCTGGCTCTGCGGGTTGTCATTAGCCGGGCCGAGGCGCACGCCTGATGGCCGCCTTGCGCAAGTTGGCGGCGAAGCCCTGGATATGGGCCTATCTCGGCGCCCTTGCCGTGTGGCTGGCCACCGTTGCCTTTAACCGAGGTGAAGGCGGCGGGGAGTTGCTGTCTGCGGCGCTGACCTTCGGCACATTCTTCGTCATCGTCGGCATCGGCCAGATGTTCGTAATCACGCTCGGTCCCGGCAACGTCGACCTGTCGATCCCTGCCAACATGACGCTGGCCGGCACGGTCGCCATGAAGCTGATGAACGGCGCGAACGGCATGATCGCAGCTGGCCTTGCTGCCGCACTTGCCGTTGGCCTCGGCGTCGGCTCTTTTAACTACGGCCTCATCCGCATCCTCAGGATACCGCCGATTATCGCGACCCTGTCGTCGAGTTTCCTCTTTCTGTCGGCAGCGATCTGGTACAATCGGGGCCTCAGGATCAAACCTCCGCCAGCGCTTGCCGATTTCACCACGGCGCAGGTCGCCGGCGTGCCTATCCTCGCGATCGGCGTCATCGTCCTGGCCGGGATTATGACGATTGTCCTTGATCGGACCGTATTTGGCCGCTCGGTCATCGCGATCGGCCAGAATCCGCGCGCCGCCCGCCTTGCCGGGGTAGCGACCGACTTCACCCGGTTTGTCACCTACGTCGTGTGCGCGGTGCTGGCGTCGCTGTGCGGATTTCTACTTGCCGGCTTTTCCGGCGGCGCGGCGCTCAATATGGGCGCCGACTATTTGCTCAACTCCATCGCCGTCGTCGTCATTGGCGGCACGTCGGTGGCCGGCGGCTATTCAAATGTGCCCGGCCTGTGGGGCGCTGCTCTGTGTCTGTTTCTGCTTGTCGCCATGCTCAATACGTTCGGGTTCGACGTCGGCTACCGTTTGATTCTCACGGGCGTTATCATTGTTTCCGTGATCGTCGTTGCAAGCGGCAGCAAGTCGTAAAAGAAGTGATGAATCCAGGGGGCCGGAGAACCATTTGGTTTCGGGCCGGGCCGTCGCGCAACTCACGGTCCGAGCGATTGACGAGGAGCAGAAGAATGGGATTGACCGGCGACGACTTCGAGTATCTTGACAAGCGCTTCCACCAACTGACGGTACCCACGGCGAAGGTCGAGACTCTGTTTGACCAGTGCCGCTGGTCGGAGGGCCCCGTCTGGTTCGGCGACGCCGGCTTTCTCGCGTG
>CALZIL010000320.1 GCA_945787495.1 uncultured Afifella sp. | reverse complement strand
GTCGTTCCATTGATCGGGGTCAAGATCACCGATCTCGACCACCTCACTCTCGGCATGGTCCGTCATTTCTTTCCTTCTCGTCGGTCGTCAGGCGTTGACGGCGTCCTTCAATACGGCCGAGGCAACATCGATACGATCGACCAGTTCCTCCGCATTCAACCCGCCGACCGGATGCTTGACGATCAGCAGCTTGGGGTCCGCCTTGCGGGCCTTGGCCTGAGCGCGCACGAGCGGCAGGAAGGTTTCGGTAATGACGATGTAGGTTTCAACGCCGCGCTTTTCTAGTTCGATGCTGTCATGGAAACTCCACGACGAACACGACCCTCAATCGGCAAGAGCGACGATGGCTCCCTTATATTTCGAAGCAATTTCGTCGTACAGCGCGTCCGGTGCGGGTTTCGCCGCGCTGTCCTTGAAGAAATAGTCGATATTGTCGGTCGAACGGTATGCGGCCATTTTATCGCGCACGCCTTCGAGCAACTCGCGCGCGTTCGGCTTCGAATTCGACATGATGGCGATGGCGTCCCGGGTCCAGTCGGTCGATCCCTTTTCAACCGCATTGCTCCGGTTCTCAGCGCCTTCCTCGAGGCCGAAAGATGGATTGACGATCTGCATCTTTCTCTCCTGAACGGAAGATGAACCAATAACGATGGGCAACTATAGCGCAGGTGGCGGTCCGCCCCAACCTGCGCGCCGAATTTATCGTCGCACCGGCGCGAGACGCGATCGGCGCCGTTCACACAACTTCGATACCTTCAGGGTCGAAGTCGGGCTCGGGATACCGCGGCTCCATATCCTCCAAGGTGCGGCGCACGAGACGGGCGACCAAGGCGTTGCGGTACCAATTCCTATCCGCCGGGATCACGAACCAAGGCGCCCATTCCGTCGAGCAGCGTTCAAACGCAACTTCGAAGGCGTGTCGATACTCATCCCAGTGTCTACGTTCCGCCAAGTCGCCCGGATTGAACTTCCAGCGTTTTGCCGGAATATCCACACGCTCTTGAAGTCGTTCCCGCTGCTCTTCCTTGGAAACATGGAGAAAGACTTTGATGATCCGGGTGCCGTAGAAGTTGAGCCGTTGTTCAAAGCTGTTGATCTGATCGTACCGCGCCTCGACGACATTGTCGGCGACGAGACGATGTACGCGTGCAACAAGTACATCTTCATAGTGCGATCGATTAAAGATCGCAATTTCGCCGGTTGCCGGCGCCTTTTGGTGCACGCGCCATAGAAAATCGTGCGACAATTCCGTCGGCGTCGGCCTCTTAAAGCTGTACGCGCGCAACCCAAGGGGATCGGTCCGCCCGAATACCTTTCGAATGGTGCCATCCTTACCGGCCGCATCGGTCGCTTGAAGCACCAGGAGCAGGGACTGCTTCCCTTCGGCGAACAGTCGGTCCTGAAGGTCATTTATCGCTGCAGCGTCCTCGCGAAGAGACCTTTCGGCTTCGTCCCGGCTCTTGAAATAGCTTTTATCCCTGGGATCGACCCTGGATAGATCGAGCCTCGAATTCGGCTCGACCGCGAATTTTTCCGACAAATCTTTCAGGCTCATGATTGCGCTCGACCTCCGGTCCCAATTTGAGCACGTCGTCCACCGGCAATGTCAAGGACGGTGCCGGCCGCAAAACGGCCACGCGGCATGGTCGACGACATGTCGTCCACCATGCCGCCGGAAATTTGACTCCGCGCCCGGTGCGGCGAGACTCGAGTGGAGAGTGTGCATACCGCGGGAGGGGAACATGCCGATCCACTACGAAAAGCAGGGCGCCGTCGGAATCATCACGCTGAGCCGCCCGGACGCGCGCAACGCCTGGGGGCAGGATTACTATGACGGCGTCGTCGAATATTTCGCCGAGATGGAGGATGACGACGGCATCGCCTGCGCGATCCTGACCGGCGACGATGCGGGCGGCGCGTTTTCGGCCGGCGCCAACCTCAAGGACGCCAAGACCCATTCCCTGGACTCGACCGCCGAGTTCATCAAGCGGCTGCCGAAACGCCGGATTAGCCCGTTCAACACGCTGTCGAACTTCCCCAAGCCGGTGATCGCCGCGGTGAACGGCTACGCCATCGGCATCGGCTGCATCGTCACCTTCTGCTGCGACCTGATCGTCGCGTCCGACCGGGCGGAATGGCGGCTGCCGCAGGTCGCGCTCGGCATCCTGCCGGCCTATGGCGGCTCCGCACGGCTCGCCCGATGGGTCGGCAAGGGACAGGCGATGCGGCTGGCCATGGGATTCCCATTGTCCGCCGAGGAAGCCTACCGCATCGGCCTCGCGCAATGGATGGTGCCGCACGATCAACTGATGGCGCAGGCGTTGGAGGTCGCCAACCACATTGCCGCGATGCCGCCGCTGGCATCCCGCATGGTCAAGGAATCGATTCAGCATGGCATGGACGTACCCAACATCGCCGACGCCGCGCTGACCGACCTCTACCGTTTCATGGCGCTGGAGTTTACCCAGGACAAGGAGGAAGCTCATCAGGCCTGGCGCGAGCGGCGTACGCCGGCGTTCAAAGGCGAATGAGCAGGGCGCCCACTGTTTCAGGCTATTTCAAGATCGCGCGGTAGGACCAAGCCCGGCCGCGTTCAAGCAAGGAGGGTTTTAGATGGCGAATTTCGACGGCGAGGCATTCATCGACCGCTTCAACACAGTGTGGGATACGCATGACGTTGACGACATTACCGACATGTTCACGGACGATGTCATATTCGAAGCATCGTTCGGCACTCAACCTTATGGCGAACGGGCCGTTGGCAGGGACGCGGCGCGCAAGCTCGCCGCCGCCATTTTCGAGCAAGTCCCCGATCTGCATTTCGAGGAAATGCGGCATTTCATATCGCCCGGCTTCGCCGTTGTGGAATCGATCACCACCGGCACTCCGGTCGGCGGCGCGCCCTACGAAATCCATCTGGTCGATCTGCTGACGATTCGGGACGGCAAAATCGCGGCGAAGCGATCCTACCGGAAATCCCGCCTGTAAGCCGCCGCCGGGGCTGCAACCGGCACCGAGGGGCGCATCGGTGTCACGCCCTCCCGGCCATCATGCGGCAAATTC
>CALZIL010000319.1 GCA_945787495.1 uncultured Afifella sp. | reverse complement strand
ATCGCTGCGGCGATGTCGCGCAACAGCGGCAGGCAGGCGGTGATTTCCGGCCGCAGGACCGGGCAGACGGTCAGGCCGACTACACGCTCCGATGCCCGTTCGTGGAAGCCCAGAACGGTTCGCTTGTTTGTCGTCACGGCGGAAAAGACCGCCCGCCGCCGCGATCCCAGTGGCGCCCCGAACGTCGGCTCGACCGGGCAATCGATGCGCTGTTGCGCCAGTGCGTCGGTAACGAAACGGCGCTTCAATTCGCGCGTCGCACCAAGCGCCATCATTTGCAGCGCGCAGCCGCCGCAGGTGCCAAAATGCGGGCAGGGTGGCTCAGTCCGCTCCGGGCTCGGTGCGACGATGTCCACTAGCCGCGCGCGCTTGCCTGAACGCGCTATCCGCACCCTCTCGCCAGGCAGCGTGAACGGCACATAGACCGGCCCGGTGCCAGATTCGGCGATGCCGTCGCCGCGATGGCCGATCCGCGTAATGGTGACGGTCTCAGTCATGCCGGGCGCCGAGCAGGTATTCGCGGTTGCCCGAGCCGCCGGTCACCGGCGAGGCGATGAGGCCGGCGAGCGACCAGCCGGCCTGTCGCGCCAGCCAGGCGGCGATCGCGTCTGCTGTCTCCTTGCCCTTTTGCTGCGCCACGACGCCGTCTTTGCCGAGACCGGCGCGGCCGACCTCGAATTGCGGTTTGACCAGGAAGACGCCCCAGGCTCCCGGTTCGGCCAGGCCGAGCGCCGGTGGCAAGGCGAGTTTGAGGGAAATGAAACTGACGTCGCAGGTAATACCCTGCACCACCCGGCCACCCAGATGATGGCGTGTCAGGTCGCGGCCATTGACGCCTTCCAGCAGCGCGACGCGCGTATTGTCGGCAAGATCGGCCGCCATTTGGCCGTGGCCGACATCGACAGCGATGACATGAGCGGCGCCGCGCTCCAGCAGCACCTGCGTGAAGCCGCCGGTCGAAGCGCCGAGATCGAGCACGGTGAGTCCCGCCGGGTCGAACCCGAAAGCGTCAAGCCCGGCAATCAGTTTCAGCGCCGCGCGCGAGACATAGCCGGCCGCCGGATCGTCGGCGGCGAGCCGCGCATCGGCGGCAATCGTCCGGCCCGGCCTGTCGGCGACAAGGCCGTCCACCGTGACCGTGCCGCGCAGCACCATGTCGCGGGCTCGCGACCGGCTCGGGGCGAGGCCGGCCTTGACCAGTGCGTCGTCGAGGCGAAGGCGGTTTTTTGAATCACTGGTCGGCATCCGGGCCGTCCGCTGCGTCAGGTTCGTCCACCTCATCGCCATCAAATGAGGCCGGCTCGACCGGTCCGATCGATTCCGGCACGATTTGCTGTTCTTCCGTGTCCCAGGCCTCTTCATAGCCCATGGCGACGACCGGCGCCGTCGAGGCGTAATCGTAATCTTCCCTGGTTGCGCTCGGCGCCGCGCCACGGCTGCGCAGGCGCATCAGCAGAAAGACGGCCATCGCCAGTTCCGCCGCCGCCACGAATTGGAACAGCGCATCCGGCCCGCGCGCCTGCATCAAGGATGCGGCGATGATCGGCCCCAGCGAGCCACCGATACCGTACATGATCAGGAACCCCGTCGATGTCTCGACATAGTCTTCCGGCTCCACATAGTCGAAGGCATGGGCATTGGCGATCGCATAGGCCGGCTGGGTAAAACCGCCGACAAGCGCCGCCATGCCTAGGACGACGGGCGTCGACCAGCCCTGGGTAAAGCGCAGCAGGGCGCAGAAAAGGATCGCGCCAACGGCGCAAATGATCAGCAGATAACGCCGGTCGGTGAGGTCGGAAGCCCGCCCAAGCGGCCATTGCAAAAGCGCGCCGCCGGCGAAGATCGCCGCTGAAAAGATCGCCGCGAATTGCAGCGAATAGCCCTGGCCGGTGGCATAGAGCGGCGCCAGCGTGACAACCGACCCGGTCGTCACGCCGATGATCAGGACCGAAATGAAGGCGGCGGGCGAAGTGTTGTAGAGGTGCCTGGGTCGCAATTTGACCAGCGTGATCGGCGCCGGCTGGGCCGACTTGGTCATCGCCACCGGCACCACCGCCAGCGAGACGATGACCGAGGCGACGGCGAACAGGACGAAATCGCCGGCATCGCCGAGAGCGACCAGCATCTGGCCGGAAATGACCCCGGCCGAGATCACCACGACATAACTGGACAGCACGAAGCCGCGTGTTTCGTTCGAGGCACGGTCGTTCAGCCAGCTTTCGATGATCAGATAGAAGCCGGCGATGCAGAACCCGGTGATCGCCCGAAACAGCACCCACAGATAGGCATCGATGATCACCGCATGTAAAAGCGCTACCGCCGAGCCGAGAGAAATGATCGCGGCGAAGGATCGGATATGGCCGGCCCGGGCGATGGCGTACGGCGCCGCCAGGCAGCCGATGACGAAGCCGACCGAATGGCCGGATGCGCCGGCGCCGATCATGAAGGAGGAAAACCCTTCCAGTTCGGCGCGCAGCGGCAGCACCGTCACCTGCAGGCCATAACCGGCCATGACCAGGGCGACACTGGCCAAAAGCGTAGCAACCGGCGCGAGCGAAGCGAACATGAGCGTGTCCTCTCCAGCGGGCCGGTCGGCAAAGGCGTCGCCCGCTCCGGTCAGAATCGATAAGGAAATTTACCAGACAGGTCAGCAATGAAAACGATGGAAAACGGCAGCCGATTATCCTCGCCGCGACATCGTCGCAACGCCGCGATCAGGCGCTCTGGACGATACCACCGGCGCTGTCGCGGCCGAGCGCTTCAAACACCCGCGCGACAATCGCTTCGGCGTCAAGCCCGGCGGCGTGGTACATCGCCTCCGGTCTATCCTGATCGATGAACCGGTCGGGCAGGGCGAGCGTACGGATGGCGAGCCCGTCATCGAGCCGGCCGGCGCCGGCCAGCAGGTCCAGGACATGGCTGCCGAAGCCGCCGACGGAGCCTTCCTCAATGGTGATCAGCGCTTCGTGTTCGCTAGCCAGACGCAAGATCAGATCGGCATCCAGCGGCTTGGCGAAGCGGGCATCGGCGATCGTCGTCGACAGGCCGTGGCTCTCCAGGATGTCGGCGGCTTTGAGCGCCTCTTGAAACCGTC
>CALZIL010000318.1 GCA_945787495.1 uncultured Afifella sp. | reverse complement strand
GGCCCGGCGATCATCGCTAAGCCCCGCTCTTCAGCCGTGAACAAATTCTGGGTCGTCACCACGATCGCCAGATTCTCAATCGCTCGCGCCCAGATCAGTGTGCGCCAGGTGGCCCACAACCGCTTCTTGTTCATTCCCGCAGGCATGAAAATCAATTCGGCGCCCCGCAGCGCCAGCGCGCGGGCCACCTCCGGCATATAGACCTCGCTGCACATCGCCAACCCGACCTTGCCAAAGTCCGTGTCGAAGACCGGGAACTCGTTGCCACATACGTACTGGAACTCCCAGCTCGTGCCTCCCGTGTAGTTCCACGGCCCGTTCGGATGGGTGCGCCGATAGCGCGCTGGTTCGCGGCCATCGGGATAAGCCATCACGATCAGGTTGTGGGCGGTGGCGGCACTTTCGTCGATCGGCTCGATCGTGCCGAACACGGCGTGGATACCATGCTTGGCCGCCGCACTCGCGAGGCGGGGCGTCGGGTCATAGGCCGCTGGCATGCGCCAGGGGCCTGGATAGGTTTCCGGGAAGCAGACGAAGTGAGCGCCCTCGCTGGCGGCGCGAGCGATAAAGTCCAGCGCGTCGGCGACATTGGCCTCGTCGTCACCGGGCCGATGCGCCAGAGGTTGCACGACAGCGATCCGAAAGCTCATTTCCATCCCCCACTTTGCGCAGTGAGCCACCTGCACGAGTCTATATCGAAATAGAGATTAAAGCGAATGGCGGTCTTGTTCTTGGCCTCGTGTCATCAGGGAGACTTTGGCTATGGGTCAAAACCGGAAGTCACGAACCACGATTGTGATGTCTGCTTTACCCCCGAAAGCGGAAGTCACGACGTGATTGTGTGATGTCGCAAAGGTGCCAAAAGCCGCTGTTCGTTCCTGGCTATTTTCACCGCTGCTTTTGACCCAGCCTATCCCAAAAGGCGACGCTTGGCGGAACCATGCATTCCGGAACCCCCGGCTGTCATTCATCATCGTCATCATCAACCATGCAGTTTGCATAGAAAGTCGTTGTGGCCGGCCAATCCGAGAACAGTCCGATGATTCCCACATCCTGGGCCAGCACGTCGATGGTCCGCAGGATGTCGCCATCGTTTTCGAGCGCCGGCAGTGTCGTCTGGTAGTAGAAGGTGCTGCCCCCGTCGAGCACGTCCTCGACGATCCGTCCGGAACGCTCCGTGGTCCACGAAATGATGTCCAGACCGGCCTGCTTGGCGTTCACCGCGTAACCGGACGGTACAATGTCATTGCCTGCATCGGTCTCGAGCAGCGCCGGCATGGGCGGGGCCACGATGTTAACGCCTGCGCTCTTCAGATCCAGAAACTCGGATAGCGGGGGTGGGTTTGCGCTGAGATCGGAGGGATCGCGGCCGTCCAGGAATACGGCCTGCTCGCCGAAGTTCGGAAACTCGGCGATCCACTGAAGCACGTCGTCAATGTTGAAGGACTGGGCGAACACTTCGCGAGGCTCGATGCCGGCATCGATGTACTCCTGAATCATCTTCCTCGCATAGGTCTCTTGGTTGAGGCCCGAATCACCAAATCCGTCGGTCGCCGCTTTGAGCTCAGGCGTATATTTCGCCCCTAAATTGTCGAAGAGCTCGATGCTCTCCGCGTGGCTGAGCACGGTGGCGCCGGTGGTATAAAGGTCGGTGCGGAACCCTGCCGTGCCTCCGAGGAACTCCTCGACCGAGGCCGCACGCCGATCAAACGCGTCCATTTTGCCCTCTAGTGACTTGAATTCCTCGAGAGTGAGCGCGCTGGTGCAGCACCGCGCGGTCGCGGGCGTTATCAGATTACCAATCCCATCGAAGACGGCAGGGGTAAAGGGCACAGAGCACTTTGCAGCCAAAGGGGTGGCGAGGATGTTGGTGGTGGTGTGCAGATCACATTGTGCGTGGCGACAGACAAGCTCCGCATCCGCAGTGAAGGTCACGTCGCATTCGAGGATGCCGGCGCCCATACGACGGGCTGCCTCATAGGACTCTTTGGTGTGCTCGGGGAACTGCAGAGCCGCTCCGCGGTGTCCGATTGAAAAATCATGATGCTTATACGGTTTGGTTTTGGCAGCGCACTTGCCAAGCGTCTCCTTGAGGTCCCCGTCGCTCATTTCATTAACGAGGTAGAACGGTCGAGGGCCGAGCTGCACATTCCCTTTCTCCTTACCGCTGTCGGCGTAGGCGACCGTCGCGAGGGCGGAGACTGCAGTAAGAACAGCTGCGATGGTCAGAATTTTTGTGCTCTGGCGCATGGTAGCCTCCCTTTCTTTCTGAGACGCGGAAATTGCTCAGGATGAGATAATCGGAGATTTCCCAGAGTGCACGTCAAGCTGGCGAAAAAATGACAATACAACCGATGGCAAACAGCGGTTCAAGGCTGTTCGCATGTCCCATGGAGATTTCCTCGGTTGATTTGCCGATTTGGCGATTGAACTGCCGTTGTGCCGCCAATTTTGTGATAGGAGGGCGCACTTCGGCACTCACGAGGCGTAGCCCCGTCGTTGGGGAGCCCAGGTGCTTTGGGATCGAGATCCGTCATGGCGGCAAAGGGGCTGGCCGCAGCGGATCAATTAGGCGCAGGATCTCGGCGAACAGAGCTCTGGGGATAGCGACCTCTGCGACCTGGAATGTGACGCAGCGGTCATGCCGTATGATCTCGGCACCGATCTGACTAGCGTCACCCGCAGCGTCGTCAATGACCAGTGCTCGACCTCGTGCGACAACATCACGAACGTCTGGTTCGGGTCATCAACGGAAGTCAGATACGGCGCTCTTGACGTCCGCTTTACCCCTGTGACCTCAACTGGTCGATGCAACACAGGCGTCAAAACGTTCTGCTGAGGTTTGTTTGTATCAGGCTACTCAACCTTCAGCGGCACCCGCGGCACCGAGCCGCCACCCTTGGGTGGCTTCTTGCCCGGTTTTTTCGCCTTGCCGGCAGCCGGTTTTTTGGTCGCCGGTTTCTTCGCGGCCGGCGGCTTCGGCTTTGATTTCGGCCGGGCGACTTCGTCGGGAATGGACTCAAGCTTCAGTTCGACCTTGCCCGCGTCATTGGTCTGCGTCGACACCTTGACGACGCCGCCCTTCTTCAGCTTGCCGAACAG
>CALZIL010000317.1 GCA_945787495.1 uncultured Afifella sp. | reverse complement strand
GCAAGCCCGATGCTGTCCGGACCCGGGCCGAGGGAGCGCGAGGGCATATTGGGAAAGAAGACAAGCCGCGACTGAAAGACGAACAGCGCAAGCAGCACCACGGCATAGGCCGCAACGATCATGATGGCGATCGACATGATGTTGCTCAATGACATTCGCCTGCCCGCACTCGGCCGCACGACCTTCCTAAATTAGCACAACAGTGTGCCAGCTTCGAAAACCGGAGCGTCTGGCGCGTGCGGTTCGCCCCTGCAATTGAAGCAGTCAAAGACTTGTGTTCTCCGCCATCCCCAACGCCCGCTTTGTGCCAGATGCGGACATCAGCATCGGCTGTGGTCGGAACATCTGAACCCGCCAGACTCTCTCATAGGGGTCGACCACTTAGATCAGGCAAGTCAACCCCATTGACGTGCGTCAATGCGGCGACGCTTCCAGGAGTTTATCAGAGGTTTATCCAATCGATCCGGCCAACCGGCCAGAAAAAGAATCCGAACAGGAGGCAACGATGCGCTTCCGACCCCTTCACGACCGTGTGCTGGTCAAACGGCTTGAGGAAAAGGAGCAAACCCTGGGCGGCATCATCATTCCTGATATCGCCAAGGAAAAACCGACAGAGGCGCGCGTTATTGCCGTAGGTCCCGGTACGCTTGGCAAAGCGGCAAAGAGTTTGCCGATGTCGGTAGAAGTCGGTGATCGTGTGGTGTTGAGCAAGTGGTCTGGTACGGAGGTGAAAATCGACGACGAAGAATTCCTGATCCTGAAGGAAGAGGACATTCTCGGCGTGATCGATGAGCCGAAAATATCGGCCCGGGCTGCATAGGGAGTCGGGCACATGACGGCAAAAGACGTTTTGTTTTCTTCCCAAGCTCGTTCCCGGATGCTGCACGGACTGAATGTTCTCGCCGATGCCGTGAGGGTCACGCTCGGACCCAAAGGCCGCAATGTCGTGCTTGAACAGTCCTTCGGTGCGCCACGGACGACGAAGGACGGGGTCACCGTGGCTAAGCAAATCGAACTTGCCGATCACTTCGAGAACATCGGCGCGCAAATGATGCGGGAAGTCGCATCGAAGACCAGCGACCTAGTCGGCGACGGCACGACCACGGCAACCTTGCTTGCTCAGATCATTGTCCAGGAAGGCTTCAAGGCTGAAGCTGCCGGCATGAATCCGATGGATCTGCGGCGCGGCATCGAAAAGGCCGCGCAGGCAGTCGTGCAGCATCTTGAGAAAAACTCGCGAAAGCTCACAAGCTCGGAAGAAATCGCTCAGGTCGGCACCATCTCGTCCAACGGTGATGCCGAAATCGGCGCACTCCTTGCTGATGCCATGGACAGGGTTGGCAAGGAGGGAGTCATTACGATTGAGGAAGCACAATCCCTTGAAACTGAACTCGACATGGTCGAGGGCATGCAGTTCGATCGCGGCTATCTCTCACCCTATTTTATCACCGACGTCGACAAGCTCACTTGTGTGCTGGAGGACTGCTATGTGCTCCTGCACGAAAAAAAACTGTCTAACCTTCAGCCGATGCTGCCCTTGCTTGAATCCATCGTGCAATCATCGAAGCCGCTGCTGGTCATTGCTGAAGACGTTGAGGGCGAGGCGCTCGCTGCCCTCGTTGTGAACAGGCTGCGTGGCGGATTGAAGGTGTCCGCCGTCAAGGCTCCCGGATTCGGCGATCGGCGCAAGGCTATGCTGGAGGACATCGCGATCTTGATCGGTGGCAAAGTCGTATCAGAAGACCTCGGCATCAAGCTCGAAAACGTCAAGATCGGCATGCTCGGCCAGGCCAAGAAGGTTACGATTACGAAGGATGATACGACGATCATTGCCGGCGCAGGCGACAAGAAGGATATTGAGGCCCGTTGCAGCCAGATCCGCCAGCAGATTGAATCCACCGCGTCCGATTATGATCGCGAGAAGCTGCAGGAACGCCTTGCCAAGCTGGCTGGAGGCGTTGCCGTAATCCGTGTCGGTGGTGCCACCGAATTTGAAGTCAAGGAGCGCAAGGATCGCCTGGATGACGCCATGCATGCCACACGGGCAGCGGTCGAGGAGGGAATTCTGCCCGGCGGCGGTGTCGCGCTGCTTTATGCGACTGGTGCACTCGACAGCCTGAATTTGGCCGATGAGGACCAGCGGACGGGGGTTGAGATCGTCCGGCGGGCGCTTTCAGCTCCGTTGCGGCAGATCGTTGAGAACGCCGGTATCGATGGCGCGGTTGTTGTCGGAAAGCTTATTGAGAAGAACGATCCGTCGTATGGCTTCGACGCACAAACAGAAACATACCGCGACATGTTCGAAGCCGGAATCATCGACCCAACCAAGGTCGTCCGGACAGCGCTCCAGGACGCCGCGTCAGTGGCCGGCATTCTTGTGGCGACCGAAGCTATTGTCGCCGAACAGCAACCGGCGGACGCTGCGTGAGGCGGCTGTTTCGACCTTGCTTACATGGATCGGGCAACACCTTCATGAGCAGGTCGAGTTTCATGTCATGCGCCAATGCAATCCGCGCGGCGGCAGGACTTCGGCGGCATATTCGTCGACATTGGCAGCGATCCGTGAGCGGATCTGCACAGCGGTTACCCTCGTTGCCATATCGTCCTCCATTGTTCGTTATTGCCCCGATTGTCCGCGGGGTAGTTGCGCCATGACCCCGGTCAATTGCCAGGGACCGCCATCGCGTTCTGCGTGACCAACCGTATCCGCTAGCGAAGCTGAAAAGCGACAAACAGCGAGGTGATATAGATCGCCAGCACGAGCAGCGAATCGACACCGACGCCGAAAACCGTGCGCCTGGAGCGAATAACGAGCCCGATCACATAAATGATCGTGACGATTATGCCGGTGATGATCGCAAAGGACGCAATGGAATCGGCCTCAGCCAGCACAAGCCCCTCCGTATAGAGGAGATCGGCCGGCAGCAGCAGAATGATCATGATCAGATTGCTGCCGAAAATATTGGAGATCGCCATTGTGTAAGAGCGCAGCCGCACGGCCATGATCGTCGTGCTGAGTTCCGGCAGCGACGTGGAGGCGGCCAGAAAGGTGACACCGATGAAGCTCCGGCCGAGGCCGGACTGGCGGGCGATCTGTTCTGAACTGAAAGCGCAACAAGCAGGACGCCGCAGACCAGAATGACCAGGCTGGCGATGGCGAACCGCGCGACAAGGCCGGGCATGGTGATCTTGGCCAGCGCGACGTGCCAGGGATAGACCGGCGGGTCGCCGCTTTCTTCCGGAAACTCGACCGCCAGCCAGGCCTCCTTTTCGTCAAACCGGCGCAGCATGCGGATTGCCACGAGATAGACGATCGCCACGAGGCAGGCGCCGAAGCCAACATGAAACATGAGCGCCCGCTCGCCGAACAGGATAATGGCCTGCAACAGCGCCAAAAGCAGGATCAGCAGTGCCCCTTCCAGGATCGGCACCGGCTTGCGCGGATAGAAGGTGATTGCGGCGCCGGCGGCGAAAGCATCGGCAACCACGAGGATGGCGGTCTGCATGGTAACGCTGCCAAATATGTTGGCCAGGAGAAGTTTTGCATTTCCGGCAAGCGCCGCTGTAGTGGCCGTCACTATTTCCGGAAGCGACGTTGCCGTCGCCAGAAAGACCAGGCCCATCACCGCCTTGCCCATGCGCCGCCGGTCGGAGATTTCGTCGGCAAAGGCGGCGAGCCGCGTTCCGGCCAGCCAGACGGCGCCGGCGACCAATGCGAAAAGGCCGACATTGACGGCAAGCGGAAAGGTGGCAAACATATCGAGCGGCATCACCGACCGGCCATGGCTTGACCAAGCTGGCCGCCAGTCTGCCGTCCGATCGAAGCGATGCGTATGATCGCGATCAATTACCCGAAAAACTCAATTGGCCGTTCGCGCCTAGCCGCCGAGGAACAGCCGCCCCACATCCGGATTGCCAAGCAGGTCGTCGCCGGTGCCGGCGATCGCCACCTGGCCGGAGACCAGCACGTAGCCGATATTGGCGAATTCCAGGCCTTTTTTGGCGTTCTGTTCGACCATGACGATGGTCTTGCCCTGCTTGTGCTGAAGATCGTCGAGGATCTCGAAGACCATGTCGATGAA
>CALZIL010000316.1 GCA_945787495.1 uncultured Afifella sp. | reverse complement strand
TCGGGTGACGGCCAGGTCCGCTTAAGCGTCAATGCGGCTGAAACCAGTGCCGGCCTGATGCGGCTGGCAACCTATGGTGCGGTGTTTTTCGCCGCGTTCATCCTCGCTCAACGCTCCGCCTCGGCCGGTCTTCTGATCAAGGCCTTCCTGTTTTCGGCCGGTATCTATGCTTTTTACGGCCTCTTCCGCTTTGCCTTTGACTGGGAAAAGATTTTGTGGCTCGACGTGGGTTCGCGAGGCACCCTGACGTCGGCGTTCATCAGCCGCAACAGTGCTGCGACCTATTTCGGCTTGGCTAGCATTGTCGGGGCTGCAGTTTTGCTGCGCCAGATCCGACGCGAGCGCTTTGTCCAGGCCGGCCACAGTTTCCGCTACCGCGCCATGACAATCATTGCTGCGTTCTCGGCGCGATTCGGTGTTGCCATCGTTGCATTTGTCCTGCCGCTGACAGCCTTGTTGATGACCACTTCGCGAGGCGGAATCCTAGCGACGCTGGCCGGAGTTTCCGCATTGCTCGTCCTGACCGCGATCAGGCGGTCGGCTGCAGGCGGCGGATCGGCGCGGTTTGCCAGTCTTCTCGGCATCGCGATCCTGCTCGTTACGGTTTTTCAGATGACCGGTGCGCGTTTTACCGACCGGCTCGCCGTGACCGGCCTGCAGGCGCAAGAGCGGCTGGTTGTCTATGAGACCACGTTCCAGGCAATCAAGGACAACGCATTGCTGGGCTCCGGCTACGGAACCTTCCAGGACATTTACCCCCTCTACCGCAATGAGGAGCTGTACAGCCAGCTTGTTTGGGACAAAGCCCATAACGATTATCTAGAGCTTATTCTGGGGCTGGGGATTCCGGTGGCGTTGGTTTTTCTGCTCAGTCTGTTACTCGTCTTTGCGGTTGTGGTGCGTGGTTATTTTCAGCGCCGCAGGAATGCGATATATCCGGGGATTGCTGTTGCCGCCACCATCGTTCTGGCAGTCCACGCGCTCGCCGACTTCAGTGCCCAAATCCAGGCCGTTGCGATGGCTTATGCGATGATCCTGGGTGTTGGCGCAGCGCAGTCGCAAAGCCGCTCGGTCTCGACGTGACGGACCGAATTCGGGGTGTTTCCATAAATTTTTTCCCGAATCGGTATAATCAGCCTAGTCCTCTGGGGAGCTTATGGAATCACCACCCAAAGAGCTGACGGCCGCATCACAATCCCGCCAGTGTTGCTTAGCCGTTTTCTGCCGGACGCAGCGTAATGGTGAGTGGGGGGCAGGTTCCCGTCAGGTCGGAGACTGGCTCCGCAGTTTCGGCAGCTTAGCGGTGCAGGCGGCACCGGCTGGCAAACGCGATCCTGCCGAAAGGGAGATGAATAGGATGCTGTGTCACCCGAAGTGCGGTAGCGCGCCCAACCTGCACAAAACCACTTTTTCTGAGTCCAGCGCGCCTTTAGCGCAGCCGGCGCACGGATGACGATGACCGAACCGTCTCGACTTGCTCATCAGCATCTTTTCGCCGTCGTTCTTTGCGGCGGGAGTGGCACCCGCCTGTGGCCGCTCAGCCGGCTTGAATATCCCAAACAGTTCGTGTCGATTGCCGGCGATCAAAGCCTTCTGGAAATGACGCTGGCGCGCGCCCGGCTGTTGGCACCCGATAAGCGGTTGCTGTGTGTTGCCGGCGAGATGCACCGGTTCTTGACGCAGGATACGCTAGACGCGATGGGGGTCGATGCCAAGTTGCTGTTGGAGCCGGCGCCGCGCAACACCGCGCCAGCCCTCGGCTGCGCGGCGCTGTGGGCACTTTCGGTCGATCGCGATGCAGTTCTGACGTGCCTGCCTGCTGACCATCATATTGCCGACGGCGAAGCCTTTGCGCGTGTCGTCGGTGAAGCCGTGCCGGCGGCGGAAGCCGGTTGGTGGATGACACTCGGCGTGACCCCGGATCACGCTTCGACCGCTTATGGCTATATCGCGGCGGGCGCCGCGCTCGGCGATGGGCTTGCCGGCAATCAGGTGCAGCGGTTCATCGAAAAACCAGATCATGAAACCGCAACTCAGCTGATCGCCGACGGACATTTATGGAATGCCGGCATTTTCGTCGTGCGGGCCGACAAATTGCTGGAGGCGCTGGCGCGGTATGCGCCGGCGGTTGTCGACGCCTGCAAGGCGGCGATGGCCAGCCTTGCTGCCGATGGCCGGTTCCTGCGCATGGACGGGCAAGCGATCTCGGCCAGCCCTGCGATCTCGATTGATTATGCTGTCCTGGAAAACCATGACCGGATCGGCGTTCTGCCGTTTGCAGGCTCATGGAGCGATGTCGGATCGTGGAATGCGGTCGCCGAGGTCGCGGCGGTGCCATCGCCGGACGACGGGCGCGGTAACCGAGGCGAGGGCGATATCCGCTTCGTTGATTGCCATAATACCTATCTTTACAGCCCGGGCCGTCTCACCGTTGCGCTCGGCCTTGACGACCTAGTTGTCATTGATACGCCTGATGCGCTGCTGGTGGCGCGCAAGGACCGCGCCGAAGCGGTTCGCGGTATCGTTGACGCGCTGAAGGGGGAGGGGCGTGAGGAAGCGCAAGGTCACCGACGAGTGAAGCGGCCCTGGGGCAGCTTTGAAAGCATCGATCGCGGCGAGCGGTTCCAGGTCAAGCGCATTACCGTCAAGCCCGGCGCCAGCCTGTCTTTGCAATATCACCATCACCGGGCCGAGCATTGGATTGTTGTGAACGGCACGGCGCAAGTAACCTGTAATGACAGTGTTTTCACTCTGTCCGCAAATGAGAGCACCTATATCCCCTGCGGCGCCGTACACCGGCTGGAAAATCCGGGTGAGGATCTACTGGAGCTGATTGAAGTTCAATCGGGGTCCTATCTTGGCGAGGACGATATGGTCCGGCTTGAAGACACGTACGGCCGCCTGCCAGATGAAGCGATCCGAAACGATGCGCGAGCGCATAAGGCCGATGCGGGTGACGAACCGGCGGCGGTCAAGCGGGCGAAGGGCCCGCGCTGATATGGTTCCGTTCTCCACGCCCCGGCAAGAGCGTCTGGCTGAGTTGGGCCGAACCTCTACGCTGCGGTCCGGTATCGCGCGGCTGGCGGCGCGGATGCGGTTCCAACTGTTGGTCGGCTTGCTGTTCGCGGTGGTCCTGCCGGCTTTTGGGCGTTGGC
>CALZIL010000315.1 GCA_945787495.1 uncultured Afifella sp. | reverse complement strand
CTGGCGAGCCTGACCCTGCCCGGCGCGCTGGCGGCGATCCGCTGGCTTGGATTTGAAACGATCGCCGAGGGCGTTTCGCCCGCAGCCCTGGCGCTCAAGCTGATCGGCGTCATCGTCGTGCCGGTCGCACTCGGCATGGCGGTGCGCGCCTATGCGGCCGGGCTTGTGTCACGGTGGGAGGAGCGGCTGAGGATGGTCTCGGCGCTGATGATTCTGGCGATCCTTGCCGCCGTTCTGTGGCTTGAGCAGGCCGCGGTGCTGGCGGTGCTGCCGCAGATGGCGCTATCGGCGGCGGTCTTCCTCGGCTTGGCGCTGGCGCTCGGCACAGCGGTCGGCCGGGTGTTGTACTCGTCCAACGGTGACCGTTTCGCCGTAATGACCGAGTTTGTGGTGCGCAACCTGGCAATCGGGGTCTTCGTGGCCGTCGGTCTGGTCGGCGACCTCACTTTTGCCGGGCCGGCGGCGGTCTATCTTCTGCTGGAGGCGGTGGTCCTCATCTTGCTCGCGCAGGCGCGGCGCGGCAGGCTGAAGCGTGCAGCGGGCGTGGCGTAGCGCAAACCGGGAGCAGAATGGAATGATCCCAATGTTGCTGAGGATGTGAGATGCAGCCACTCCCGCTTGTCAGGCGCAGCACCTTCCTGCATTGCTCGTCGACGCTGGAACGGTTCCCGACTTCCGCTTCTGGGGGTTTAACGGACATGGGCGCGGCAACCGACGAAGTCTGCTCGTGACCCGAAGGAGACGTTGGCGGGCCTCCTCTGGTGTGCGCAGCACAACGGACGTTCTGAACGCATCGTTGAACCATGTTTAAAATGAGGAACAGCCATTCGCAGCTATCAGGGACTGCTATCCGATACCCAACCCTCGTTTGCGCCCGGCCGACCAACTGATGTGGCCTCCGCGCACAATGCCGGCAACACTCGTTCCGCGGCGGCGTTCCAGAGTGGGACGCCACGGGACGAGCGAGAATTCCTTCGATCGTTCAACGACAGCATATCGCCCCGAGGCGAGGTCAATTGTCCGGGTGAAGATGCCTTCAATTCGACTCCCTTCGCCGGGAGAAACCGGAGCTTTGCCGGTGCGGCGGGCAATAGCGCTGGCGGCTTCCCTGAGTTCGCTTTGTCGCATGCGCGCCAACTGATCTTGCGAGACTTGGTCGACTTTCCAGACAATTCCCTGCGCCAACAACCATTGACGGCGGCGTTCTCGCGCTTTTTTGACATCCTCCCCGAAACCAACCCGTGCGGCCTTGGCAATGTTGGTTGCATCCGGTCGGTCAAGCCAGGTGGCCGCTTCACGTTCCGCGAGCTTTTCAAGCGGCAGCCATGACAAAACCTGCAATCGAGCTCCACGACTGCGCCGGACTTCGAATTTGCCAGACCGGTCCATATAGTCGTGCGGAACCAGCCACGTTCCGTCGGGTCTTCGTGTCACAATCCCGTCGCGGCGAAGCGCTTCGAGGCGTCGTTTGTGCGCTGTTCTATACTCGGCGCTCGCATTTGGATCATGCGCAGCGTGCAAATCGTCCGAATATTGCCCGGCAGATTTGGCCGCGATCTCGGCGATCGTGCGGTCTGCGGGTTTGACCTCGGCGCGTTGAATTTTCGCTTCGACGATCGCCCCTACAGGCGGAACAGATCCAGGCTCCATGACACCGGCGTCCACATACCACTGCCGACCGTCCGATGCGTCGATGATCAGATAGCGAGCATTCTTCAGTTCGTCCGAACCTCCGTGCGCGATAACGCGACCGATGACCGGTTTTTGAAAACCGCCCGCCGGATCGAAAATTCCGAAGCTGGACGTGCCTTTGTCGATGCCAACCACCCGCTGCATGGTGCGGATGACGTCTCCGCGTTCACCCAAGCGCCGGAGCGACGGTTCCAGATTGGAGGATAGGTGCCAATTCCCTGCGGTGCCTTCTTTGGCAAGCCCGAGCTTTTTGAGTTTTTGCAGCCGGCCCAGGATGAGCGCCCGCCGAAACCTGCCGTGCGCACCGCGACTGGTCGTGATTGATACGACACCATCTTCATCGGACAGCGACAGCAAATCCCGATCGATCGACGTGAACCGTTCCTTCTCGACCTCGCGCTGCTGCATCCGCGCAATTTCTCGGTCCGCGCGCGGTCCAAGCTCTTCGTTCGCGATCTCGCTGGCGCGACGGCGAAACCCTTGCGTGATGTAGTCCCTGGCAATCACCAGATCTTCGCCGCCCGGTTCCTTGCCGCGAATGACGATATGGGTGTGCGGATTGTCGGTGTTGAAATGGTCCACCGCGACCCAGTCGAGCTTGGTCGCCAGATCACGCTCGGCGCGGTTCATGAATTCGCGCGTGAAGGCTTTCAGTTCACCGAGCTCATCGGCATCCTCAGGCGAAACGATCAGCCGGAACTGATGGCGGTCGTTTTCCCTGCGCTCCATGAATGCCTTGCCATCGGCGTCATCGCTCGTCGCATCATAGAGGTGCCCCGGCGATCCGTCGCGGTCGACTCCGTCACGCTGGATGTAATTGACATGCGCTTTGGCGGCACCGATCCCCTGCCCCTTCATGCGCGCAACATTGACCTTGACCACAACGCGGCGAGACCGGAGTTTCGCAAACGGGTGGGAGCGGGCGGCCAGCATGTGTCCGGCAGCAACGCCGCGACCGATCCTGACGCCGGTAAAGCGGGGACGCTTGGCGAACGTTGAGTTGCGTCCCGGCTTGGCGTTCTCGACGGCTTGCCTGACGCGATTCAGATAACGCCTGGCCGAGGCATTGCCGCGTGATCTCGGCCGGCCGAGCTTGGGGATAAAATCATCATCCATCAGACGACATGCACCTAGTATTTCGGCACAAATTCAATGACTTGCCGAAATTCCCTGCACGGTAAAGCGCGAGTGTTGGTGCAGGCCTAAATGATGTGCAGACCTCAGCAATACGGGGCCATTGCACCGGTGCTTCAATCTTGCCCTCCGGGCCCGCGTTCCCTCCCTCACCCGCTGTCTCACACTTATTCATTCAGGGATCGCCTCAGTCCGCCGGATCATCGTTCCAAAGCGGAGCGGCGCGGCCGAAGATCAGAATGCGCTCAACCGGACCAAAATATCGCCCATCAAACGAATGCGGATGATCGTTCAGGAGCAGAAATTCGCTCGCTCCAAGCCGCCGACAGCCGTTCCAGAGCGGCATTGGTCTGTCTTTTTCATCACGGTCTAATGCGGTCGCGACAGGCCGTT
>CALZIL010000314.1 GCA_945787495.1 uncultured Afifella sp. | reverse complement strand
AGTATGGCTCGACGGCTTCCGGTGCCTCGCTTGGCGACATTCTCGGTGCTGCGCTCAAGCAGCGTGAAGGCGATGACGACGAGCCGGAAGCAGATGAAGCTGCTGAGGCTGAAGATGGCGACGCGGAAGCCCCGGAGGTTGAAGCTGCTGATGCGGAAGCGGCCGAGGCTGAATCGGCCGAAGAGGCCCCTGAAGCTGAAGCTCTTGAAGAAGCCCCCGAGGCTGAAGCTGCTGAAGAAGAGGCCGCTAAGGACACTGACGCCGAAACTGCTGATTCTGAGGATGAGAACAAGGACAAATAAACTCCGGCATCACCGCCGAAAACAAACAAGCCCGCGGCGCGTCAGCGCTGCGGGCTTTTTCGATCCATCGTCGGACATCGATCGTGACTACGATTGTCATTCCGCTGCAAGAATTGCCGCAAGTCCCTCTCTGTAGGTTGGAAAGGTAAGGCTGACACCCAGTTCCGTCTTGATTTTATCGTTCCGCACCCGCTTGTTCTCGCCATAAAATGTCCGCGCCATCGCCGATAGATCGGCATCTTCAAACGGCACTTCCGGCGGCGGCTCGATGCCCAGCAGTCCGGCGGCGTGAACGATGACATCTTGTGGCGGTGCCGGTTCATCGTCGGTGCCGTTGAAAAGACCGGACACGCGGCGGTCGAACGCCGCCTCGGTGATCTGTGCGATATCGTCCACATGAATGCGGTTGAAGACCTGACCGGGCTTGATGATCCGCCGGCTGCTGCCCTCTTTCAGTTTCTGGAACGGTCCGCGGCCCGGCCCGTAAATGCCCGACAGCCGGATGATCGCGACCGGTATGCCGGTCTCTGCGGCAAATCGCTGCCAAGCTGCCTCAGCCGCAAGCCGCCACTTCGATCGTTTCGACACTGGGCGGCAGGGGCTTTCCTCGTCCACCCAAGCGCCGCCATGGTCGCCATAGACGCCGACAGTGGAGAGATAGACGATTGCAACCGGTCGCGCCGCGGTAAGGTCATTCCGGTAATGCCGCAGTACCGGGTCGCAAACTCCATCAAGGGTTTCATCCGGGCCGATGGAGGCCAGCACATGGTTGGCCGATGGCAGCGCCTCGGCAATTCTCGGATCGCGCCTGGCGCCATCGAAAACAAATGCTTCAATGCCGCCTTCTTCCAAGCCGGCAGCCTTTTGCGCTGACCGTGTCGTGCCGCTGATATGGTCCAGCCGCGCCGCCATGCGCCGGTGCACGGCGCGTGCCGAATAGCCCATGCCGAAAACGAACAGGTTCACGACGCCGCTCCCAGTCTGGCGTTAAGCCCGGCGGCCCATTCATCGGCAACGCTGGCATCGTTTTCGCCCCCGGCATGCGCTTGCGCGGCGAAGGCGGCCGGTTCGACAAGCCGTGACAGTGCCCAGACGGCAGCACCGCGCACCAGTGGATCGGGATCGCTCAGATGCGGCCGGATTTCACCGATCAGACCCGGCTCACTCGAATTGCCGATGGCGATCAGCACATTGCGGATGAAGCGATTTCGCCCGATCCGCTTGATCGGCGAGCCGGAAAACAATCGCCGAAAGCCGGCATCGTCGAGCCGGGCAAGATCGGCCAGCCGTGGTGCCATCAGGTCGTCGCGGGCCTGCAGCTTCGCCTCCCCGGCAGCTTGCGCATATTTGTTCCACGGACACACCGCCAGGCAATCATCGCAGCCATAGATGCGGTTGCCCATAAGTGGCCTGAGCGCCCGCTCGATCGGCCCCTTGTGCTCGATTGTAAGGTACGAAATGCAGCGCCGCGCATCGATCCGGTAAGGCGCCGGGAAGGCGTCCGTCGGGCAGATGTCGAGACAGGCGCGGCATGATCCGCAATGATCGACCTCCGGCTCGTCGGCCGGCAGTTCGGCGGTGGTGAACAAGGCGCCGAGAAACAGCCACGACCCGAGCTCGCGCGACACCAGATTTGTGTGCTTGCCCTGCCAGCCGAGTCCGGCTGCCGCCGCCAGCGGCTTTTCCATCACCGGCGCAGTATCGACGAAGACCTTGATTTCCGCCTCTGCCTGCGCCGCAAAGCGCGAGCCGATGCGCTTCAGCGCGCCCTTGATGACGTCGTGATAGTCGCGGTTTCGGGCATAGACGGAGATTGTCGCTGCCTGCCGGTCGGCCAGTGTGACAAGCGGATCGCCGGTGGGGCCGTAATTGAGCCCGAACAGGGCGATGGAGCGGACGTCAGGCCACAGCGTGCGGGGATTGCCACGGCGCTCCGCGGTCCCTGCCAGCCAGTCCATCGTGCCGTGATGGCCCGCCTGCAAGAAGGCCCTGAGATCGGCAGGCGCGGATTGAATGGCGTCGGGACCTGTGATGCCGACGACATCGAAGCCTTCCGCCTTTGCCAGGCCATGAAGCAGCGCCGCGGCGCGGTCGTCGGTCAGAAATCCAGATCCGAATAATGTGCCGGCGGCGTGATGCTGCGCACCTTGTCGGCCAGCAACGCCCGGAATGCCGGCCGCGATTTGACCCGCGCGTACCAGTCCTTGCTTTCTTCGGCTTCCGGCCATGGCACCTCGCCCATGAAATCGGCCACTGAAATCGCCGCGGCGGCGGCAAGGTCGGCATATGTGAGCCGGTCGCCCGCCAGCCAGCGCCGCGTTTCGATCAGATGATCGACATAGCGCATATGCATGCGGATGTTGGAACGCGCCGCGCGCAACAGGCCGGAATCGGGCGCGCCGTCGCCACCCGCTCTGGCGCGTTCACGCTTGATGACCTTTTCCTCGACCAGAAAGCCTGTCACCTCTGCGTCGAATTGCACCAGGAACCATTCCGTCAACCGGCGCACTTCCGCCCGCTGGTCGGCATTGGGCGGCAGCAGCCGGTGTTCGGCGAGCGCAAAGCCGCGCGTTTCGTCGAGATATTCCGATACCGGCCAGGCGCCGCAGATCGGCGGCCCGTCGTTTTCCACAAGCACCGGCAGGGTGGCCGCCGGGTTCATGATCACGAAATCCTCGCGACGCTCCCAGAACCGCTCCTCAACAAGCTCAGCCGGACGCATCATGGTAAGCACCCTAACGGATTAGCCGATTCGGGCACAATTCAGGCGAGATGCGACCGCAATGGGTGGTGAGACGCTTCTGGAAGCTGTTTTCCTCGGATTTCTGGAAGGCCTGACGGAATTCATCCCGGTGTCGTCGACCGGTCATATCCTGCTCGCCGGACATTTTCTCGATTTTCGCTCAACCGGCAAGACCTTCGAGGTGCTGATTCAACTCGGCGCCATCCTGGCGATCTTGTCGGTCTATTTCGCCCGGCTGTGGAAGGTCGCCTTGGCCTTGCCGGACGAACCGGCTGCCCGGCGTTTCGTGCTCTCCGTACTGGTCGCCTTTCTGCCGGCGGCCTTCGCCGGCGCGCTCGGCCACGGTTTTATCAAGACCGTCCTGTTCGAGGCGCCGGCCCTGATCTGCACCACCCTCATTATCGGCGGCGTCATTCTCGCTTTCGTCGATCGCCTGGACCTAAAACCCGTTCATACCGACGCCATGCACTATCCGCTCGGGGTGGCCTTCAAGATCGGACTTTTTCAGTGCCTGGCGCTGGTGCCCGGCGTATCACGCTCAGGCTCGACAATCGCCGGCGCCTTGCTGATGGGTTGCGACAAGCGCTCGGCGGCGGAATTTTCCTTCTTTCTTGCCATGCCGACCATGGCCGGTGCGTTCGTTTTCGATCTCTACAAGAACCGCAACGTTATTTCGGCTGATGATGCGGCGCTGATCGCCATCGGTTTCGTCGCTGCCTTTATCGCCGGCGTCATCGTCGTCCGCAATCTGCTGGATTATGTCTCCCGGCATGGTTTTTTGTTGTTCGCCTGGTGGCGGATCATAGTAGGTTCCGCGGGGCTACTCGGCCTGTGGCTCGTCGGCTGAAATGGATCGCTTCAACTCGTTCTGATGCGTTCGAACTGCCCGTGCTCGCGGAAGCGAACCAGGTAGGTCGGCAGAATCACGTCCATGGCCGTTGCGGCAATGCCAAGGCCGACCAGCGTGCGGCCATCGGCCTCTGCGGTCTCTGACACGGTCGTGTCAGATTGCAGCATGCGCACCTGGTCGGCGGTCAAAAGCGGTTTCGGCAAAAGCCCCATGATCCTGCCCATGATCTTCGCCACGCCGAATGGCACCGGTACCAGCAGCCGTTTGCGGCCGGTCTCTTCAAGCATCCGTTCCAGGCATTGACGGAAGCTGACGACTTCCGGTCCACCGAGTTCGTAGATGGCGCCAGGTCTTGCGCCACCGTCGATGGCCACCGCCACCGCCTCGGCGACATTGCCGACATAGACCGGCTGGAACTTCGTCCCGCCACCGCCGATCAGCGGCAAGGCCGGCGACACTTGCGCCATGCCGGCGAACTTGTTGAAGAAATCGTCCTCCGGCCCGAAGATGATCGATGGCCGCAGGATGACCGCATCCGGCGCCGTTTCAAGCACGCCCGCTTCGCCCAGGCCCTTGGACTGCAGATAGGCGATATCTGAGTCTGCATCGGCGCCGATCGCCGAAATATGGACGATATTTTCGATGCCGGCGGCCCGCGCCGCCTCGC
Organism: uncultured Afifella sp.; assembly: GCA_945787495.1. Classification (GTDB taxonomy): domain Bacteria; phylum Pseudomonadota; class Alphaproteobacteria; order Rhizobiales; family Afifellaceae; genus CALZIL01. Next base: position 1,672 of record CALZIL010000314.1, on the reverse strand, counting down.
CTATGGCGCGCGGCCCGAACGCCTGCACGGCGTCGAAGCTCTGGCGGCCAGCCTGGTAAAGAATGCCGACCGCATTGACGACGGCATCGGCCCCATCGAGCGCCCGATCAACTGACCAGCGATAACGCAGATTGGCCTGCACGGCGGTGACCTGTCCGACGTCGCCGAGCGGTTGCAGATGCCCGGCGAGATCGGGACGGCGCACGGCGGCGCGCACCCGGTAGCCGCGCCTTGCCAGCGCCTGCACGACATGCCGGCCGACAAAGCCGGAGCCGCCGAAGACGGTGACGAGTTTGGCGGGCGATGTCGAATCGGTCATGGCGCGTCTCCTGCCATCACGGGGATCGGAATTACGTCAGGACTGATCTATCGCGCGTTGCGGCGGGTGTATAGGGGACCGCCCATCGCACGGTGGCGACTAAAGCACGCCGCCGGTCATATCAATGCGCCGCGCCGCGCTTCGTAGATCATCAGGCCGGTGGCGACCGCAAGGTTGAGCGATTCGGCGCGCCCCGCCATCGGGATGCAGACAAGCTGATCGCAGGCACCCGCCAAGGCGTCCGACAGACCTTTTTGCTCATTGCCCATAACCAGTACGGAGGGCGGCCGGTAGTCGGCTTTGCGGTAATCGACGTCGCCCGTCAGATGTGTGCCGACAAGCCGCGCAGATGTCGCTTTGGCGTGATCGATAAAGTCGCTTTCACCGGCCCGCGCCACCGGCACATGGAAGATCGAGCCCATCGTCGCCCGCACGGTCTCAGACGAGAACGGATCGCAGCTCTCGCCGATCAGGATAAGACCTTCGGCGTCGGCGGCATCGGCGGTGCGGATAATCGTGCCGAGATTGCCCGGGTCGCGGATCCGGTCGAGCGCCACCCACAGGCCGGAACCGCCATGCGGCTCTCCGACTTTGGCAAGGCTGCCGAAACGCTGGCGGAAGACGCCAAGAACGGTCTGTGGGTTGTCGCGTCGGGCGATCTTGGCAAGCGCGGCCGCCGGGACCTGCAGCACCGTGCCGCCGGCCGCCTTGGTTTGCGCCGCGGCATCGGCGATGGCTCGTTGATCGAGACTGCCGGCTGCACAAACGAGGGTTTCGACCGTCCAGTTGGCATCGATTGCGTAGCGGACCAGTTGCAGGCCCTCGGCGAGGAAAAGGCCGGTTTCATCCCGATGTTTTTTCAGATGCAGCGCCCGCAGGCTCTTGACCAGCGGATTGGTCAGGCTGGTGACCGTCTTGACCGTTCCCGCCTTGGCGCTCATGCCGCCCGCCTCATGCCGCCTGCCAGCGGGCAAACAGCGACGTCGGCAACCGCCGCCCGGGCTGGTCGCCGTAACTTTCTTCCAGCAGAACCAGTTCGCCGGATTCGACGCCGGAACCGAGAATTTCCGCTGTCAGTTCGTGCAGGACGATGAACGAAGCGCGGATCGCATAGGCGGTCAGGATGACAAAGCCGGATTGCCGGTCAACAAGCGCGCGGCAATGCCGCAACATACCCGGCAGATCGGCGAACAGATCCCAGGTTTCGCCCTTCGGGCCACGGCCGAATTTCGGCGGATCAAGGAGGATACCGTCATAGACATTGCCGCGGCGCACCTCGCGGGCGTAGAATTTTATGGCGTCGTCGCAGATCCAGCGGATCGGCTTGTCGTCCATGCCCGACAGGCTCTGGTT
>CALZIL010000313.1 GCA_945787495.1 uncultured Afifella sp. | reverse complement strand
AGTTCCAGTATTTGGAAGGCTGGCACGCAATTTCGGAGGCCAACCGGATCTTCGGCTACGACGCATGGAACCGTGAGACGGTCTGGTTTGAATGTGTCTGGCGACAGGCACAGGGCGCAAAATTCGCTGCTGCCTATCTCGCCCGTGTTCGTATTGTCGTGCGAACCGACAGACACCAGGTGATCCGCGAGGGCTCAGGAGCCGGCGAGGCCATTGCCTCAACCCCCGGACAGGCTCATGAACTGGCCGCCAAAGCGGCCGAAACCGATGCCACCAAGCGGGCGCTCTCCACCTTCGGCAGCCCGTTTGGCCTTTCGCTTTATGCCAAGCCAGAAAAGAATCTTCAGACCGAGCCATCCTCTGATACAGAGCCCCCATCAGAAGAGGACGCTGTATGGCCTCAAAAGGCAGTTCAGCCGCGTATCAATGGCCATGCGGTCAAGACCGTCGCCAAGCCCTCGGCAAATCCACGGAGCGCGATCGATAAAAGCCAGCTGAACCTGCCGGAGCCGAGGCGCTTGCGAAACAAAGCGCATCTCAAGTTCGTCGCGTCACAGCCCTGTCTTGTTTGCGGGCGCAGGCCAGTTGAAGCCCATCACCTGACCTTTGCCCAGCCCAAGGCTATGGGACGCAAAGTCTCCGATGAGTTTGCCGTGCCGCTCTGCATCGGCCACCACAGGGAGCTCCATCGTTATGGCGAGGAGCGTAAATGGTGGCAGAAGCGCAGAATCGATCCAGCTGAGGCGGCACGGGATTTATGGGAGGCAACGCGAGGCCAAAGCGGCGAACCGGTTCTGAGTCCCGATAGGTTCTGACCCCGCAGGTCGCAATTTATGCTAGTTATCGTCGCTCGACGGGAAAGAGTATAGGGTTGCGTCTTCTGGCTAAAATCCAATAGCCTAGAGCCACAATTATTGCGGAAAGCTCACTTTTGGGGATTCTGCGGTCATTACAAGCCGCGCAAATACCTGATTATGACACTTGCGAAGACCGTAGCGGAGTAACAGCAATGGCGCCAGAAGGCAAAACAGCCCTAAAACGCGTTCGTTGGTTCATCGTCATCTGGGCTGGCGGCGCTGTAGCCGTATTACTTGCCGTGGTTCTCCTAGGGCACGCCTTTTCCGGGTGATTTAGCCTGGCAACGGCTGTCCCGTCGCGGTTTATTGTCGCCGAGCGCAATTTCAACGACCGGTATTTACAGCGCCTGCCGGCGACGATCCGAACTTGGTTTGGCATCAGAGGCGGCCTGCCTTGGCGCATGGTCTGGCTCAAGGGCGAGGAAGCCGCGCAACACATCGGCCGCTGCCTTTTGCCGGCCCGGCGTCAGAATAACCGCACCCGGCGCACTCCCATGCCTGATTTATCAGCAGATTTAGTGTATTTGTTAACCTTTTGTTAACTTTTGCTGCTTGCCGACTCCGATTTGCTCTACCGTCATGCGTGGACAATGTTGCGTAAGTTGACGGGAACCGGAAGTGGTGAGAGTTCTGGCGATCGTTGCGGTGATCTCCGCAGCGATGGTTTCAACAGTAAAGGCGTCTGATGATCGGCTGCCATATGGCATGGAATGGGTGACGCCCGGCATCGTGCGCCTGTCCGGTTATAATCCCGGCGGATTCCTCGCCCGATATCTTATCGACCTTGAGACGCTTAAACGGCTCGGCGTGCGCCAGTTGCAACTTGACGCCGTCTGCGCCTCAGCTTGCACAGTGTTTCTGCGGCTCGGCGACCGGGTCTGCGTGACCAACCGGGCCCGCATCGGTTTTCATAAGATCGTCCTGCTCGAGCGGACCCGGTTCGGCCGCAGGCGATCCCCATTTAAGACCGCCGACCACAATCTCAACGACAAGTTCCTGCAACGCCTGCCGGCGAAGATCCGCACCTGGCACGGAATAAGCGGCGGCTTGCCTTGGCGCATGGCCTGGCTTGAGGGCGAGGAGGCCGCGCGGCTCATCGGCCGCTGCTCATAGCCGGATCAGCCGTTAACTCATACGAGCGCTTTACCGACGGCGCGGCCTGCTGATCCAGGACGGGTATGGGTGACTGCGAGAAGGCAGCCCGTGCTCGTTACCCACGACACCGCCGACCGGCCGATCACTGGAGCCGCGTCGTGAAGGTATAAATCGAAGTATGAGCAGTCTCACCACAGTTTGTTGATCGAATCCGCAGGCAGACTTGGCACCTCAAAACGTCGGTTCTGTGCAACGTTTGACCAGCACCGACCAGACAATGGATCGGCGTTCACAGCGCAGGCGGAGCGGGAACGGCTCGGCCGGATCGGTGTGACTTCGCTCTTCATCGAGCCCGGATCGCCTTGGGAGAATGGCTACAACGAGTGCTTCAACCGCAAGCTCCAATCAAAAAACTGGAAATCTCAAATCAGGTTGGTCAACGGCGTCAATCAAACCACCTACTTGTCGACGATTGAGCAGATCGGCGTCACCGATAAGGAATCAGAACAGATTAGTTCGAATAGTCAAACCGCAGAAAAAAGGATTTAATCTGCCTTCCCGATACAAATGTCAATCACGTAAATCGTAGTAGACGATCGCGATTAACAACAAGGAGGTCAAAAAGAACAATAGGCCAGTTTTACGGCCATACCAGCTGCCGACCATCAATCCGATTGCTACAACCAGAGTCACTAGAGCTAGATTCCACATTTTTTAATTGTAAAGCGCGTTGATAGCCGATTGAAAGCGGTGTTGTGGACAACCACCTTGGGAGTCAATGCCGAAGGAATACAAAATACGTGATCAATCGTCGGAATTCGCTCTGGTGCTAGTGGCATTGAAGGGATTTGCGTGAGGCAAATTGCGCTCGGGGCGAACAGCAGAATGCCCGGCATTTCGCCGATAATTTGGATAAGCCATGGTTGTCTGAGCAATAATTGTCGCAGCATTTTCCTGACAGTCAGGGCAGGGCAACAGATGCGTCTCGACGTAATCGTAGTCATTGCCTGGCATAGTCACAGGATTTGCCAGAAACCGGCTTTTACAGCACAGGCACTGGATGATTATATTTCGACCACTCGCGCGAAGATCGGCGATCGTACTCGGTAAACTCATAACGCAATCCAACTTCAAAAAATGAATATAGCATCTCGTGCGCGGTGGAGTCGATAATAATTAACGGTTGGTTAACCAATGAACTGAATGGTCGCTGCTATCTGATCGGTCTGACTTGTTAGAAATCGCGCGATTAGTGGCGATACAATCTCATCTGTCCACTACCAGG
>CALZIL010000312.1 GCA_945787495.1 uncultured Afifella sp. | reverse complement strand
TCCTGGGTGGACCGCTTCCGCCTCGCTCTGTTTGCAGGCGGCAATGATCGCCTCGATCACCAGATAGCTTTCGCCCGCCGGCGCCGGCCCGATCGCCACAGCCTCGTCGGCCAAGTCCACATGCAAAGCGGCGCGGTCGGCTTCTGAATAGACGGCAACGGTGGCGATGCCCATCCGCCGCGCGCTCTTCATCACCCGGCAGGCGATTTCGCCGCGATTGGCGATCAGGATTTTCTTGAACATGACCGTCCCGCCCCTTCCTGTTCACGCATAGGCTCCACAGGGCATCGCCGCAAGCTGGCCAAACGTCTGAGCGGTTCAACCCGATCCTGATCTTTCCGTTGCACCATCGTGCGAACTTTGCCAGCCTGCGCGCCAATCCGGCAAGCCATCAGGGGAGAGAATGATCATGGATGTACGCGCTGCAGTGGCCGTTGAGGCCGGCAAGCCGCTGGAGGTGACAAATGTCCAGCTTGAGGGGCCGAAGGACGGCGAAGTGCTGGTGGAGATCAAGGCGACCGGTATCTGCCACACCGACGAGTTCACCTTGTCGGGCGCCGACCCTGAAGGCGCGTTCCCGGCGATCCTGGGCCATGAAGGCGCCGGCGTGGTTGTCGACACCGGTGCCGGCGTGACCAGCGTGAAAAACGGCGACCATGTCATTCCGCTCTACACGCCCGAATGCCGCGAATGCGAATATTGCCTCAATCCCAAGACCAATCTTTGCCAGAAAATCCGCACCACCCAGGGCGCCGGCGTCATGCCGGACGGCACATCGCGCTTCTCGCTGAACGGTGAAAAGCTCCTGCATTACATGGGCACATCGACCTTCGCCAATTACACGGTGCTGCCGGAAATCGCCGTGGCGAAAGTGCGCGAAGACGCGCCCTTCGACAAGATCTGCTACATCGGCTGCGGCGTCACCACCGGCATCGGCGCGGTGATCAACACCGCCAAGGTCGAGCCCGGTTCCAATGTCGTCGTCTTCGGCCTTGGCGGCATCGGCCTCAACGTCATTCAGGGTGCGCGGCTCGCCGGCGCCAACATGATCGTCGGCGTCGATACCAATCCGGCCAAGAGGCAATGGGGCGAGAAATTCGGCATGACCCATTTCGTCAATCCGGACGAGGCCGGCGACGATCTGGTTGCCCATCTCGTCGATCTGACCGGTGGCGGCGCCGATTATTCGTTCGAATGCATCGGCAACGCGAATGTCATGCGCGCAGCACTTGAATGCTGCCACAAGGGCTGGGGCGAGAGCACCATCATTGGCGTCGCGCCGGCCGGGGCCGAAATCTCAACCCGCCCCTTCCAGCTCGTCACCGGCCGGGTCTGGCGCGGTACGGCATTCGGCGGCGCCAGGGGCCGCACCGACGTGCCGAAAATCGTCGACTGGTACATGCAGGGCAAGATCGAGATCGATCCGATGATCACCCATACGCTGGCGCTTGACGACATCAACAAGGGTTTCGACCTGATGCATGCCGGTGAATCGATCCGCTCTGTCGTCGTCTATTAGGCAGGGCAATGACCGATCCAGACACCACGTTCGCCTTCCGCTGCGCCTGCTGTGGCGAAGTCATTGAAGGCATACCCGATTTTGGGTTCAAAAGCCCCGTTTACTGGTCCGACAAAACGCCAGGCCTGAGCGACAACAATTCACTCACGCCCGATACCTGCGTGATCGAAGATTGTGGCTTCTTTGTCCGCGGCGTTCTGGAGATGCCGGTTATCGATACCAGTCACCGTTTTGGTGTCGGCGTCTGGAGCACTCTGAGCGAGCCGAATTACCACCGCTACACCGAGACCTTCTCGCAGGACCAGGAAAGCCTCGGGCCGATGTCCGGCTATCTGTCAAATCAGCTTCCCTGCTATGAAGAAACAGACGCCCTGCCGGTCGTGGTCTTGCCGCAGAATGGCAATCAGCGGCCGAAAATCTGGATCGCCGACGCGAGCCGCGAGCACCCATTGTTTGGCGACCAACACGATGGCATCACGAAAGAAAGATTGGGTGAACTGTTTGCAGCGTTCTCCGGCGGCCAGCACTGAATACCTGAGGCAACCGGCGACCCGGCCCTTTCCGCTTTCCCCGGCTGATGCAACAATCAAAACCTCTCCGATGATCACCCCAAACGCTGGACAGTCCATTTGCCCGAAATCTTCGTCGATGCCGATGCCTGCCCGGTCAGGGACGAGGTGATCCGCGTTGCCGACCGGCATGAGCTGATCGTCCACATCGTCTGCAATGGCGGCATCCGGCCGAGCCGCGATCCGCGTATCAGGATCGTCGTCGTCCCGGACGGTCCGGACGCCGCCGACGACTGGATCGCCGAGCGCATCGATGCCGGCGATATCGCCATTACCGCCGACATCCCCCTTGCCGCCCGCTGTCTCAAGAAAGGCGCGCAGGTGCTCAACCACGACGGCAAACCGTTCACAGAGGCCGGCATCGGCATGGCGCTGGCCATGCGCGATCTCAACCAGACTTTGCGCGAAACCGGTGAGATTTCCGGCTTCAACCGCGGCTTTTCCGGCAGGGACCGGTCGCGCTTCCTGGAAGCGCTGGAAAACGCGGTTCGCACGGCAAAGCGATAAGCCGAACCCCCGTCCCGAAAACGGGACATTTCCGGCCCGCTCCGATATGGTGATGTTCGAAACACCGACGAGGAAATCCGTGCCGAAAAAGCCGAAGCCCAGACCTGTAACGATCCTCAGCGAAGTGCCGGATCTCGACACGATCGGCGGCCGCATTCATCGCGCTCGTCAGGCGCTGGACCTGACGACGGCGCAACTGGCGCGCCGGGTCGGTGTCACCACCGTGACCGCAACGTCATGGGAGACGAACCGGTCGGAACCCAGGGCCAACCGCCTGGCCATGCTTGCCGGCGTTCTCAATGTCTCGCCGACATGGCTGATCTTCGGCCTCGGTGAATCGCCGACCGACGAGACGCTGCAGTCCGAACTGGCGCTTTTGAAGTCCGATATGGCAAGGGCCCGGCGGGTTCACGAGGAATTGGGCAAGGTGATCGGGTCGCTGGAAGTGCATATTGCCCGGCTCAAGCCCTGACGAAAAAAGCCGCCCCGAGGAGCGGCTTTTAATTCTGTCGTGAGCAAGCCTTGATCAGGCGGCTTTGTCGATCAGCGACTTCAGGCTCGGATGGACATCCGGCGATTGCTCGGCGATGAAACGCAAGACCGCCTTTTCGTTTTCGTGCAGCTTGCCGTCACGGCCGATCCGGT
>CALZIL010000311.1 GCA_945787495.1 uncultured Afifella sp. | reverse complement strand
AAGGCCGACCACGGAGAGAAGCGTGACCCGCGCGGCGGAAACGAAAAGGCGAGCCGAATATGGAGCTTGACAACAATGCCCGATTAGAGAAGCGGACATTCGATGCTTTGGTCATTTGACTGGGTGGTTCAAATCATGGTCACAGCATCTGGCTGTGTTTCGTTGCCCTGATAGGCCTTGAACATCTCAGGCGCTGAGCCGCCGCCATTGCTGGTTCTGCAACATACATGCTGTGGCCGGAGTAAGCGAACGCCGCGCGTCATCGATTATCACCTGCGTTTGCGCACTCCAGCGCACCAATGGGCTCAATACTTGCTGGCAAGCAATAATGCCGCCCGAGCATAACCCTCGGCAGCGTTGGCCTTGGCGATGGCGCGGCCGTGGTCGTATTTGCCCGCCGCCGGCTTCTCGTGATTGTGCTTGGCGCTATGCAACTTCATCTTCGCGTCATCGATCAATGTGTGAACAAGCCCTTTTGCAATGGCACCGTTCATCTTTTCCATTGCTGCGGTGGCGTCCGCAATGGCGGTCTCGGCGAGGGCAAAACGGTTGCTGCAGTCGAAAGCCCACGCGCCTTGTGCCGCCGTAAGCAAAGGTAGAACTATGATCGCTCCGGAAATTGCCTTTCTCATGATTTCCTCCGTCGATTGTTCGACGACCTGCATAGATCGCACAAGTTTGGCGCCGGCATCGGCTTTGGTATTTTGTTGCGACGGCGACGAATGAACATTCTGAACAAGAAGTGATAGGCGGCTGTAGCCGACCATGTCGGCAGTAAGGGTATTAAGTATGGCAGCAAGGCGGCGCTCCGCCACAGTCTCCCTCAATCAAGAGATTTACAGTCCCGGGCCAAAGAATTCATGTCGTGGCGAAGGCACTCGAATGTCTCTTCCTGGCACATAACGGACATCAAACGGCTAACATCTGACGTCCGCTTTCGGGGGTTTAACGGACATCACAAACGTAGCCGCCGACTTCCGTTTGTGACCCGGAATTGACATTCACGACGTATTCGCTTCCGGCCAATCCTGAGCCTCGGGAACAAAATCTCAGCCGCAGAGGCTCTAATCGGACTGGTCGCTGTAGGGGCTCCTACAGCGCCGAACACGTCCACTATATGCTAAATAAGTGTCAGTGGCCGGATCGTACGACCTATATTTACCCAGACAATATTCAACATGCAGGTCGTCATATTCATAGTCATGCTTATCATAAGTATATATCGGCACACCCCTCGACCAAAACGGCCAAGAATACCACAAGCCGCATTGATAGTGGCTGAAGCGCCCATCCCGATGTTCGTGACGGACACAACAGCGGCGGAAGTGCTTTAAGTTACCATTCCTGCCGCCCTGAGGACATAGGTTAATTTTCCGGCCGTTAGAACACCTCGGACCGCAGTTGTCTTGATGGACGTCGGTGACCTGATTGCTTTGCAAAGTTCTATTTACGACCGCAGATCTGATACCGCTGCCCGGCACCGCTGCTCCCGCAACCGACGAGATCGCCGACCACAAGGCAAAGGTCGATGCCAACGCCAGCGCCCAATTTCTACAATTTGCCACGCCACTCTCCATCTCTATTCAATCTTATTACCCCAGGCGACTATGTCCAACTGCATTTGTTTGAAAATAGCAGAACGCCGAGGCAGCGCATTGATGGGGGTCAAATGGCCTGACCGGCAGCTCAAGGCCGCGCCTGCAACCAAGTTGTGGTCGCGGTTGCGTAATGCCGCCCGCATGCCCGGAACTGGCATATAACGGCCATCAACTCCATGGATGGCGACTTCCGCTTTCGCGGGCTTGACGGACATCAGAATTGTGGTTCGCGACTTCCGTTTGTGGCCCGTTTCAGACCTAGAGCCAAATCGCCTAAGGTGCATCGTTTCGGTCGGCACGCAGGCACGGCATTCTTGATGTCTCAACGGGCACGGTGACGCCGTCATTTTCACGCGGGTAAGATCTTACCTATGCGACCGGCAATGCTCTTGACGATTGCGGAACCCGCAACAGCAGGTAACATCTGTCTCCGCGTGCGCTATCAAAGATTGCCCTGAGGGGCACTTCAAGGGGTCAGGCTGTTGGTCAGAAAACTGCTTTTCATCCCGCCGATACTGATCGGCATTGCTGTTTTGTACTATATGGCCAGCGGACGCGAGGCGCCTGAGCGCAAACCGCCCGCCGAACGCGCCCGCGCCGTCAGGGTGATCTCCGCCGAACCGGTTAGGCTCGTGCCGCGCGTCACCGGCTTCGGCAGCGTCTATCCCGGGACCGTTTGGAGCGCCATCGCCCAGGTCGCCGGCGAAGCGGTTTCTGTGCATCCCGGCCTCAAAAAGGGCGCCATCCTTGCCGCCGGCACCGAGATAGTGCGCATTTCGCCGGCCGATTTCACCCTCGCCATCAGCCAGGCGCAGGCCAATATCCGCTCCGCGGAGGCAAAACTGGCCGAACTGCAAGTGACGGAGACCAACACCACCGACCTGCTGAAGATCGAAAGGAGCGGTCTGGAACTGCGCCAGTCCGAACTGGCGCGCAAGCAGGACCTCCTGGAACGCGGTACTTTGGCGCAATCGGCTCTCGAACTTGAGCAGCGCGAGACGCTCGCCCAGCGCAAGAAAGTCCAGGATCTGGAAAATGCCCTGCGCCTGCTGCCGACCCAGCGCGCCGTGCAGCGCGAGCAGATCGCTGTCTACCAGGTGCAACTGGAATCGGCCAAGCTCGATCTTGCCCGCACCCTTATAAAACTGCCGTTCGATGCCAGGATCGCCGAGGTCAATGTCGAGGCCGAACAGTTCGTCCAGACCGGCGGCACGCTGGTGACCGCCGACAGCGTCGATGTCGCAGAGGTCGAAGCGCAAATTCCCATTTCGCAGTTCCGCGCCATGGTCCAGGCCGGTGCGCCCAGCGGCCTGCCGGACGTCATTACCGCCCAGTCCCTGGCGCAGATCATCAGGACGATCGGCTTTGAGGCGACCGTTCGTCTGCGCGCCGGTAACGATTTCATCGAATGGCCGGCCCGCTTTGCCCGCATCAGCGATACTGTCGATCCGAAGACCCGCACCATCGGCGCCATCGTTGCCGTCGACGGGGCCTATGCCACGGCGTCACCCGGTGAGCGTCCGCCGCTGACCAAGGGCATGTTCGTGGAGATCGAGATCCGCACCCGTGCCAGCGATGACCGCATCGTAGTGCCGCGTTCCGCGTTTCATGACGGCAGACTTTATATCGTAAACGGCGATGGCCGGCTCGACATCCGCCCGGTGACCACCGGCCTGGTCCAGGGCGACCTTGCCGCCATCGA
>CALZIL010000310.1:4505-6412 GCA_945787495.1 uncultured Afifella sp. | reverse complement strand
AAACGGGTCATATCCTTGTTCCTTGGTATAGCGTGCAATTTGGCGGCAAATGCCAGAAATTGAGGCGAAGGCGGCAATTTGGTGATGACAAGCTGACGACATTTGGCTAGTGTCCGTCCAATCAGAAAGGGTACCGCATGTGTGCTCTTGTCTGATCGCGGTCCAAGTCTTGGGAGGACATCGGCTGATACTGCCGAAAGGCGGACATACGGTTGCTGTTTGGCTTATCGCGTAGTCTTTATGAGCAGGGTTCGCCCTGCTCTTTTTTTGCTTGGCTTACCGATTTCGCACTGCCCTCGATTTTCGTCCGGTTTGCCTGGGATCAACAGATCCCGGACGTGAACCATTCGACATGGAAACGGGTGAACACGCCCGGCCAGATTACATTCCCAACGCCGATCAGGTTTGATCGGCAATTATTCCGTGGGGCGACATGGCCAACTCGCCGGCGCGACAAGCCCGGCCGGAAGCTGCGTCTTGTCATCGCCGCAGGACAAGTCGAACTGCCACTGTTCAAGCCCTTTTGCTTCGCCAAGATCGACACCTTCAAATCTGGTCAGAAACAGATAGGCGCCGGTAAAATCGATCGAGCCGGTGAAATTGCTGGTGCGAAAATCGGCGCGAGACAAGTTCACAAAGGGAAATTTTGCGCCGGTAAGGCTGGCGCCTTTGAATACCGCCCTCCCGAGATCAGCCCTTTCGAAATTCGCATTTGTCAGATCGGCGTCGGTGAAATCGGCACGGGCCATTTCCGCTCTTACGAATGACGCGTTCTTCAAATTGACGCCGACTAAACTTGTCCGGTATCCCTGCAACTTATCGAATTTCGCGCCTTCGGCCTCGGACCCGTCAAGGTAGGAGCGCATCATTGTCGCCTTGGTCAGATCGGCGCCGGTGAGCTTTGTGTCGCGCAGATCCGTCGCCGTAAAATCAGTGCCGGCGAAATTGGCGTCACTGAGATCAGAACCCTTCAGGATGAGATTGCGCTTGCGGCAATCTTGCCAATCCACGCCGGGCGCCGCGGAGGCATGGCACTTGGCATAAGCGGCATTGCCAAGACTGCCGAATGTGAAGAGCGAGAAGAAAAAAAGCACCGTCACAACGGTCTTTATCGAAATGGCGGTCATCGCCGGTCTGTCGAAGGACCGAAACATCGCAGTTATCCTCCATTGGGCTGTTATACCAGCGCGATCAATTCTGCGGCGTCCGCCTGCTGCCGAGGGAATTAACGCACAACGGGACGTCTATCCGAAATCAATAATTTGTTGAGGGTTACGCCATCGGCCAACGCCGCATCGCAGGCAGTCAGTGGATCATGTCTTCCAGGCTGAACATATAGACGCCAAAGGCAACATAAACGGCCGCGAAAACGATGGCCGCGATGGCCGTCGTAATGGCGAATTTGCGAGCAAGCTGCGGTCGCTCCGGTGCGCCATGCTCGGTGCCGAGCGTGACGTCGCCGGCCTCGTGCTGCGAGCGCACGCCGAACGGCAAAACGACAAACAGCACCAGCCACCAGATGATGAAATAGATCGCCAGGGCGCTGACCAGACTCATTTAGGATTTCAGACCTCTTCCAGTTCAACCAGCGTGCCGCCACAGTCTTTCGGATGAAGGAACAGCACCGGCTTGCCATGGGCGCCGGTTTTGGGTTCACCGTCGCCGAGAATGCGGACACCACCGGCACGCAGGCGGTCGCGGGCGGCGATGATGTCGGCGACTTCATAGCATATGTGATGAATGCCGCCGTCCGGATTGCGCGCCAAAAAGGCGGCAATCGGCGAGTCGGCCCCAAGTGGCTCCAGAAGCTCCACCTTGGTGTTGGCAAGCTCGACAAACACGACGGTGACGCCGTGAGCCGACAGTGGCTGCGGATCGGACACCGTGGCGCCGATCTTGTCGCGGTA
>CALZIL010000310.1:0-4455 GCA_945787495.1 uncultured Afifella sp. | reverse complement strand
TCACGCCTCCAGATAGGTCACCAGAACAACGGTCGGCGGTTTCTTGCCCCAAACCGCGTCCACCTCCGAACGGACGGCGCGGCGGACGATGTCGCGCACGGCGCCGCCATCGCGACGGCGGGCCTTGGGAAGGTTATCAAGCGCCTCATCGACGGCGTCTTCGACGATCGTCTGGAAGGTTTCGCCATCATTGTCCGTCAATGGCAGGCCGACCAGGGCGACCTGCGGATCGTCTTCCACCACACCGCCGGCGGTCATGACGACGCTGACGAATATGGCGCCGGACCAGCTCATGCGCCGCCGGTCGGCGATGCCGGCGGTTTCCGGGTCGAGCAGCAGCTTGCCGTCCCGAAAAAGCCGCCCGGAGGTCACGTCTTTCAGCTTCTCCGCCGGGCCCGGCGCCAGACGCAACATGCCGCCATTGCGGGTTTCGATCACTTCGGGCACGCCGGCGTCGCGACCGAGCTTGGCCTGTTCGTGCAGATGCAGGGCCTCGCCGTGGACGGGAACGAGGATCTGCGGTCGGGTCCACTCATACATTTGCCGCAACTCATCGCGACGCGGATGGCCGGAAACATGAACAAGCGCGTCGCGGTCGGTGACGATCTCCAAGCCGCGATCAACAAGGGCGTTGATGATGCCATTGACGGAGCGCTCGTTGCCGGGGATCGAGCGCGAGGAAAAGATGACCCGGTCGCCCGGCGCCAGCTTGACGGCGCGGTGTCCGCCGCCGGCGACGCGGGCAAGTGCGGCGCGTGGCTCGCCCTGGCTGCCGGTCATCAGCGCCACGACCTTGTTGCGGGGAAACTGGTTGAAGGCGTCCTGGTCGTGAAACGGCGGCAGGCCGTCAAGGTAGCCAAGCTCAGCGGCGACGGCGAGCGCGCGGTGGATTGAACGGCCAACGACGACGACCTCGCGCCCGGCCTTTTGCGCGGCGAGTGCCACGGTGCGCAGGCGGGCGACATTGGAGGCGAAGGTCGTGACTATAACCCGGTGCGGCGCCTCGGCGATCATGGCTTCCATGACACTAGCGACATCGGCTTCGCTGGGGCTGACGCCGTCGCGGATGGCGTTGGTGGAATCGCAGATCAGGGCGAGGACACCCTCCTCGCCGAGCGCCGCGAACCGGGCCTCGTCGGTCGGCTTGCCGAACCTCGAACGGTCCCGCCGTAATCCGGCCGCCCTGCTCTACCACCCTCACCGGTATGTCCGGCGCGCCCGGCTCGCCGGCCTTTTTGGCGGCCAGCAACCCGGCAGCGAATGGCGACATGAAGACGGGCACCTCAAGCTGCGGCCAGAAGTCGAACAGCGCGCCGAAATGATCCTCATGGGCGTGGGTGATCGCGATGCCGGCAAGGTTCTTTTTCTGCGATAGAAGGAAGCCGATATCGGGAAGCACCGCATCGACGCCCGGCAGGTCGTCCTTGCCGAAGGCGACACCCATGTCGACGGCGAGCCATTGGCGGGTCTTGCCGTGGCCGTAGCCATAAAGCGCGAGATTCATGCCGATCTCGCCGACGCCGCCAAGCGGCACGAAGACCAGTTCGTCCTGCTTGCTCACAGGGCATTCTCCGCTTCCGCCCCGCCAAAGAAAAGCTCACCGGCGGAGATCGTCCGCTCGCCGGTCGCCTGTCGCAGGATCAGTTGGCCGGCGGCATCGAGACCGGCAAAGACGCCCTCGATCGTGGTTTGCGGCAACCGCACATGGATCGTCTCGCCAAGACCGGTGGCGCAATCAAGCCAGCCGGCGCGGATATCGCCGAAACCGGCGCCGCCGTCCCAGACCGCCAGCCGGCCGGCCATGTGTCTTGAGAACTCCGCGAACAGCTCATCGGGAATCACCGAATGGCCTTCGGCCAGAAGACTGGTCGCCGGATGGCGGGTGCCTTGCGGGTGATGGGTGCAATTGACGCCGCAGCCGATGACGATCACCGGCCGGCCGTCGGCGAGTGTTTTCGATTCCGCCAATATGCCGGCGATCTTGCAGCGGTTGAGCAAGAGGTCGTTTGGCCATTTGATGCCGAGCCCGGCATCAGGACCAAGGATTGCGACCAGCGCATCATGCAGGGCCAGCGCGGTCACCAGCGGCAATTGCGCCGCTTGCGGCAGGCCGAAGCTGCGGGCCAGCAGCAGCGAAGCGTAAAGGTTACCGGCCTCCGATATCCATGGTGCGCCCTGTCGGCCACGGCCGGCAAGCTGGCGGAGGGCCGTCACCCAAAGCGGCAGCGTTTCACCGCGCGCCGCCAGAGCCAGGGCTTCATCATTGGTCGAGCCGACGTCGCCGAACGCCACGTGCCGGACCGCCGGCATCGCCGTTTGTGTGCGTGTCATGCGCTAGAACAGGCTGGCAGCCGCGGCACCGGCGGCCGCGATGATTGGTGCTGCGAAGACCAGGAAGCCGATGACGAAGACGCCTGAGATGCCCAGAACCGCGCTCAGTTCCATCGGCATCGGGTCGAATTCGCCGTCCGGCTCGTCGAAATACATGATCTTGACGATGCGCAGATAATAAAATGCGCCGACAACGCTGGCGATCACGCCGATGACGGCCAGGACGTAAAGCCCCTTCTCGATCGCCGCCAGGAAGACGTAATATTTGGCGAAGAAACCGGCGAGCGGCGGAATGCCGGCCAGCGAGAACAGGATCGCCGCCAGACAAAAGGCGACGAGCGGCTGGGTGCGGGAAAGACCTGCCAGAGCGTCGATATCCTCCACCATCTGGTCATGGCGGCGCATGGCAAGAATACAGGCAAAGGCGCCGAGCGTCATGGCAAGATAAATGACCAGATAGACCATGACGCCTTGAATACCGACTTTCGAGCCGGCGGCCAGGCCGACCAGCGCAAAGCCCATATGGCCGATGGAGGAATAGGCCATCAGGCGCTTGATGTTGGTCTGGCCTATTGCCGCAAAGGCGCCCAGCACCATGGAGGCGATGGCGACAAAGGCGATGACCTGCTGCCAGTCGGCGGTCACCGGCTCGAAGGCACCGATGACAACGCGGATGATCAGCGCCATGGCGGCAAGCTTGGGCGCGGCGGCAAAAAAGGCGGTCACAGGCGTCGGCGCGCCCTCATAGACGTCAGGTGTCCACATGTGGAACGGCACGGCGGAGATCTTGAAGGCAAGTCCGGCCAGAACGAAGACCAGGCCGATTACCAGTCCTGTCGAGCGGCCTTCGGCAAGCGCGGCGACGATCGCGTCATAGCCGGTTTGGCCGGTAAAGCCGTAGACCAGCGAAATGCCGTAAAGCAGTATGCCGGAGGCCAATGCGCCAAGAACGAAATATTTCAGGCCCGCCTCGGTGGAACGGACGGAATCGCGATGGATCGCCGCGACGACATAAAGCGCCAGCGATTGCAGTTCGAGCCCAAGATAGAGGCTGATCATGTCGTTGGCGGAAATCATCATCAGCATGCCGAGCGTGGCGAGGACGATGAGGATCGGATATTCGAAGCGCTCGAATTTCTCCGCCCGCGCATAACCGACCGACATGGCAATGGCCACGCCCGAACCGATCAGCGTCAGGATCTTCATGAACCGGGCAAAGGGATCCATGATGAAGGCGCCGTCGAAGGTCAGGCCATTGTTGTCCATGACGGCAAGCATCAGCACCGCAACGGCCAGAAGCGCGACGGCGATACCGGTAATCGTCGGCGCGGAGCGCTCGCCGGTGAAAACGCCGAACATCAAGAGCACCATGGCGCCGACGGCCAGAAGCAGTTCGACGGTCAGCGGGGCAAGGCTCGGCAGTGTCGCCATCTCGGTCATGAACGTTCCGCCCCCGTCACTGCGCCAGCAGTGCTGTTTGTGAGGCCGCGCCAATGGCGGCCTGGTACTGGGTAATCAGATTGTCGACGGATGCTGCCGTCACATCCAGGATCGGTGCCGGATAAAAACCGAACAGAATCGTCAGGATGATCAGCGGAACAAAAATCACCTTTTCGCGCAGATTCATGTCGAGGATCGCCTTCAGACTCTCCTTCTCCAGCTTGCCGAAAATGACCTTGCGGTAGAGCCAGAGCGCATAACCGGCCGACAGGACGACGCCGGTTGTAGCGAAAACGGCGACCCAGGTGTTGACCTGGAAGACGCCGACCAGGGTCAAGACCTCGCCGACAAAGCCGGACGTGCCGGGCAGACCGACATTGGCGAGCGTAAAGACCATGAATGTCATGGCGTACCAGGGCATGCGGTTGACCAGGCCGCCATAGGCGGCGATCTCGCGCGAATGCATGCGGTCGTAGATGACGCCGACGCACAGGAAGAGCGCCGCCGAAACGATGCCGTGCGAAAGCATCTGGAAGATGCCGCCCTGCACGCCCTGCGTGGTCATGGCGAAGATGCCCATGGTCACAAAGCCCATATGGGCGACGGAGGAATAGGCGATCAGCTTCTTCATGTCGTCCTGCATCAGCGCCACCAGCGAGGTGTAGATGATGGCGACGACGGAGA
>CALZIL010000309.1 GCA_945787495.1 uncultured Afifella sp. | reverse complement strand
TCGGAACGTGCGTCCCTGGAAGACCGCTCCTGGCACGAAGCGGAAGTGCCACCGGCGTCCGGCGACTTCCGCTTTCGGGGCCTTAACGGACATCACAAACGTGGTTCGCGACTTCCGCTTGTGACCCAAATCAGACATAACGGTCGTAGTCCCAGAAATGCAAATCAGCAACTGCGAAAACCTTTGCCGTGCGGCGCGCTTAATGCATCAAGGTAGCCGAGCAGGCGCATCCGCAGAATCGCAATGGCGCGTCGCTAGCACGCGCCTAGACGGGATACCCATCTGCGGGCATAATTATCTGTGTCGCTCTGGTGCCCCTCATGGAATAATCTATGAAATATACGGTTTAGGACCTTTTAAAACACTCCTCTGAATACCATATATTAAATGCGGCAAATAATGAAAGGCATTTCATATGTCCTCTTTCAAGAAATCTTCCTCGGCATATAGCGCTGCTAGCACGGACACTCCCAGCGACAAGCTCAAGGACACGCCGACAACCGATGAGCCGACGCCGCAGCCCAAAAAGGCGCGTGCCAAGGAAATGGCGAAGTATGGCATCACGCGGGTCCCCGTCGACTATTTCCACTATGGAGATTTTCGCTACACGAGCCTGAAGGATGCAGTGGCGCAAGCGAAAAGAACTGTTCAGTGCTAATCACCATTGTCGGTATTTGCCGATGATATCGGTCCGGTTAAGGCCGCCAGCCAAGAGGCAGTGCAATGCAGATCTCAGCGCAGGTTAAGTCAGGCGCCAGGACGACAGCCACATTGATCGTTCTTGGCTTCCTGGCCGCGATAATTGTTCGACTGATTTGAGGCAACGTAGTTAGCAACAGGGATTATCCGATGACGATACGCACCAGCAGAAAGACGGTGATCTTTGGAAGGCCCTTCACCCTCAGGGGCTTTGATGAGGTACTGCCGGCAGGCGCATACACCGTGGAAACGGATGAGGAGCCTCTGGCAGGCATCTCGTTTCTCGCCTACCGGCGGATATCCACACTGCTCCACCTGCACGGAAAGCCCGGCAGTGCTGTGCTTACCAGGGTGTTGACTGTCGACCCGAATGAACTCGACGCAGCGTTGGAGCGAGACCGGGCACCCGCGGAAGCGCCCGTTGGCCGGGACGCCCATCGAAAGCCGCTGACAAAGGCAACGAAACAGCGCCAGGAAGCAAGCGACCGCCAAGCCATCGAACGGGGCGAAGACGAAGGGATGATAGTTCATCCAGGGTAAGCCGTGCTCCCGCGGGGCGGACAAGAGTTTGCGTCGCCAGCGATTGGCCAGTGAACGCATGCAAAATGACTAAGCCCGAACACAAGGGGTGCAAATTCATGCCTCTGGTAGACATCCTCAAATTTTGGTTGTGTCGATTTGGGTTCCATTGATGCCTCCTAAGGGCGAAGTACCGAAAACCAATCAAAGACCTAAGAAGTGACATCAGCGGATAGTTCGGCCAAGGTCGCGCATCACAACGGTCACACCGGTGATTTTGCGGGTTTCGGGACGGACATGGAGCCGGTCGTCTTTTGTGGCACGAACGGGTGTTTCGTTGCCGGGCTTGGCAGAGCCGCGCTGTGCCTGTTCCTTTTCCATGCTGTACTTGGCGACGAGGTTGGTGACGAGATCGTCCCTGCTCTTCATGGCAGCCGTGTCCTGTTCGGAGAACTTGCCCCACTTGGCGCCGATCTCCTTGAGGAGAATCTTGTGGCTCTCGTCAGCGGTCTGCGGGGTAACGTTAGTAGCCCCCCACTTGTTTGTACTTGAATTTGTCATGTTTAACCCTCGTAAAAGTAAGTTAAGTATCATATGAATGTTTTTCATTCAAACTACAAACTCCATATGGGCATAGTTAACCGCAAACAAGTGTAAAATATATAAATATTAATTAAATAATATTGTTTGACATAGCAAAATAATAGCTGTAAAAAAGCGAAGAAACTCATTTTGAAAGCGCGTTTTTGATCCGATTCAGCCGTTACCGATTCTTCGCGGTCAAAACGCCTATGCTGGGAAAAACCAGTGACTTCCCCGTAATATTTTTATAATAATTTAAAAGTAAAAAACTACCAGCATTTATATTTACAAAATAAATAATCTGTCTTTTTTATTTAACTCGTTGATTACAATTGTTTTAATGATGTTTTGGGGTGATAAATATTCCGGACGCAGACGATCAAATTCCACAACGTCAGGGTAACAGCCAATCCCCTGATCAAGGATTTAATGGCACCGGATCGATTCGCTTCAACGTGCTTCCTCCAAGCTAGGAACCAAAACCTGGGCGCCGCGCCGCCAGAGGCGAAGGAGTTGGGAAGGCCTGTTGCGACGATGACACGGTGAGTCACGTCGCTGCCGCCTTCGGCCGGCACGAGGGCCAGCCTGGTGGTAGCGTATCGCTCGAATGTCGCCTATTGGCACATAACGGACCTCGGATCGGCTACGACTGACTTCCGCTCTTGGGGGAACAGAGGACATCACAAACGTCGTTGGACAAGTTGACTCTCGAATTTCTCTCGCAGTGACTTCACCGCTATAGTCAAAACCAAAATATACTTCTGAAATCCTTTTGCATTACAAACATTCTGAAGAGATCAAAGAACTTTTACTCTATATCTATTTAATTTATAGTTGAAAATTGGCGCACCGGAGAGGATTCGAACCCCTGACCCCCAGATTCGTAGTCTGGTGCTCTATCCAGCTGAGCTACCGGTGCCGCGTAAAAAGGGCGTAATGGCTTTAAAAAGCCCGCCGTACCTAATCGCTTGCCGCGGCGATTGCAAGCATGCGCCAATGCCGCCCCGAACAATCGCTTCAGGCGCCCTGCGCCTTGCGCGCAGCACGGATATCGACCGGACGATCGGGTATCGTGATCCGGAAAACAGCGCCGGCGCCGGGCCGGTCGACCAGCGCGATATCGCCGCCATGGGCGCGCACGATCTCCGCCGCGATCGCCAGGCCAAGGCCGGTGCCACCCGGGCGGGCAGATCCTTGAAAGGCCTGGAACAGGGCATTGCGGGCCTTTTCGGGGACTCCCGGACCGGTATCACAAATCCTTAGCGTCACGACGCCGCCATTGCGTTCGCCCTCCAGCCAAAGCCGGCGAATGACATTGGGATCGTTGTCCTGGTCGAGTGCGTCGATGGCATTGCGGCCCAGATTCATAATGACCCGGAAAAGCTGGTCGGGATCGGCATCGACCTCAAGATCGTCCGCAATGCGATTCTCCCAGGCGATGCGCTGATGGCCGGGCAGACCAAGTATGTCGGCGACATCATCGCCCATGCGTTTCAGCGCCACGAGGCGGCGGTTGGGCGGGTCTTCGCGGGCCTGGCCGTAGGACAGCACCGAACGGGTATAAGCGATGGCGCGGTCGATAGCGCCGACCAGCTTGGGCGTCAGCCTTTTGGCCATCGGGTCATCGGTCATCGCCAACCGATCAGAAAAAAGCTGCGCGGAGGCGAGAATATTGCGCAGATCGTGGTTGATCTTGGAGACGGCGAGACCGAGATCGGCAAGATGCCTGCGCT
This sequence comes from uncultured Afifella sp., assembly GCA_945787495.1. Classification (GTDB taxonomy): domain Bacteria; phylum Pseudomonadota; class Alphaproteobacteria; order Rhizobiales; family Afifellaceae; genus CALZIL01. Next base: position 1,346 of record CALZIL010000309.1, on the reverse strand, counting down.
GATGCAGCGTTTCACGCAAGGCATTCTGCATGGTGGCAAGCTGCTCCTCGGCAACGCCGATCTCGTCGGCGCGCCGGGTCGGCCGGATGACCCGGCTGGCGTCCTCAGGCGCCTCGGAAAACGCCACCATGTTCGTCGTCAGCCGCTGGATCGGCCGCACAATCATCGCCTTGAGCGCCAGATAGACGAGACTGGCCGTGATCATCGAGATGACCAGCGACAACAAAAGGATGTTGCGCGAGTAGACCAGCAAGGCATTGCGCAGCGCCGCTTCCTCGATAACGATCTCGAACCGGTCGCTGCCGGCGGGCGGGCGGCCAGCAACCATGACCATGCCTCCGCCGCCAAAGAACAGCGTGGAAAAGGCAGCCCGGATACTGTCGAGCGGCTTGGCCGCGGTCAGGTCATGATGGGCTGCGACCTCAGCCGGCATGTCGCCGGAGGCAATCAGCCAGCGCTGACCCTCGGTGCGGATGGCAATGGCTTCAACACCGATGGCGTCAAGCATCAGGCGCTGCAAATCCGCCGGCAGGCGGTCATTGTTCGCGGCCGAAGCGGCGATCGCGGCAATTGCCGCCGATTCCAGCTTTTCGTTAAGCCAGACATTGCGGAAATTGGCCACCGAGGGGACATAGATCAGGACTTCGGCGATCATGACAAACAGGATCGTCAGAATGAGAATCCGTTCCGACAGGTTTTTGCCCAGCCGGCGTCCTTGCCGGGTGTTGGGCGGGCCGTCTCGGCGGCCATGCTGGTCGCGCCCGGCGCTCGCGCCGCCGCTGCCTTGCGGCGGCTGCTCATCAGGCAATCGGGAATTGCCCATGATCTGCGGCCCTCTCTCTGTCAACTCGCCTCGCTGACGGACTCATCAGCGATGGTCGCATCGCCATTTTCGCCGGTCGCCGCGTCAGCGGGCGCGAGATCACCCAGCGCCCTGATCAATGGATCGAGATTGGCGCCATAGCGCCGCCAGCGCTCCACCGAGGTTTGATAAACCGGCTGACGCACCTGCCAGTGGCTGAGCGTGCGCACGGATGTGGCATTTTCGTAATAGCGCAGGCTGGCATCGTCCCACTCCAGCCCGGCATGGGCGATCAGCCGGCGGCTTTCTGCTTCCTGGTCGGCGACCAGTTCCTCATAGCGGCTTTCCAGAACGTCGACCGGAATGACGCTGCAGAAATGCTCGGTCAACTCCTTGTAGAGCCGGTAATAGCCGCCGAGATCCGCCAGCGTGCGCGAATAGGAATGCGCCTTGTTGAACGGATTGGTGAAGATGGAGACACAATTGTCAATCGGATTGCGCGTACAGTGGATATAGGTCGCCTTGGGGAACAACAGCGCGATCA
>CALZIL010000308.1 GCA_945787495.1 uncultured Afifella sp. | reverse complement strand
TTATCGACCCGCGAGCAGCATATCCGCCGCGACAAGGCGACCTCCAACATCTGCACCAATTCCGGCCTGTGTGCGCTGGCCTTCACGGTGCATATGACGCTGCTCGGCGAACAGGGCCTGACGCGGCTGGCGCGGATCAACCACGCCACCGCCTGCAGGCTCGCCGATGCGCTGGCGGCGGTGCGCGGCGTTGTTGTGCTCAACGACGCCTTCTTCAACGAGTTCACCGTGCACCTGCCCGGGCCGGCGGCGGAAACAATAGAAAAGCTGGCGGAACGCGGCGTGCTCGCCGGCGTACCGGTCTCACGGCTGGAGCCGGACCGGCCGGAGCTGGCCGACCTGATGGTGGTGGCGGCGACCGAAACGGTCAGTGACGCCGATATTGCCGCCTATGCCGAAGCGCTGACGGAGGTGCTCTGATGGTCAACGAACAGGGCCGCCCAACCCGGCCGAATGCGCCGGCAGCTTCGCAAAGAGCGACCTTTACCGGCAACCGGGCCTTGATGATCGAGGAGCCGCTGCTGTTTGAGGCCGGCCGCACCGACATGTCCGGCGTCGATCTGGATGAGCCGGACGATTTTGCGCCGCGGCTTGGCGGTCAGGCGCGTATCGCGCCGCTCGACCTGCCGGCTTTGTCGGAGCCGGAGGCGATGCGCCATTATGTGCGGCTCTCCCAGAAGAACTACGCCATCGATATGGGGCTTTATCCGCTCGGCTCGTGCACCATGAAGCACAATCCACGGCTCAACGAGGCGATGGCGCGGCTGCCGGGCTTTGCCGACATCCATCCCCTGCAGCCGCAATCGAGCGTTCAGGGCGCGCTGGCGCTGATCCACGAATGCGGCCGCTGGCTGATCGAACTGACCGGCATGCACTCCGTCGCCATGAGCCCGAAGGCCGGCGCACACGGGGAACTGTGCGGCATGATGGCGATCAAGGCGGCGCTTCTGGCGCGCGGCGACAACCGCGGCAAGGTGCTGGTGCCAGAATCGGCGCATGGCACCAATCCGGCGACGGCGGCGGCGCTCGAATATGCCGTCGTGCCGATACCGGCGCGACCCGACGGGCGGGTGGCGGCCGAAGACGTCAAGGCGCTGCTTGCCGAGCATGAGGGCGAAATCGCCGGCATCATGCTGACCAATCCGTCAAGATCGCCGATGCAATCCACGACGCCGGCGCCTATTTCTACTGCGACGGCGCCAATCTCAACGCCATCATGGGCAAGGTGCGGCCGGGCGATCTTGGCGTCGACGCCATGCACATCAATCTGCACAAGACGTTTTCGACGCCACATGGCGGCGGCGGGCCCGGTGCCGGACCGACGGTGCTGTCTGAAGCGCTTGCCCCGTTTGCACCGCTGCCCACGTTCAGGAAGGATGGCGAGACCTACCGGATCATCGAAACGCGCGCTGCCGCGGAGGCCGAAGGCGACGCGCCGTTCGGCCGGATGACGGCGTTTCACGGCCAGATGGGCATGTTCGTGCGGGCGCTTGCCTGGATGCTGTCGCACGGCGCCGACGGCGTCCGCCAGGCGGCCGAGGACTCCGTGCTCAACGCCAATTACATCCGTGCCGGGCTGATGGACCTGATGAGCCTGTCCTTCCCCGACCATCCGGCCATGCACGAGGTGCTGTTCGACGACCGCTTCCTCGAGGAGACCGGCGTCACGACGCTGGATTTCGCCAAGGCGATGATCGATGAGGGCTATCACCCGATGACCATGTATTTCCCGCTGGTCGTGCATGGCGCCATGCTGATCGAGCCGACGGAATCGGAATCGCGGGCCAGCCTCGACCTGTTCATCGCCACCTTGCGCGACATGGTCATGGCGGCGAAAAACGGCGAAAAGGACCGCTTCGAACAGGCGCCGCGCTTCAGCCCGCGACGGCGGCTCGACGAGACCCAGGCGGCGCGTCAGCCGGTGCTGAAATGGACGCCGCCGGAACCCTATGAGGCGGCGGCGGAATAAGACGGTGCAGACCTATCAGGCGATCTTCGACCGGGCGGCGGAGCGGCATGGCGGTGCTGCGGCGCTTGAAGCAAAGCTTGCCGAAGCCCAGCCCAAATCACCAGCGGAATTGGCGACCATCCCCGATGACCGCTGGCTGGCGGAGATGACCCGGCGTATCTTCCAGGCCGGCTTCAACTGGTCGGTGATCGACAACAAGTGGGACGGTTTCGAGGCGGCCTTTGAGGGCTTCGATGTCGGCCGCTGGGCGATGGCGAGCGACGACGACCTCGACCGACTGGCCCGCGATACGCGGATCGTGCGCAACCCGCAAAAGATCCGCACGGTGCGCGAAAACGCCGTCTTCCTCGCCGATCTGGCGAAAGAACACGGCTCGGCGGGGCGGTTTTTCGCCGATTATCTCGTCACTGATCAGGTCGGCCTGCTGGACATTATGAAAAAACGCGGCAGCCGGCTCGGCGGCACTTCGGCACAATATTTCCTGTGGCTTATCGGCAAGGACGCCTTCATCCTGTCGCGCGACGTGACGGCGGCGCTGATCGCCGCCGGCGTCGTCGACAAGCCACCGACATCGGCCAAGGCGCTGCGCGCGGTACAGGACGCCTTCAATGCCTGGATGAGCGAATCGGGCCGGCCGCTCAAGCAGATCAGCCGGACACTGGCATTGTCGATCGACGCTTGAATTATCCGGCGAAGCGGAAGTCGCGCTCCAGCCGCCACGGTCCGCCGAGATAGCGCCACAAGATCAGGCCGGTGCCGGTCACCTGGAACGGCGGGAATTCGCCGGCCAGTTGCCGCGCCAGGGCGTTGGCGGCTTTTGCCGCGACCTTGTTCTGTACGGTGACATGCGGCCAATATGGGGCGCGGTCCTGATCGGTCAGCCACGGCTGCCATTCGTCGGCCAGGCCGTCGCGCAGTGCCAGCAACGCCGGCGCATCAAAAAAATAGGCAACGCCCTTGCCGATCGCCTTGACCTCGCGGACGCTCAAAGCGAGCGGCTTCTGGCGCCGCGAGAGCGATGACAGCAGCGCCTTGATGTCGCGGCCGCGGTCGCCGGGCAATTGGTGGAAAAGGGTCAGATGCGCCGGCACGACATTGCGCTCGGGCGGGAAATGCCGCCGCCGCAAATCGTCAAAGAACGCGAATGCGCGGTCATCCAGTTGCAGCGTCAGGACGAAGGGCTGTTCGCGATCGATGCTGGCAGGCCCTATTCGACGGTCACTTCGGTGCGCTGGCCGGCGGTGATGGAGGCGGCGCCTTCGACGACCGACTTGTCCTTTTTTCGCACCTTGATGGCATAATCGCCCTCAGGCAGAGCGATCTGCCAGCCCTCGCCGTAATTGGTGCCGACATCCTTCTGCTTGCCGGTGATATCCTTTGTCGCGCCGAGAATATCGATGCGGTCGCCGCCGGGCGCGGTGATCGCCAGAATGCCGGCATTGACGTTGACCTGCGGCTCGGTCAGCGCATCGGGCTTGATGGTAATCGGCAACTCGGCGATGGCCTTGCCGACGCGGGCTTTCAGCACATAGTCGCCGGGCGGCAGATCGAATTTGACGCCGTCGCCGTAATTGGTGCCGAAATCCTTGCGTTTGCCGGCAATGTCCTTGGTGGCGCCAAGCACGTCGAAGCGGACATCGCCTTCCACCGTCGGCCCGCCCTCGGCATAGACGGCGTGGGCGACAAGCCGGCCGGTGGCGATGATGTAGTCCTTTTCCACCGTTTCGCCGGCGACAAGTTCCAGCACCTCCTCGATCGCCGCCTTGCCGAGCTTGCCGGTCACCTTGCGGCTGCCGGCCGGAATGACAAAGCCGGCATCGCCGCCATAAGCGGTTGTCGTGCGGCTGTTGGGCAAGGTGACGTCCCAGCGGATGCCCTTGTCGGTCTCAGCGCCGGCACTGCGGCGGCCATGGACGATCAGCCGGGTGGCATTGAGATTGACCGTCAGCTCGGTCAACTCATCGGCTTTCAACTCGGCTTCCACCTCGACGGTGGCACTGCCGAGACGGGCGCCAATGACATAGCGGCCTGGCTCGTAGAGTCTTTCCAGCGTGTTGTCGTAGCTGGTCTTGGAGGTCGTTACCTTCTGGCCGGCGCCATCGAGCCGCCAGACGTCCCAGCGCAGATCGTCGCGCTCACCGACTTCCGGGCCGCCTTCGGCGAGCACGGCCATGGCCTTCAGATTGACCGCAAGGGCGGCCGGTTCGGGTTCCGGCTCGGGCGCGGGCGCGGCAACCTCGGCCACCGTCTCAGCCAGGGCGCCGCCGAGTTCGCCGGCATCCTTGGCCTGGATGTATTTGCCGCCGGTGTTTTCCGCCAGGCAGGCGACCTGCCGGCCCTCGTCTTCCGACAGGCCAAAGCCGACGACATGGGCGGTAAAATCGACACCGGCATTTTCCAGTTCGGTGGCCAGCGCACACGGATCGGCGTTGCAGGTCTCAAGGCCGTCGGTGATCAGGATCACCGTCGCCTTGTCTTCGGT
>CALZIL010000307.1 GCA_945787495.1 uncultured Afifella sp. | reverse complement strand
TCCTTTGAACTCAACGCCGCGCTGTTGTCGCGGGCAACGGTGCTGGTTTTCAAGCCGCTTGATGGCAATGCCATCGGGCACTTGCTGGCGCGGGCGGAAAAAGACGAAGGCCGGCCGCTGCCGCTCGATGAGGAGGCGCGCGGCGTCCTCGTGCGCATGGCCGATGGCGATGGCCGCTCGGCGCTTTCGCTTTGTGAGGAAATCTGGCGGGCGGCCGGCGCCGGCGAGACCTTCGATGCGGAGCGCCTGCAGGATGTGTTGCAACGCAGGGCGCCGATCTACGACAAGAGCCAGGACGGTCACTACAATTTGATTTCGGCGTTGCATAAATCCGTTCGCGGCTCCGACCCGCAGGCGGCGCTGTATTATCTGTGCCGGATGATCGATGCCGGCGAGGCTCCGATGTTTCTGGCGCGCCGGCTGATCCGTATGGCCTCAGAAGATATCGGACTGGCCGATCCGCAAGCGCTGGTCATCGCCAACGCCGCCCGCGACGCCTATCACATGCTCGGCACCCCGGAAGGCGAGCTGGCGCTGGCGCAGGCGGCGGTCTATCTGGCGAGCGCGCCGAAATCGAACGCCCTCTATACCGCCTACAAGGCGGCGATGACGAGTGCGAAAGAGGGCGGCTCACTGCCGCCGCCAAAACATATCCTCAACGCGCCGACGCAACTGATGAAAGACGAAAATTATGGCGCCGGTTATGCCTATGATCACGATCAGCCGGACAGGTTCTCCGGGCAGGACTATTTTCCTGAACGATTGGAGCGCCGTGACTTCTATCGGCCGAGCGATCAGGGTTTTGAGGACGAGATTGGCAAGCGCCTGAAGGCTTGGGCGGATTTGCGGGCGAAAAAAGGCTCCGGATGAACCATCTTCTTATCGTTGCCGCCGGCGGAGCGATCGGCGCCGGATTGCGCCATCTGGTCGGCCTTGGCGCCTTGCGGTTTCTTGGCTCGGCGTTTCCGGCCGGGACGATGACCGTGAACATCGCCGGGTCGTTCCTGATGGGCGCTCTGGTTGCCTGGCTTGCCTTGAAGGCCGACATAACCGGCTGGCCCGGCATGGTGTTCGGTTCCGGTCAGAATATGCGGCTTTTCCTGGCAACCGGCCTGCTCGGCGGCTTTACGACATTTTCGGCGTTCTCGCTCGATGCCCTGCTTTTGTGGGAACGCGGTGAAGCGGGAATGGCGGCCCTTTATGTGCTGGGATCCGTCGTCCTGTCGCTTGCCGGTCTTTTTGCCGGTCTTGCGCTTGTGCGGGCGCTGATATGAGCGGCGTTGAAACGATAAAGGTCGAAACCGACGAGGCCGGGATGCGCCTCGACCGCTGGTTCAAGCTGCATTATCCGGGCCTTGGCTTTGGTCATCTGCAAAAACTGATGCGCTCCGGCCAGGTTCGCGTCGATGGCGGGCGGGTGCAGCCCTCGACCCGCGTCGCGGCCGGCCAGGCGGTGCGCGTGCCGCCGCTGCAAGCGGGCGACAAGCACAAGCCGGCGCCACTGACCAAGGCGACGATGCGCGACCGCCACGACAAGGATGTGCTGGAGGCGAATTTGCTCCACGAAGACCGGCATGTGCTGGTCTTCAACAAGCCGGCCGGGTTGGCCGTGCAGGGCGGATCGGGCGTCAATCGGCATGTCGACGGCATGCTGGAAGCCTATCGCGACAAAAAGGGACAGAAACCCCGGCTGGTCCATCGTCTGGACCGGGAGACGGCCGGGGTGCTGGTCGTTGCCCGCACGCGCGCGGCCGCTGCGGCGCTGGGAAAGTCTTTCAAGGCGCGGCAGACGCGCAAGCTCTACTGGGCGCTGGTGAAGGGCGTGCCGAAACCGGCGAGCGGCCGGATTTCGACGTTTCTGGCGCGCGGCGAGGGTGATCAATCCGATCGCATGATCATCGCCCGCCATGGTGACACCGGCGCCGACCATGCGGTCACGCAATATGCGCTCGCCGATCAGGCCGGCCAGACGCTGGCCTGGCTGGTGATGCAGCCGGTTACCGGGCGGACCCATCAATTGCGTGTCCATGCCGCCCATATCGGCAACCCGATCATCGGCGACCCGAAATATTTCGACGTGGAGAACTGGCAGCTGCCGGGCGGCATCCAGAACCGGCTGCATCTGCTGGCCCGCCGGATCGTCATTCCGCATCCCGATGGCGGCATGCTCGATATCACCGCACCGCTGCCGCCGCATATGCAGCAGAGCTGGGCGGTTCTGGCCTTCGACGAGGCGGCCGGCGATGCGGCGGCGGAGCGGCTGCGTTGAACATAAAAGGGCAGACGTCGGGCGTGGCGCCTTTGGCGCCGGCCGGATCAAGGTCAGGGCCGGCGGACCGGCTGGATGCATTTGCGATATCACTGATGCTGATGCTGACCCTTTCCTGGGGGTTTAACCAGGTGGCGATCAAGCTTGCCAATGACGGGTTTCAACCGCTGTTTCAGGGCGGGATCCGGTCACTGGCCGGCGGATTTCTGGTCTGGCTGTGGTGCCGTTACCGGCAGATCCCGTTGTTTGAACGGGACGGCACGCTGATTGCCGGGCTCTTGGCCGGCTCCCTGTTTGCCGGCGAATTTGCGCTTGTCTATATCGGCTTTGACCTCACCTCGGCGTCGCGCGGCATCCTTTTCCTCAACACCATGCCGTTCTTCACGGCGATCGGTGCGCACTTCTTCCTTGGCGAAAGGCTGACACCGGTACGGATTTTGGGACTCATTGCGGCCTTTGGCGGCGTTTATCTGGTTTTTTCGGACCGGCTCGGACTGCCCTCACCGGATGCCGTTCGCGGTGACCTGTTCTGCCTTGTCGCCGGCTTTCTGTGGGCGGCGACGACGCTGGTCATCAAGGGTTCGACGCTTCGATCTGCGTCGGCGGAAAAGATCTTGCTTTATCAACTGGCCATATCGGCCGCCACGCTTTTGCCGGTCAGCCTGATGGTCGCGCCACCGTTGCGGTCGCCTGATATGATCAGCATCGGTGCGCTGACCTTCCAGACCGCCTATGTCGTGGCGATCACTTATGTGCTGTGGTTCTGGCTCATCCGGCGCTATCCGGCGTCGTCGCTGGCGACCTTTACGTTTCTGTCGCCGGTATTCGGCGTCATCTTCAGCGGGCTCATTTTGGGAGACCCCATGTCGTTCCGGCTGATTGCAGCACTGGCGCTGATCGCGGCGGGCATCCTGCTGGTCAATCGCCCGGTGCGGAACTGAAGATATCATGACTATGATCCTCGTTCTTTTCGATTGCGACGGCACGCTGGTCGACAGCCAGCATGGCATTGCCGACGCCATGGCCCGCACATTTGACGACCATGGCCTGCCGGCGCCGGCGCTTGCGGAAACCCGGCGCAT
>CALZIL010000306.1 GCA_945787495.1 uncultured Afifella sp. | reverse complement strand
TAATCCCATCATCGTCCCGTCCTCCCGGCAAATCACTCGGAAAACGGAATCACAGCCACTCCCGCCAATCAAGACCGACTAAATCAACAAAATCTGCCAAGACCAGACGTTCAGCTGTCCAGCCTGAATTGAGCGGGAAAATATGAAAATGGACCGTCGAAGCCGACCCTCCTTGAGGCGCGGGCGGGCGCGCTCGGGTCGCACGCCCCCTCTCGCCTCAATTCAACGGCACTTTCACCCGAACACTGCCGCCGTAGGCTTCCAGATTGTCTGATCCGATACCGTCGTAGTAGCCCTCAATGTTCAACGATATTCCGTTTGGCATATAGGCTGAAACACCGCCTTCGAGCCGGGCTCGGAATTCATCATCCCGATGGAACAAAGGCCAGCCATGCACTAACATTCAAACTGGACCACTCTAATTGGGCAGGTCAAAAGGGCCGCCGCGTCGCCGGCAAGGCGGGCCGTTAATCAGTCGACAGTCGGTTTGGCTGGCAGCCCCCCACGGAGCTGCCAGCTTTTCCAACTCTACCGCAGCAAGATTGCCCCAAATGGCGTGCCCGATCAGAAGTATCAGACGGCATTTCCGCCAGCAGCCTAAAGTTCTCAAGAGTCCGTTCCGGGTCGATAACGGAAGTCACGAACCACGATTCTGATGTCCGTTAAGCCCCCGAAAGCGGAAGTCACTCATACGACGCGTGACGTCCGCTACGTGCCATGAAGACATACCCGACAAATTGGCACGCCTCGTTTGCTCGTTGAATGAGCAGCGTATGGTAGACCAAGCTTCGCTGGATGCGAAAAACGAGGTCCGTCTCCTCGGCACGAAAGCTATTTAGCCGGCAAGGTTTGGCTGTAAGCCAGGATATCCACCGCATCCTGCACAGGCAGCACCCTCATCGCCGGCATGGGCGCGCCCGGCTGGCCGTTGCGGATCTTGTGGAGCGTCTCCCAAGGGTTCTCTGCAGCCACTGTGCCGACGTACTCGGGGTTGTCCTCGGTCTTGAAGTTGATCGCCCGACCGTCAAAGCCGTGGCAGGCGGCGCAGATGTTCTGGAAAAGACGTTCGCCCTTGGCGGGCTCGCCACGTGCCCGGTTGGATTCGAAGTCGATATACCAGCTGGTCTCGTGCTGGCCGCGGGTGACAAATAGAGCCAAGCGCTGCAGGGCTTCGACCGGGATAATATCCGCGGTGAATCCATGTGTGGGGTCCCTGATAATGGCACTGACCCTGTCCGGGTTCGCGCCGATCAGGTCACGGATACCCGCGATTCCTGTGTAGTGGGAACCTTTGGCGTACGCGCCGTCTTTACCCCTGTAGTCCCAGCCGTGGCATTCCTTGCAACGCCAGGTGCTGGCGCCTTTTTGCTTGCCAGCAGCGGGATAAGCGGGATGGGTCTCCTCGGGTTCGTCCACGTCAAGTGCATGGAACCAGTTGTCATAAAGACGGCCCCCGAACCCAACTTCCCAATCTTCCGTTGGCGCCTCGGGGATGCCGCCTATCCAGTCTCTACTGGCACGAATTTCTTCCGTCTGGGCCGGCGCCACGGTCATTCCAAGAAGCATCGAGCCGACGAGACCAGACAAGGCCGTCAGAAGCGTAAAAAGCCGATGCATCGATACATCCTCCGTTCTTGTTCGACAGAATGATTTGAATTCAAGGCTGCACTGCCTGTTCTCGGCTGTCATTGATTCAGATCAGCGGCCGTCCATGACAAAGCGCGACCGAAGTGGAGCTGAGCGACGCAGCGTACTGAAGACCCCAATGGGAGACGGTTGGGTGCAGCCTGCCAGTGCCACATCGCGTCCGGCTGCGTCTTTGGAGACGTGGGTGGCGGCTCGCGCCGCTGGTCGAGGCAGGTCGTGCCGAATAGGCCACTGCGGGAACGGGGGAAACAATTTTTCGATTGTGGCAATTATCACATCCCGCGCAGAGGCGGGATGCCATGATCCTCCTGCCTGCCTGGAATATCGCACGAACGATGTCTGTATTGCCGGGGATTGAACCATGATGAACACGATTATATGGCGCTCAGCGCCTTTTGTTCTGCTGACAGCCACCACGGCGACGCTGATGGCTTTGTCGTCGTAGTTGGCAAGGAGATTAAAAGACGGCAGTCGTCAATTGACCGCAAAGGCGTCGCGTGTCGCCAGTAATGGAGACGTCAAATGGCACTCGAAGATACACGGGAACACAGCACCGAGTTGACATTTCCGCAAGGCATGTCGGAGCCGAATGTTGTGGTCTTGGACCCACTCAAATTGCGGCGTTCCTGCATTGCCCAGATGTTGAAAGGCTGGCTTGGCGCTGAAGGCTTGTCCATTCGTTCCGTGGCGCGGTTTGGCCTCCGCTCAAAATTCGAACTCAATCCCAATTGCCGCCTGGTGATCATGAATGTTGGCGGAAAATCCGTCGCCGACGCAGAAGTTGCTCACAATATAGAAGCAACCCTGGCGCTGTTTCCGGAGGCACCGTTGGTCGTTGTATCCGATCTTGACGATCCCGCCGAGGTTTTTGCCGCTTGCCGTGCAGGAGTAAGCGGTTATGTGCCCAATTCGCTTGATCCGAAGATCGCGCTACGCGCCTTTACTTTCATTCTCGGCGGTGGATCTTATTTCCCGCCATCCGCGCTTGTGCCGACGGTCGAGGAAGCCGAAGCAGAGCCGGTTGGCGATCCGGAGCCTGACAGAGTGGGGTCGATCCAGGAGGCTGGTAACGGCAATCGAAGCGGTTGCGAATTGACCGCCCGCCAACAGGAAGTGGCGGATCTCGTTAAAGAGGGTCTACCGAACAAACTCATTGCCCGGCATCTCGGAATGACCGAAGCAACCGTCAAAGTTCATGTGCGCCAGATCATGCGAAAGCTGGGCGTCAAGAACCGCACACAAGTGGCGCTATCGATTGCTTCTGACTATCACGTCAGTCACGTCTGATCGCCAACCGGCTCCGGTCGGTTTTCTCAATCGACTGCAAGGTCACGCGATTGGCGCATGCTGATTGTCGCCCTGCTTCCAGGTTTGCCGGCTTCGCCGCCACCATGGCGCGTTGACTTTGCGGCAAGTGACTGCGGTGCCGTCAATGTCCGTTAAGCGCCCGAAAGCCGACGTCGCTCATCCAACGCGGGATGTCCGAAAAGTGCCAATTGGCGACATTGGCAGTTCCCCAAATCGCTCCGCTAGGTGCCGTGAGAGTGTCACATTAACGCCATGATCTTGGGTGTTCTTAACCAGAAGGGCGGCGTCGGCAAAACCACCGTCTGTCTGAACCTTGCCGCTTTCTACGCCAGGGCCGGCATGCGTGTGCTTGTCGTCGATGCCGATCCGCAGGCCAGCGCCCTTGCCTGGTCCAATGCTCGCGAGGCGCCGCCGCTGTTTCCCGTCATCGGCATTGTCACGCCGTTGCTGCATCGCAAACTGCCGGACATTGCCGCCGACTATGACATCACGCTGATCGACGGTGCGCCGCGTGCGAGCGTGCTGGGCCGGGCGGCCATCCTGGCCAGCGACCTGGTGCTGATCCCGGTGCAGCCCTCGCCTTTCGATGTCTGGGCCACTGATAAGACCGAAGAGCTGGTCCGAGAAGCCCGGCAGTTCAAGAAAAACCTGCGCGCCGTCTTTGCGGTCAACCGTAAAATCGTCAATACCGCGATCGGCCGCGATGTTACGGCTGCCCTTGCCGATGCGCCGTTCCCGCTTTTGTCGACGGCGCTTTGCCAGCGGGTGATTTATGCCGAAAGCGCCGCAAAGGGCCTGTCCGTCATCGAGGCCGACGAACACAGCGAGGCGGCAAGGGAAATAGCATTTCTCGCCGGCGCCGTCCTGGCAAACACAGAAAGGTTGGCCGCTGAGCCGCAAGTCGGTCGGCTTCAAGAGATCGGCCAAGCCGACCGACGCCGATGCCTGGATCAATCAGGTCCGCGAGGAGACGGCTGTCCGGTCGCCGGCCGGGAAAAAACCGACCGTCCGCTTCACGCTCGACGTCGATACCGATCTGCACACCCGCATGAAAATCGAATGCGCCCGGCAGGGCAAAAAGATGTCGGACGTGCTGCGCGCCATTCTGGAGCGGGAATTTCCGGCAGCGTGATCGGCCACCGTTGTGAATGTCCGTTAAGCACCTGAAAGCGGAAGTCACGCAATGCCAGTGGCACTTCCGCTACGAGCCAAGAGCAGTCATTCGACGCTCACTGGCAATGACGTTTCCGGCGTTTTCGGATCGATCCGAACCAGACTCCGTTTGTCAGATGACCAAGCAGTCCAGGCTGCAACAGGCAAGAGCCGCGTGGTTCGGGTGACAGGACAAAGACGGCGCCTGGAAATGTGCCTTCACTTAAGAGGGAGTGATGTCAGAGCGGGCACGCGCCAGCGCCTTTATAATCGCTGCGTTGTCC
>CALZIL010000305.1 GCA_945787495.1 uncultured Afifella sp. | reverse complement strand
ACCTTGTTGCGCTACGCCAGTGGTGATCTCGACGAGGCCTTTTCGGTTGTCGTCGCGGCGCATCTTGCCATGTGCGACGAGTGCCGGGGCGCTGTGCGCACCGCCGAGGAAGTTGGCGGGCATTTGTTGGACGCGGAAGATTCCGCTGAGTTGTCGATCGGCGCGTTCGATCGCGTAATGCAGCGGCTTGACAGCGCTGACGAAAAGATAATGGCTGCCGAACCGCACATTCGCCATGCACCGGTTGGCAATGGCGGGAATGTACCCATACCATTACGGCGGTTCGTCGGCCCCTCGCTCGACGCCGTTTCGTGGAAAATCGTCGCTCCAGGTGTGCGCAAGCACGCCATCCGCTTGCCATCTCAAACGGCATCGTCGCTTTACATGCTGCATATCGCTCCAGGCAAGACGCTTCCCGAGCACGGTCATGGCGGCGTGGAGATGACGCTCATTCTGTCTGGGGCGTATCGGGATGAATTTGGCCGGTTCGGCCGGGGCGACATCGCCGATCTGGATGAACATGTCGAGCATCAGCCGCTGGTCGAACCTGGCGCGCCCTGCATCTGTATTGTCGCCACCGAAGCGCCGACCCGTTTCAAGGGACTGTTCAGCCGGCTGCTTCAGCCGCTGGTCGGAATTTGACGCTGGTGGCAACGTCAAAAAACGACTGGAAGACGGCGTGGATCACCGGCGCCAGCTCGGGCATCGGCCTAGAACTGGCGCGTTTGCTCGACGGCAAGGTTGATCACGTGGCGTTGTCGGCACGGTCACAAGACAAGCTGGACACGCTGGCCGGGCAATGCAAAACCGTCGTTTCCTATCCTCTTGACGTAACAGATGCTGACGCGGTTGCCGCCAGCGTCGGCGATATCGAGGTGGCGGCCGGACCGATCGATCTGGCTGTCCTCAATGCTGGTGCCTGGCAGCTGATGGACATTGCCGATCTCGATCTATCGGCCATCCGTGCCGGCATTGAAGTAAACTATATGGGTGTCGTCCATGCCATCGACGCCTTGCTTCCGGGCATGCTTGCCAGGGGCGCCGGCCACATCGCAATCGTCGCTTCGGTCGCCGGTTACAGGGGCTTGCCGAGATCGGTCGCCTACGGACCGACCAAGGCCGCGCTTATCAACCTGGCGGAAACGCTGCGAACGGAACTGGAACCGCGCGGCATAACGATTTCTCTCGTCAATCCCGGCTTTGTCGATACGCCAATGACCCAAGATAACCCTTTCCCAATGCCCGGCATTATTTCCGCGCGAGAGGCGGCGCAAAACCTTCTGGCAGGGCTTAAGCGCGGCAAGTATGAGATCATATTTCCGCGCGCTTTTGTTATGGCAATGAAGGCCCTGAGGCTGTTGCCGAATGCGGCCTTTTTCTGGGTGGCCCGCACCTTCCTGTTAAAAAAGCCGAGCTAGATTTTGCGCAGTTTGTACACGCCGACATCGATTACGCCCTCAAGGAATCCGGCCTCGCAATAGGCCAGATAGTAGCGCCATTGGCGGCGGAAGCGTTCGTCCAAGCCAAGATTGGCGGCCTGTGGCCAGGTCGCCTCAAAGCGTTTGCGCCATTCACGGAGGGTTTGGGCGTAAGACAGGCCAAACCGTTCAACGCGCTCAACCCGAAATCCTGCCATGGCGGCTTGGTGTTCGATAATTGTTGGCGTCGGCAAAAGACCGCCTGGGAAAATATAACGCTGAATAAAATCAGCCTTGCGCCGGTAGCCATCGAAGCGCGTCTCGTCGATGGTGATTGCCTGTATGACCGCCGCCCCGCCGGTCTTGAGCCGGTCTTTCAATGTTCGGAAATAGGCCGGCCAGAAATCCTCGCCAACCGCCTCGATCATCTCAACGGATACGATATGGTCGAAGCTGCCGCGAATATCGCGATAGTCCTGAAGTGAAAATTTGCACCTGTCGCCGAGCCCTCCCTTGTCCGCCTGCTTGCGCGCATAGGCTAATTGTTCGCGCGACAAGGTCACGCCTGTGACCTGAACACGGTGCGCACGGGCGGCATATCTGGCCAGCGCGCCCCAGCCGCAACCGATCTCCAGAACATGGTCGCCATCGGAAAGGCCCAACATGCCGAAAATGAGTTCGAGCTTGGCCCGTTGCGCATCTTCCAATGACTCCGCGCCGGTCAAATAAAGGCCACTTGAATAATTCAATTCCGGATCGAGCCAGAGCCGGAAAAAGTCATTGCTGAGGTCGTAATGCTCTGAAATGTTGCGACGGCTGCCCGGGCGCGAATTGCGCCGGTAACGATGAGCGATGCGGTCACCCATCCGCACCTTGAACAGGCCGCGGTTGGTTTTCAGGAATCTGTCGCGGTTGCGAACGAAAAACCGGAACAGGGCAAGCAGATCGGAGCATTCGATATCGCCGTTAATATAGGCGTCGGCAAAGCCGATCGTGCCACGGCGCAACGCCTTGGCAAGAATGTTGTAGCTGTGCACTTTAAGAAGCGGTTCTCCCTCGGCGCCGGCGCGGCCGAACCGGATCCTTTCACCGGTCGGCAGCTCGACCATCACCGAACCCTCAGGTTCCCAGCGCAACAGAAGGCGGGCACAGCGCTTGACCAGCGCCGTCATAATACCGGTCAACGGGCGCTGCCTTACGGAGGCGCGAGCAGTTACTTCTTCAAGCATGTCTTAGAGGCTTTCTTTCGGGGCGTTTATGTAGCTGATCTGCCTCTCGGGTCTTGCCGGTCGCGGCCTGAGGCGCATGCCTTTCAGCCATAGTTTGGCGGCCTCATAATGAATGCCGGCCATCACCTTGACGGTCATCCAGCCGGTTCGGGCCAGTGCCTTGAGAAGAGTGCCATCGCTAAGTTCCGTTCGTCGGCCATGGAAATAGGCATTAAGCAGCGGGCCGGTTTCATCCCTGAGGGCAACGCCGACTGTCACATCCGCATCGGGTGACGAGGCGTGAAAGCTGTATGTGCCGGTATCGTCATTGAACGGTGAAACATAAAGCCGCTTGCGGCAGCTTTGGGCAATGATGCCGTTTTCTTCCGGTTCGGCCGGCAGGACATAGGTCATCCGCTCGCCGAAAGTGTTGTTGACCTCGTAAATGACGAGCCTGATACGGTCCTCGGCGTTCAAACCGAAATAAACGGTCAGGGGATTGAAAACGTAGCCAAGGATGCGTGGATAACACAGCATAACGAACCGGCTGACCTCGCTGGATCTTCCGGAGCTTTCCGAAACCCTTTTCAGGTAGGTATGAAGCGGCGTGCCGTCTCCATGATCGCGGTCATAAAGGCTGAAGAGATTGAAACGGTTATAGGATAAAAGCCGAATCCGCTGGTCGAGGCTCTCGAGCCTGTCGCAGTCGAACAGTACGGAAAATACGCTGTAACGTAACTTGTGTGT
>CALZIL010000304.1 GCA_945787495.1 uncultured Afifella sp. | reverse complement strand
GGAGGATGACAGTGGAGAAGAGCGCGGAATCAGTTCAAACCCATCCCCGCTGGCGCGGCGTGCGCTATGATGCGCCGGTGCCAATCTCCGACGATCTGAGGAAACAATGACCGATCTTCCCGCGACAATGACAGCCATTGCGATCTCCGGCCCCGGCGGCCCGGAGGTGCTCACGCCGGAGGAGCGGCCAGTGCCACAGCCGGCCGAGGGCGAGGTGCTGGTCAAGGTCGCCGCGGCCGGCGTCAACCGGCCCGATGTGTTGCAGCGGCTGGGTCTCTATCCGCCACCGCCGGGCGCGCCGGACATTCCCGGTCTGGAAATCGCCGGAACCGTGGCCATGCTCGGCGATAACGCAACACGCTGGCAGGTCGACGACAAGGTCACCGCCTTGGTGCCCGGTGGCGGCTATGGCGAATATTGCGCGGTGCATGAAACGAACGCGCTGAAGCTGCCGGAGCCGCTTTCCTTCGTAGAAGCAGCGTGCGTTCCGGAAACGGTTTTCACGGTCTGGCACAATCTGTTTCAACGCGGCGGCCTCAAGGCCGGCGAGACGGCGCTGGTTCACGGCGGCACCAGCGGCATCGGCACAACGGCGATCCAGTTGGCCAAGGCTTTCGGTGCCAAGGTGATCGTCACCGCCGGCAGCGATGCCAAATGCCGGGCCGCCGAAGACCTCGGCGCCGACAAGGCGGTCAATTACCGCAGCGAGGATTTCGTCGAGGTGGTGCGCGCTGAGACCGGTGGCGCCGGCGCCGACGTCATCCTCGACATGGTCGGCGGCGAATATGTCGCCCGCAATTATGAGGCGGCGGCGGTGGAGGGGCGGATCGTACAAATCGCCTTTCTCAAGGGGCCGGTGGCTGAGGCCGATTTCGGCAAGCTGATGGTCAAGCGCCTGACCCATACCGGTTCGACGCTGCGCGCCCGCTCTATTCGCTTCAAGGCCGATCTGGCAAAGGCGGTCGAGACGGCTGTCTGGCCGCTGATCGCCGACGGCCGGTTCCGGCCGGTGATGGATTCAGAATTCGCGCTTGCCGATGCCGCAGACGCGCACCGGCGGATCGACGAGGGCGATCACATCGGCAAGATCGTGCTGACGGTTTCACGTTGAGCGGTGGCGGCGGATTTCTTGCACCGGCGATGCGCAAGGCCTATAACGCATCCACTTTCCGTCAATTCGACGCGAATCGCGGCTTTTCCGGCAGACTTGCCCGGGGAAGCGAACAGGAGGATTTTGCCGTGGCGACGACACCGCTCATGCCAAAGGCGACGGCCGTCTGGCTCGTCGACAATACCGCGCTCTCATTCGATCAGATTGCCGCCCTGTGCCGGCTGCATCCGCTTGAGGTCAAAGCCATCGCCGATGGCGATTCGGCGCAAGGGATCAAGGGTCTGGATCCGGTTCTCACCGGCCAGTTGACCCGCGAGGACATCGAAAAGGGCGTCGCCGATCCGGCGCACCGGCTGACCTTGCTGCAATCGCGCGTGCAGGTGCCGGAAACCAGGCGCCGGGCGCCGCGCTATACGCCGGTCTCCAAGCGCCAGGACCGGCCCAACGCCATTTTGTGGCTGGTGCGCAACCATGCCGAACTGAAGGACGCGCAGATCATCCGCCTGGTCGGCACGACCAAGCCGACGATCCAGGCAATCCGCGACCGCACCCATTGGAATTCGGCCAATCTGACGCCGATTGATCCGGTGACGCTCGGGCTGTGCACGCAGCTTGAACTGGACCTGGAGGTCAAGAAGGCGGCCAAGAACCTGCCGGTGGTGGAAGAAGAGGAAGGCGCGCATCTGCTCACCGCGGAGGAAACGACGGCCGGCGCGGCAGACACGGCTGGCGAGGCAGGCGGCGCGGCTGACAGCGAGCCGGGCGAAGCGGCGGTGGACGAGATGGACATCGATCCCGATTCCGTTTTCGCCAAGCTGAAAGACCTGAAGAGCGAAGACCTCTAGCCCAGCCGGGCACGAGAAGAAAAAGGCCCGGTGAGACCGGGCCTTTTTCATTTGGAGGGGCGATGCCCGAAATCCTTGCCGAACCAGCCATGTGGGTCGTCGTCGTCGGCGCGCTGATCGCCGGCCTGGTGCGCGGCTTTGCCGGTTTTGGCGCCGGCATGATCTTTATTCCCGTCGCTGCTGCCGCCTTCGACCCGCGGGTCGCGGCCGGCACGCTGTTCATCATCGATACGATCATCATCATTCCGCTGGTCATTCGGGCCGCCAGCCACGTGGCGTGGCGTGAAATCCTGCCGCTTGGGCTGGGTGCCATGATCGCGGTGCCGGCAGGGGTCGCCGTTCTGATCCACGTCGATCCTGTGCCGATCCGTTGGGGCCTGTCGGCGGCGATCCTTGTTTCGATTGCCGTGCTCGCCGGGGGGTGGCGCTATCGTGGTCCGGAGCGGCTGCCGCTGAGCCTCGCCATTGGCGGACTTGCCGGCTTCTTGAGCGGTCTGGCGCAATTGCCGGCGCCGCCGGTCCTCGTCTACTGGCTCGGTCGCGACACGCCGGCGCAAAGAATACGCGCCAATGCCATCATCTTTTTCTGTTTCACCACCGTCGTCGCCGGCGTCGCCTATGCGGCAAGCGGTCTTTTCACGGCCGAAGTGGCGACACGCTCAGTGGCGCTGTTGCCGGTCTACGGGATTGCGATTTTTGCCGGCTCGCGGCTTTTCGGCAGTACCAGCGAGGCGACCTACCGGCGCATCGCCTACGGGCTGATCGTATTCGTCGCGCTTGCGACCTTGCCGGTTTTCGACGGCCTGCTGCGCTAAGTCAGGCGGCAGTCAGGCGCTCCAGGACCGCATCGTCGATTTCGAAATTGGCATAGACGTTCTGCACGTCATCGTCGTCTTCCAGCGCGTCGATCAATTTCATCAGCGTGCCGGCCTTGTCCTCATCAACCGGCGTGGAATTTTGCGGCCGCCAGATCGGGCGTACCGATTCGGCCTCACCGAGCGCGTCTTCCAGAGCTTTTGCGACATCGCCCAGATCCTCAAACGCCGTGGTGATGAGATGGCCGTTCTCATCGCTGGTGACGTCCTCGGCGCCGGCCTCGATTGCCGCTTCCAGAACCGTATCGGCGTCGCCGGCACCGGCCGGATAAATGATCTCGCCGACCCGGTCGAACATGAAGGCGACCGATCCGGTCTCGCCGAGTGCGCCGCCATGTTTGGCCAAATGGGCGCGGATCGCACCGGCCGTCCGGTTGCGGTTGTCGGTCATGGCTTCGACAATCACCGCGACGCCGCCGGGGCCGTAACCCTCATAGCGGATCTCCTCATAATCCTCGCCCTCGCCGCCGACCGCCTTGGTGATGGCGCGCTCGATATTGTCCTTGGGCATCGATTGTGCCTTGGCGTTCTGGACGGCGAGCCGCAGGCGCGGATT
>CALZIL010000303.1 GCA_945787495.1 uncultured Afifella sp. | reverse complement strand
CCCTGACGGGCACCGGCGAGACCTTCGTGCTGGCCGCCGACATGGCTTTCAAGGCGATCGGCCAAGCCTTCGATCCGGCGGCGCCGAACGGATCCGGCGAGGCAATAACACTGACCGGCGACCGTATTGCGGTCGATGCGGAGCGCCGGACCGGCCTTGCCGGCGTGTGGGCCGGCGGCGATTGCATTGCCGGCGGCGAGGACCTGACCGTTGCCGCCGTGGAAGACGGCAAGATGGCGGCGGAATCGATCCACAAGGCCTTGTCCGCCTGAGGCGAACGGGAACAGGAGACCATCATGGCCGATCTATCCAGCAGTTTCATCGGCATCAAGTCGCCCAATCCGTTCTGGCTGGCTTCGGCGCCGCCGACCGATAAGAAATATAACGTCGAACGGGCCTTTGCCGAAGGCTGGGGCGGGGTTGTGTGGAAGACGCTGGGCGAGGACCCGGAGATCGTCAATGTCAACGGTCCGCGTTACGGCGCCGTGCACGGGCCGGACCGGCGGCTGCTCGGGTTCAACAACATCGAGCTGATCACCGACCGGCCGCTTGAGGTCAATCTGCGCGAGATCAAGGAGGTCAAGCGCGACTGGCCGGACCGGGCCGTGGTCGTCTCCCTGATGGTGCCGTGCGAGGAGGCGAACTGGACGGCGATCCTGAAAAAGGTGGAAGACACGGAAGCCGACGGTGTGGAGCTCAATTTCGGCTGTCCGCACGGCATGAGCGAGCGCGGCATGGGCTCGGCGGTTGGCCAGGTGCCGGAATATATCGAAATGGTGGCGCGCTGGTGCAAGCAGCACACGCGCATGCCGGTGATCGTCAAACTGACGCCGAACATCACCGATATCCGCTATCCCGCGCAGGCCGCGCTCAAGGGTGGCGCCGACGCGGTCTCGCTGATCAACACGATCACCTCAATCGTCAGCGTCGATCTCGACACCATGGCGCCGGAGCCGACGATCGACGGCAAGGGTTCGCATGGCGGCTATTGCGGCCCGGCGGTGAAACCGGTGGCGCTCAACATGGTCGCGCAAATCGCCCGTGACCCGGAAACGCAGGGCCTGCCGATTTCCGGCATCGGCGGCATCACCACCTGGCGCGATGCGGCCGAATTCATGGCGCTGGGCGCCGGCAACGTGCAGGTCTGCACGGCGGTAATGACCTATGGCTTCAAGATCATCCGCGAAATGGTTGAGGGCCTTGAGGCATGGATGGACGAGAAGGGCTATCGCAGCATTGACGATTTCGTCGGCCTGGCGGCGGCGAATGTCAGCGACTGGCAGTATTTCAATCTCAACTATGTCACTAAGGCGCGCATCGACCAGGATCTGTGCATCCAGTGCGGCCGTTGCCATATCGTGTGTGAGGACACCTCGCATCAGGCGATCACCCATACCGTCAATGGCGAGCGGCGCTTTGAGGTGATCGACGAGGAATGCGTCGGCTGCAATCTGTGCGTTTGCGTCTGCCCGGTCGAGGACTGCATCACCATGGAAAAAATCAGCGGCGTCGATCCGCGCACCAAAAAGCCGATCGACCCGGACTACGGCAACTGGACGACGCATCCCAACAATCCGATGGCCGTCAAGGACGCCGCGGAATAAAGCCGGCGGCAACCGGCATGCCTCACCACGAGCGGGCTTCCGCCGCCCGGCGCGAGGCGCTGCGCGGCCATCTGGCGATGCTGGTCTTTGCCATTTTGATCAGCGGCTCCTTTACCTTCGGCGGCGTCATCGCGCCGCTGATCGACCCGGCCGCGCTGAATGCCGGCCGCTTTGTCGTCGCCACTGTGCTTATGGCGGCGGTCATCACCGTCACCGGCGGCTGGCGGACGCGTCCGGCACATATGTCCTGGAGGCCGGCGGAGCTGTGGCGGTTTGCGATCCTTGGCGGTCTTATGGGCGCCTATTTCGTGCTGATGTTCGAGGCGCTGCGCCTGACCGATCCGGTCAGCGCCGGCGCGGTCTTTACCCTGACGCCGCTGATCAGCGCCGGCTTCGGCTATCTTCTGCTGCGGCAGGTATCGCCACCGCTTGTTCTGGCCAGCCTGGTTCTGGCCGGCGCCGGCGCCATCTGGGTGATCTTTCGCGGCGATGTCGATGCGATTTTGCGCTTCGATGCCGGACCGGGCGAGATGCTGTTCTTTATCGGCTGTTCCTGCCACGCAGCCTATACGCCGCTGGTGCCCAGGCTCAATCGCGGCGAGCCGGTCATCCTGTTTACCTTCGGCACGCTGGTCGGCGGAATGCTGGTGGTGGGTGCTTATGGCTGGCCGGCGATCGTCTCCACCGACTGGGCCGGACTGCCGCCGGTCGTCTATGCCGGCATGGCCTATCTGGCGCTGTTCGCCACGGCCGGCACGTTCTTTCTGGTGCAGTATGCCGCCATGCGGCTGCCCTCGAGCAAGGCCATGGCCTATGTCTATCTGCTGCCGGCGCTGGTGCTCATCGAGGAAGGTCTGCTCGGCCATGGCTGGGCGGCGCCGCGCGTGCTGCCGGGCATTGCCGCGACAATCGTGGCGCTGCTGATCCTCCTGCGCCGGGACGAGCCGGCTGGCGATCATGTCCGTTCAATCCGCACAAGAGGAGATTAAGGATGGAAGGAGCAATTAGAAGGCCAGATGCACCAAACCATTTCATGGTTCTCAAGCCGATCAACAGGCGTATCGTCGTTCGTTTGCCTGACGGATCGAAACTGGCTGAAACAACGAGCGCAACGAGAGTTCTGGAAGCGGGAAAGACGCTGCTTGATCCCGTTATCTATTTGCCCATGCACGATGTGCTGGTGCCACTCACAAAACAGGACAATACGACCCATTGTCCACTCAAGGGCGATGCAAACTACTTCACCTTTGAAGACGGGCAAGAAACAACGCCAGATCTTGCATGGAGCTACCAACGGCCGTTCGACTTCTCGCAGGAAATAGAGGGATTGGCCGCTTTTTATCCCAACAAAGTGATCATTGAAGAACACCCTCTGTGAAATTGCAGGGGCGATTTGGCGCATCGCGATGTCGATGGCGGGAGCCGTCCGCCGCGTCATGAACGGCAGTGCGGTATCGCCTGTTGCACAATGATCCATTCGTATCAGAAGGCTTTGTCTTGCGCCCAAAGGGCGGGACGCCGCCCGGCTCGGCGCTCTCCTCGCCGGGTTGATCCCCCAAACCAGATCGGTCATCTTCCAATAATCCCGCTCAAGCAACAAGTGCTGCCATGTCCTCCGAGGTGCAACGGAAGTTGACGACGATCCTCGCGGCGGACGCCGAAGGCTATAGCCGCGTGATGGAAGCCGACGAGGTTCGCGCGCTCGGCGCCCTGCAAGCCGCGCGGAGCGTCTTTTCCAAATTCATCGAACGTCATCACGGCCGGATCGCCAACACGGCGGGCGACGG
>CALZIL010000302.1 GCA_945787495.1 uncultured Afifella sp. | reverse complement strand
GGGATCGATCCGGCGCCATCGGTTCCTGCCCGCCTGGCACAACCGAACATAACGCTCGTCAACATCCCAGACCTCGCCCTGTCCGCGCATCATCCGTTTCCGCTTCCGCGCAAATCAATGCGCTCGGAGAGTCATACAATCCGTTTTGACGAGATATTTAGAGGTATTAAGCCAGTTCATTCTGCCCTCCAACAATTAATTTAGAATATTTTTAATGTATATTTTGCACCCCTGGAATATCGATTATTTAAAAATGATCTGTATCAATTACAGCTGCCTGTAATTGTGTTACCGCAAATGCCGCGAGCATTGATTTATACAAGTCAGTGGCACATTTTTTACGACTATAGCAGCCGCCTGGCGGGGTAATATCGATGCTGGCGTCGACCGACCCTGGGAGGATCGGGGCGACCAGGGGAACGCCGGTCAAGGTGACACCCGCCGGTTTTCCAATCCGCAAATGCTGTTGGGGGGTATGCAGATGCCTATCCTGCAGAGGCAAATCCTATTGCACCTTTCATCGCCGATCCGCCGCGATGTCAGTTTCCGCGCTGTGGCGCTGACGGCTGTCATTGCCGGCCCATGCGCGACGAGCGCCCTGGCCCAGCCGGTGGCGTTCGACCCGCTCGACAACCTGCCGGACAGCATCTTCAAGAGCCATGCCCTGTTCGCGATGCGAGCTGATCCTGGCGTAATTTTAGCAGCGCCAGTGGGGAGGAATCCAAGGTCCGTTTCCGACGGATAAAATCAAGGGGGGACAAAATGTATCGGCATTTCACGAAGTTATCTGTCGCGGGGCTTTCGCTCCTGCTTGGCCTCGCAATCACCGCCGGCAATCAGGCGGCAGCGCAGCGCGGGGAGTGGGAGACGGAGACCCCGATGCCAAACGTGAAAAGCCACGGCTTTCACGGAGTGATCGATGGAAAACTCCACGCCGGCGGAGGTGCAGGGTTTGCGCCCGGGAATCCAATCAATGAGGAACATTACGAATATGACCCGGCGACGGATTCGTGGACATTTCGTGCGCCAATTCCCACTACGCGCGGCGGCTCGTCGGCCGTCATCGACAGAAAGATATATGTTGTCGGCGGTTGTTTCAATTTCGACTGCAGGATCAATGGCACCAATTTGCTGGAGGTCTATAATCCGGACACTAATTCATGGTCGACCCTGGCTCCCATGCCTACGGCAAGGGCCACGCACGCAACGGCAGCCCTCGATGGAAAACTTTACGCGGTGGGCGGATGGGCAGCGTGTCCACCATGCGTGCCCCAGTTTGACACAATTGAAGTCTACGACCCGGTTTCCAATCAATGGGACACGGCACCAAAGGCCCCGATGCCAACAAAGCGCGAGAGCGCAAGTGCCATAGCGATCAACGGAAAGCTCTATGTTGTTGGCGGGTCCGTTCGTAATCCGAATAACCCACATGTTGATTATTGGGTAACGGGTGCGCTCGAAGTTTACGATCCCACGACCGATAGCTGGGCCACAAAAGCCCCGATGCCGACACCGAGGACAACCGCAGCCGTACGCGTTATCGGAGGAATGCTCCATGTCGTGGGAGGGGATCCAATTGGGGGTGTCTTAGCGACACACGAAGTCTATGACCCGCAAAATGACAGTTGGAGCACTCTTCCAGACATGCCAACTGCTCGTGTTGTGGCGATGGCAGATGTCATTGACAACCGTTTATATGTTGCCGGAGGTGTTGGAATAACAGGCGGGGTATTAGGCGCTGTTGACGTTATGGAGGTCTTCAGCCCGACAGTTAACTTACCGCCCACCGCCAATGCCGGTCCCGACCAGGCGATCCGCGCCGGCGACACGGTCAGTCTCGACGGCAGCGCTTCGTTCGACGACAACACCCCATCAGCGACGCTAGACTATGCTTGGAGCTTCTTCTCGCTGCCGGTGGGAAGCCTCGCGGTGCTGACCGGTGACGACACGTCGACTCCGAGCTTCACAGCCGACGTAGCCGGCACCTATGTGGTACAACTGGTGGTGACCGACGAGGGTGGCCTTTCGAGCGATCCCGACCAGGTGGAGATCAGCAGCGACAACCTGGCACCGACGGCGGCGGCGGGCGATGACGAGCTGGTCATCATCGGCACAAATGTTGTGCTCGACGGCTGGGGCAGCAGCGACCCGGAACTCGATCCCCTGACCTACGAGTGGGCGATCACCGCCGCGCCGGTGGGCAGCATCGCGACGCTGACCTTCGACGCGACCGTCAGTCCCGAACTGACGCCCGACCTGGAAGGGGTCTACGAAGTCACGCTGACGGTCAGCGATTTCATCGGACCGGGCGCACCGGATTCAGTGGAGATCACAGCGACCACGGCGGAAGGATTCGCCGAGACCCAGATCGTCTCGGTGGATGAGATCGTAGATGTACTCCCACCAGAGGATGTCACGACCGCAGGCAATCAGAACGCCCTCCAGAACTTCCTGAGCCAGGCCATCGCCGCCCTTCTCCCGCCAAGTGACGTCGCGGAGGCGATCAACAAGCTGGAGAAGGCGATCGCAAGGACCGACGGCTGCGTGTTGCGAGGCGCTCCAGACGGCAACGGCCCAGGACGAGACTGGATCACGGACTGTGCCGCCCAGACCGTGGCCTACAACCAGCTCAACGATGCGTTGAACGCCTTGCTGGCGCTGTAGGCGCGTTGAGAACACGAGCGGAGAGAAATCCAAAGTCCGTTTCCGACGGACACAACAAAGGGAGGATAAAATGTATCAGCATTTCACGAAGCTAGCTGTTGCAGGGCTTTCACTCGTGCTTGGTCTCGCTGCCGTCTTGCTGAGTTCCGCGGCTTTGGCCAATGATATCGTGCGCACGATGGTAAACTGCAACGCCTCAAGGCAATCCCTCGCGGACGCGCTGTCGAGCATTTCGTTGGATGCCGTGAATGAAATTCACTTCAGAGGAACATGCATCGAGGATCTGACGATTACCAAGGATGATGTGACATTAACGGGTGATGGCGTACCCAATGCCGTGATTATGGGAGGAATCAACATTGATGGCGCGCACAGGGTCTCTTTGCGCGACTTCGATCTTACCAGCCCTGGCGCTGGAGATACCGGCGTGGATGTCTCTAATGGCGCTGCTATCAAGATCGACAATATTGTCATTTCCAGCGGCAATATCGGGATCTTCGTCTCGAACGGTTCTTTTGCCCGCATCGAAAATGCAGATGTCACGGTTACCGGCGATGAGGCAGCCTTGGTCGTGGCGAATGGCTCGACGGCGCGTCTTGCCGGAGGATCGACGTTGCGAGCGACGGGGGAAGATGTTTTAGGAATTGATGTCAAGGATCATGCCAGTTTACACCAAGGCGGGGGGTCGGATGAAATCATTGGAGGCATCCTCATCAATACGCATAGCTACGCGCGAATGCGTAAT
>CALZIL010000301.1 GCA_945787495.1 uncultured Afifella sp. | reverse complement strand
GATATCTGGCAAATCTGTTTCGGTAAGAAGCCGCGAGGAGAATGAGGTTCTGCAAATAATCTGCGGCCACACCTGACCAGGACTTTATCAACACAATCGACCCACAGCGGACTTTGATTCTGGCTGCGTAATGCCGTGCACGGTTTTTTCTGTTATCGGTTGAGGCAAGATATTGGGGGGCGGATCTTGCCTGAATTTTGCATGAGGCGTTCACTCTTGATGTGCTGCTATGCGAGGTAAAAAAGTCGCTCTGTCAGCTGCCCGCAAGCTCGTGGTCGATTGGACACGACTGCAAGTCCCGAGCGTGCCGGTTCAACGGGTAGTCGATTTATCGAAGGTCATAGCGGCGCGCGCAGAGCTGGTCGAACCGCCGCAGTGGTCTGCTTTGTTCACCAAGGCTTACGGGCTAGTGTCGGCGGAAATGCCTGCCCTTAGAAGAGCCTATGTGAAGCTGCCGCGGCCGCATCTTTACGAGTACCCAGTGAGTGTTGCATCGTTTGTGCTCGAGCGCGTCTATCGGGACGAGCATATCGTCCTGACCATCTTGATTCGCGCGCCAGAGACTACGCCGATCACCAAGATCGCGGATGCGATCCGGCGAACCAAGACCGAACCAGTCCAAGACATAAGATCCTTCCGGAAAATCTCATCGCTGGCGCGTCTGCCTACACCCCTTCGACGCGGCGTCCTTTTTCTCGCGCTCAATTTGGGCCGTCAGCGTGTCAACTATTTCGGGACCTTCGGCATCAGCGTCTACTCCGAACTCGGGGCGGAGTCGCTCCACCCCCTGTCGCCACTGACGGCAATCCTGAACTACGGGGTCATAGGTGATGATGGAAAGGCTACGGTGCGAATTATCTACGATCATCGCGTTCTCGATGGTGCTGACGTTGCGCGTGCCCTCAAACGCCTGGAAGAACGGATCAATGATGATATTGTTAATGAACTTCAGGCTTTGGGAACGGCGAACGTCTCGAAACCTCACGGAGCATGTTGATGCCTGCTTCTCGCGAAGTCGCCCTGGTCACGGGCGCCAGCAGCGGACTTGGCAACCGTTTTGCCCACCTTCTCGCCCAACGAGGGTGGGACCTGATCGTTACGGGACGGCGTATCGATCTGCTTGAGGAACTTCGCCGCAAAATCGAGCAAGACTACGCGGTTTCGGTGCAAGTGATCTCTCACGACTTATCGGAGGCCAACTCCGCCAGGCAGCTATTCGATCGAATACAGGAAAGCGGCGATCAGGTACATGTGCTGGTGAATAATGCGGGAGTGGGTCATTACGGCCAGTCGCTCGACCAGCCGCTTCAGAGCATTGCCGGGATGGTGAATGTTAACGTGGTCGCCACAACGGAGTTGACCAGACTGTTCGGCGAAAGGATGAAAGCCACTGGCGGTGGATATATCCTTCAAAATGCATCGTTTTCAGGCTTTGTCGCGCTGCCGCGTTATTCGATCTATGCTGCCACCAAGGCCTATATTGTTTCCTTGGGACTGGCGATGCGATACGAACTTCGCAAAAGCGGTGTGTCGATAACGGTACTTTGTCCAGGTTTTGCCGCAACAGATTTCTTTGACGCAGCCGGGCACAAGATGACCGGCCTGATGCGCCTGATCTGTATGGACCCGCAGATGATTGCAGAGGCCGGTATTGACGGCCTGTTTCGAAAAAGGCCGCTGATTGTGCCGGGTACGATTTACAAATTCTGCGCCTTGCTGCTGCGCGTGCTGCCCCGCTACACCGCAACCGCATTTGCCGCAGCAATCGTCAAAGACAGGGCGGGACGAGCATAAACGTGAACCAGCGACACATTTCCGCATGTCAGGGGCGGCCACTGCGGCTTGCCACCGCCTGGCGAAACTTCAAAAACATAGCGTTCAAAAACAGTCTATTTTTGGCGATGAAGATTGCAGATCAGTGATGAACGCTTTTTTTTCCGAGGCTGTTTGGGTGATTGGAATGGTTGCTTGGGCGATCATCCGTTATCCGTTTCAGCGACGCACCGCCAAAATTGCGGTGACGCGCTCCATGGGCGGGGTCGGCGACAAGGTGCTTCTGATTCTTGCCGTTGCCGGACAATTCCTGATCCCGATGTTCTATGTGATTAGCGGCTTCCCTGCGGTCGCGGATTACGCATTCCGACCTGTCCAGGCCTACCTCGGCGTCGCGGCCATATTGATGGCGCTGGTTATGTTCCGGCTCACCCACAAACAGCTTGGAAACAATTGGTCGATTACACTGGAAATCCGACAGGGGCACCGGTTCGTTACCGATGGCGTATATCGATATATGCGCCATCCAATGTACACTTCATTTTTTTTGCTGGCGGCCGGGCAGGCGTTGCTGATCCAGAACTGGGTCGCCGGGCCGGTCGGGCTGGTTTCAATCGCCGCTCTCGTCTTGGGCCGAATCAGTCGCGAAGAAAAGCTGATGATCGACGCCTTCGGCGATGAATACCGCGCCTATATGCGACGGGCCAAACGCATTGTTCCCTGGCTGATTTGAGGCGTTTCACCGCAACGCCATGAAAACGGCGGGAACGAGAACGACGCCGGCGAAAGGCGGTTGAAAGCAACCCCTATTTGCGGCCTTTTGCGCGAGCCAAAGAGGAAATCATTTCCACCAGCCGTTTCTGGATGGGCCGGCTTTTGTCGATGGTAAAATGGTTCACCTGTGATGAGGCATTCATATCGACTGCGTTATGCTCCACGATCTTGCCCTTGAAGCCGGGCTCGGCTACCAGTCCCGGACCGCTGCGGGGAGCATGGATATTCCATGCGAGCCGGACATTGTTCGGCACCGAAATCTTTCCCGACGGGCCCACGGTGACGAAAAAATCGACCGGAATCCGATCTTTCGCCAGGTCCGCTGCCAGCGCCGATGCGGCGCGCGCACCGGCCGAATGACCGACGATAACAACAAATGGGCAATTGCGATTTGGTTCAACTTTTTCCCTGATTTTCTCCGCCTGTTGTCGCCAACTCGTATGCGAGACAACGTTCGCCGCGACACCCGCGTCGCGAAGTTGCCGGCCCAAATTATCCATGCCCAGCGAGAACACGTTAAAAAGTCCCCGCAGCAGGTAAACCTGCTGCGGCCTGGCTGAATGGGACCTAGATTTTATGACCCGGCAATTGGGTCGATGATTATCGGCGAACGCATCGGCCGCCGAGAAAATTCCGGCGATCAAGGCAGCGATCAACCATAATCTCGGTGCGATTTTAGACACTGCGTTTCCGTTTGTTTCAGACAACCCGTTCCCCCGATTAGAACCCGACAGTTACAATATCCCTAAATCCCCATGGTTGTGCACGCGTCTCAGCGGTCTTGCTATGTGGATATCAGATGCGGCGCTATCGAGTGAAGGCGTCTTTCACGCAGAGTTTCAAGTATCGATCCGCGCGTTATCCAGCATCGGAGAGACTTCCGCT
>CALZIL010000300.1:7011-10323 GCA_945787495.1 uncultured Afifella sp. | reverse complement strand
AGCTTGTCCGATGCACCACATCGCACGGCGCTCCGCGCCTTGGCGACAGGCTGATTTGACTCCATCAAATGGTTCAATTTGACCTCATCTCGCTCTAGAAGTCTTTCACTCCGAAAGCGCATCCAGGATCAGTCCGTGCAGCCGTGCATCGCCCGATGTCACGATCTGACCGCCGCCTTTGACGGAGCCGCCTGACCAGTTGGTAACGCGGCCGCCGGCGCCGGCGACAACCGGCGCGATCGGTTCGATGTCATGCGCGGCGACGCCGGCCTCAATGACGCAATCAATCTGGCCGAGCGCCACCATGGCTTGGGCATAACAGTCATAGCCGTAGCGTGCGAGTTTTGCCTTTTTCTCCACCCGCTCGTAGCGCGGCCTTTCCTGGCTGGTGAAAAGTCGCGGATCGGTGGTTGAGATATGCGCTGTTTCGATCGTCTCGCATGGCCGGGTCTGAAGTGGCGTTTCGTTGCCGTTGATCCAGTAATAAGAGCCGTCGGCAGAGCCGAAGAACCGTTCGTTCAGTATCGGCTGGGAAATCATGCCAAGCACCGCTTCGCCTTCATGTCGAAGGCCGATAAGCGTGCCCCATAGCGGAATGCCGCAAATGAAGCCGCGCGTTCCATCGATCGGATCGAGAACCCAGACCCAGTCCGCGTCGAGGTTTTCAGCGCCGAATTCCTCGCCAAGGATGCCATGATCGGGATAGCGCTGATTGATCAGGCGGCGCATCGCCGCCTCCGCCTCGCGGTCGGCCGCCGTCACCGGATTGAGCCCGTCGCCGATGCCGTCGTCAGGGCCGTCCTCGGCCTTGTTTTCAATCGCCAGCCGGCTGCGAAATAACGGTCTGGTCTGCGCAGCCGCGGTTTCTGCAAGCTCGTGCAAAAACGGGACATAGGTATGCAGATTTTGCATAGCTCTTTTTTCGCCTTATCGATTTTCCTGAATTTCCAGTTTAATTTCAGTGCCTTAACGCTCCTGAACCGGTACAGTGAACAGGATGGGCTGGTGAGGTCTTCGGGCAACAGTGCGGCGTTTAATCCCCATTCGGCGCGCTGGGCCCTTGATATTTGTGCGCGGCACAATAATTTGTGCAGTGCGATACGACTCGTATCGCTGCCCTATTGGGCGTTTCCTCCCTAGACTTGGGCCGCGCGATGCGCGGCCCTTTTTTTGCTCTTGGTCCTTTTCCACATTTGCCGACGGCTGCGCGGTTCGCCCGTTCCGGCATCAGGCGATAGGCCTATTCAGCCGCGTCGCGCATATCTGATTCGAATTCCACCGCCAGATCGATCATTGTCTCGGCAAGAATTGCGAGACTTTTCCGGAGTTTTTCGAAACCGGAATGCAACTCCAGTTTTTCTTCGTCCATATAAAGGGCGCGGTTGACCTCGATCTGCAGAGCATGCAGTCGGCGCTGCGGACGGCCATAATGCTCGGTGATGAAACCGCCGGCATAGGGCTTGTTCCGGCATACCGTAAAGCCAAGTGAACGCAGGCTCGCGGCGGCCCGTTCGACCAGCGCCGGCATACAGCTTGTACCGAAGCGGTCGCCAAGCACGAAATCGGGGCGCAGCCTGCCTTCGCCGCTGCGCAGGGTGGAGGGCATGGAATGGCAGTCGATCAGGATAGCTGACCCGAAGGCGACATGGGTTTCGGCCAGCAGGCGGCGCAGTGCGTCATGGTAAGGCCGGTAAATCGCATCGATGCGCTGCAAGGCGTGGTCGACCGGCCAGGGCGCGCGATAGATGCTCGCAGTATCGGAAACGACCTTGGGAATCGTGCCGAGGCCGCCGGCGACGCGCAAGGACTGGCTGTTGGCAAAAGGCGGCAGCCGGCCGGAGAACATCTTCGGATCGAGTTCGAACGGTTCGCGGTTCACATCGAGATAGGCGCGCGGATAGATTGCGCGCAACAACGGCGCTCCGCAGCCGACAACGGGGCGGAACAGTTCATCGACCATCATGTCTTCGGAACGGCGGATCGCCAGCGGATCGAGGCGCGAGCGCTTGACGAACGCCTCGGGATAGTAACGGCCGCTATGGGGTGAATTGAAGACGATGGGCGCACGGTGTTCCGCCGGCGTCAGGATCTCAAATGCCGGATGGACCGGATCGTCTTCTGTCATCGCGCCGTCCGGCATTGAATCATCGAGTTGCGACTCGTCCATCTGCGATTCATCCATCACGCACTATTGCGGCCCGATTCGCTGGCCGGGCACCGCATGTTGCCTTGCGCTTGCCGCCCTGTCCACATATCTCGCCACTGTTGCATCTTTATCGCCACACGCTTACCCGATATTTACCCCAAGCGCGGAATGTGTCGCCATGACAGCCAGCGATCAAACCGTCCAGGACAAGTCGATGAACCGAATCCTGCTTGCCGAAGACGATGAGGACATGCGGCGTTTTCTGGCCAAGGCGCTGGAAAATGCCGGTTATCACGTCATCTCGTTCGACAATGGACTGAGCGCCTATAAAAGGCTGCGCGAAGAGCCGTTTCACCTGCTGCTGACCGATATCGTCATGCCGGAAATGGACGGCATCGAACTGGCCCGCAAGGCCTCAGAGCTCGATCCGGATCTCAAGATCATGTTCATCACCGGCTTTGCCGCCGTGGCGCTCAATCCGGATGTGGAGACGCCGGCCGGCTCCAAAGTGTTGTCCAAACCGTTTCATCTGCGCGATCTCGTCGCCGAGATCGACAGGATGATGGCGGCGTGAGCGCAGGATTTCGTTCGTAATCCTTATCGCCGGGAGGTTGACCGCCCGCGCCCCTTGCGCCGGTCTGGGACAGGCGATATATCCGCCGGGCCGCCGGTCTACCCACTTTGCCGGCGAGAATCTTCAAGGGCGCGTAGCTCAGTGGGAGAGCACTACGTTGACATCGTAGGGGTCGCTGGTTCAATCCCAGCCGCGCCCACCATCATGTTGCTGAAATTATTGAATTAATTTCGTTCGACGCCTGTGTTGCATCCTAGGAGCGGACATTCAGTGTCGGGTCGGGCATGTCCGGAAAATGCCATTGGGCGACATGCCAAACGGGATAATCCGCCTGCTGCCCCGCAGAAAGGGTACGCTAAAAATTTTTGAGCCGTTCGGTTGTTTTCGGGTCGAGAAACCCGGCAATTGTCGCTTCTGTTTCTAACTGAAGCGCCCTGTTGAGATCGCTCGACGCAGATTGGTTCAAGACCCGCTTCATGGCTCTCACTGCAAGTGGCGGCAGCTCACTCAGCCGGTCTGCAACCGAGCATGCTTCGTCCATCAGTCGATCATCGCTCACCACGCGCCACGCCAGGCCGATTTCCTTCAGTTC
>CALZIL010000300.1:3899-6989 GCA_945787495.1 uncultured Afifella sp. | reverse complement strand
ACAAACAGATTGAGCGAGACTTCCGGGAAAAATCCTTTTGCGCTCTGCGCCCAAATCGGAAAGTCGCAATTGATTGCCCATTCCAATCCGCCGCCAACCGCCCAGCCGTTGATCGCGCCGACAACCGGCTTGCCGCCAAAGACGATGGCTTGTGTTGCGCGCTGGATCGCATTCACCAGATCGCGGGCCTCGGCCTCGTTTTCGGGATGAATGTGCTCACGTCGATCATCGCCTGCACAGAATGCACGGCCTACTCCAGTAAAAATGATCACCCTGGTTGCCCGGTCCGCATTCGCATCATTGAAGGCGCGGGCAACGTCGTCGATCAATTGCCGATTCATGGCATTCAGACTGTCCGGCCGGTTCAGCGAGATGGTCCGCACGCCGTTGTCACCGATCGCGCTCAAAACGGTCTCATACTGAAATGTGCTCATGTGTATGTCCTCACAACGCGCCTTGTTTTTCCCTCGGTGACCGGAAAGCTCGCCTCTGGCATGATGATGACCCTTGCCGTTGCGCCGAGTTTCGATTTGATCGCCTGCTCTATTTTCTCGCCAAGCCCGTCGGCTGCGCTTTGCCCCTCCGCCAGCTCCGCCTGCACGGGCAGGACGTCGTAAGGCGGCTTGTGATCGAGAACGATGCGATAGTCGCCTGACAGTTCGACGAACTCGCCCATGACGGCGGCCACCATTGTCGGAAACAGGTTGAGACCACGAACGACAACCATATCGTCGCTGCGCCCCACGACCCGGAAACGCATACCCTTGCGGCCGCATTTGCAGGGGGCAGTCTCGTCGATGGCGATGATATCGCCGGTCCGGAAGCGCACCAATGGCTGGCTCTCGCGCGCAAGATGGGTGAGAACCAGTTCGCCTTCCTGCCCGGCACCAATTGCCAGCGGCGCTTCAGTTTCAGGATCGATCAGCTCCGGGTAAAGAACGTCACCAGCAAGGAAATGCAGCCGCGTGTCGTGTTCGCATTGCGCCGCAAAATTTGAGAACACGTCCGATACGCCATAATTGGCATTGCGCGGTTCCATGCCCCAGGTTTTGCGGATCCGTTGACGCAGTAAGGGATCGTCGAGCCCGGGTTCGCCGCCGAACAATCCCAGTTTCAAGCCAAGATCACGAGGGTGAAGACCGGCAAAGCGTTCCTTCAAAATGCGCTCCAGAACCGCAGGGTAAGAGGGTGTGCATGAAATCGCATTAATCCCTATCTCGCCGATCGTGCGTATCAGGAGCTCGGTGCCGCCAGCTCCGAAGGGAACAACGGTCGCGCCAGTTCGTTCCAGAGTGAGGTGATCGGTAACCCCACCCATCCACATCTGATAATTGAGGCAGTGAACGACCGTGTGCGCTGCGCTCAGGCCCGCGGCCTTATGGCAGCGCCCACCGACGATTTCCGTAATCTCGCAATCGCGCGCAGACAGAGCGAGATTCATGGCCTGGCCCGTAGTGCCGGACGTGCGGTGGAGACGCGTTACTTTTGCGCGTGCGGACGCAAGATAGTTTCCGAGCGGCGGATGATCCGCCTGCGAAATCCGCAACTGCGTTTTGTCCGATAACGGCAGCGCGGCAATGTCGCGCAGGTCCCGCGGCGGAGTTTGGCCATTCCAAAGTTCCCGGTAAAAAACAGAGTTCTTGGTGACATACTCGCGCTGGCGTTCCCACGCTGCCTTTTGATGGGGCAGCAGGTCGGCGCCACCAAGTATCTCAGCGTTCCGCACAAGCGTCATTCGGGCATTGTCACGTTAATCGCATTCACAGCGAAATCGCGATGACTCGCTGATGGTCGCAATGTTCATTTTCAATGGCTTAGCCTCATCGACGCGCTGCTAATTCGGCCTGTTTCTGATCTGTTTGACAATGCCATCCACACGCCCTCGGGCTTCAAGGTCCCGGTCGGGTCACAGGTTTCGACGACAGCCATATTGCACTCCAACCGATAGCGAGGGGGACGCAGGCGGCGAGCATATCAATTCGGAGCGTGGCTTTCAGCCCGGACCCTAAGATGATAGCCGGCCAATGGCTATCGCCATTTGTCGTGCGTGCTGCCCTCACGATAAGACAGAGTTGACGGCCGGCCTTTTTCCGCAGAGCACAACCAAAAAATCGATAAACGTTGACCGTTGTGATGAACGTGTAGGAAAATGTCTTTCTGGGGTGGAAACAGGTGGACAGCGATAGCCGCCATCCCAAACAATGGAATCGAAAGAGACGCGTCGTGATACACAGCTGTCTCTGCACCGGGGAGCAAGCGATACTGCGTCTGCGATCAATGACCGCCTGTCATTGCCGCGGGTCGGCGTTTCGCAGGAAATGAGGTCACCATGAAGTTCGTGCTCTATTCGGATATCCATGCGCAGGTCGCCCCGTTTGAAGCGGTGCTCAAGGAGGTGGAGAAGGAAAAGGCCGACAAGGAAATCATGGCCGGCGACTTTGTCATGCTGGGCCCCGATCCCGGCGCCATCGTCGAGATGGTCCGCGGCCGCAAGAACTGCGATGTCATCGCCGGCAATCTCGACCTGTGGATCGTCGACAAACGCTGGGAATGGATGGAGCCGAAGAACATCTACCACGAGTGGATGCTCGGGATGGCCAAGGGCACCCGCGAACGGATGACCGATGAGCAGATTCAGTATCTGCACACCTTGCCGTTCACCCTCAGCTACATGCCGGAGCCCGGCCACGAGTTTTTCATCTTTCACGCGACACCGAAAGAGATCGGCGATTCATCGGCCTTGCCGCTGCGCTACTCCGATGAAGAGGTAAAAGAGCACATTGCCGGCGTGACCGCCGATATCATGGCGCATGGCCACATCCACGGCCCGTCGGTGCGCCAGGTCGGCCACCAGACCATCGTCTGCTGCGCGGCGGTCGGCATGTCCTGGGACGGTGATCCGCGTCCCTCTTACGCCGTTGTCGAGTACAAGGGCAAAGGCCAGTGGCACGCCGAGACCAAGCGCGTCGACTATGACTATGAAGCGCAGGCGAAGTATAACGAGAATTGCTGGATCGAGCATGGCGACCGCATCGCGAAAATGATCCGCACGGGGTATTTCTGGAATCCCGATCACATGCCGCACTGACA
>CALZIL010000300.1:0-3846 GCA_945787495.1 uncultured Afifella sp. | reverse complement strand
GCCGGATATAGCGCGGAAATGCTGGCGCGCGTGCCACGGCGGCTCGTCGATGCATGGTCCGGTTGCGGCAATCTGGCGGAGTGCGTCACGCTCGACAGCATCGGCACTGTCGTCGACCTTGGCTGCGGCAGCGGGCTCGATGCCTGGCTCATCGCGACCGCACCGCGCGCGCCCAAACGCGTCATCGCGCTCGATCTGACGCCGGAAACGCTGGCCGGCCTGCACGAGGGGCGGGACGGCGCGGCGCCGTGCGAAGTCTACGCGATCGCCGGTGATATGGAGCAGGTTCCAATCGCTGATGCCTGCTGTGACCTGGTGATTGCCAATGCCTCATTCAACCTCGCCCTTGATCCGCACAAGGCCTTTACCGAAGCGGCCAGAATCTTGCGGCCCGGCGGGCGGCTTCATGTGATGGATCTGGTGCGCGAAGCGGAGTTACCCGCCGAGCTTTTGGCCGATCCCATGGGGCACGGCACGTCGCTGGGCGGGGTCATGCACGAGCGCGATTTGCATGCTGCCGTCAGCGCGGCGGGATTTGTCGATGTGGCAATCCACGGACACCGCCCCTTTGAGCCCGTCATTGCGGTTCAGATCGAGGCGCGTGTGCCGGCGAGGCATTGAGCGGGTGCCGGCCAGAAAGCTCAGACAATCGGGCACAACCAGCCGATGATCGCCCCGTAGAACGCGTGAACGACCACCGCTGTCATCCAGGCGCGGGGATTTTCCTTGCGGCCGAAAAAGCCTCCCCGCAGGAACAGCGGCACGAACAGGCATTGCGACCCGATCAACAAAATGCCGCCATATATCAGTCCTCGCACCAGCGGTACTCCCGGAAGCACCGGGCCGAAAACGGTGGCGAAGAGAAGGGCGAAGACGATGCCGTTCAGATGCACGGCCAGCAATCCGAGCCAATATGGAGGGGCGCCTTCGAACGACCCGGCAAAGCTCAGTTCGGCCAGCGCCTTGGCGAAATCGAGCCGCGGCAGGCCGAACCGGGGCGCCCACAGGGCCAATACCATATGTACGTAGGTGGCCAGGAAGCCGGCCGCCGCCGCCATCACGAAATCATCGAGCTGCATTTTTCCCCCAATACGTCGAGCCGGTTTGACGGCTTCAACGCAAACCGCGATGACCGGCGGAAACGGGCGATGGTCTCACAATTTGGAAGGGTGCGCAAAATGCGAGAATTATCTTTGACCCCCTCTGCGACCAAAGCCTTAGTGAACCGATGACAAAAGATCGATTTTGCCTCGCGCTTGAGCAGAATGCCGACATTTGCAACATTGCTTGAGATATCGGCTACTCTCACATCCGGATAAAGGTGCAAAAGCGCCGCCTTCGCCGGATGGTGATGGCGCCTAAAACAATTTGCCCCTGCCAATCGCGAGCAAGGGCGTAAAACGGGAGGAATTGATGAAATACGCTTTCACACGCCGCAGCGCATTCACGCTTATGGCCGGTCTGTTCGCCGTTGCTCTTTCCGGCCCGGCCAGCGCCGCCGAAACGATCAAGATGGTCGCCATCGATGGTTATCCGGCCCGTGCCATGTGGGTGAAGGAGTTTTCCGGATTCTTCATCCCGCGGGTCAATGAAGAGCTCGCAAAGACCGGCAATTATGCCATCGAATGGCAGGAAGGCTATGGCGGCACGATCGTCAAGCCGCGCGGTGTGCTGGAAGGGATCAAGCTCGGGCTGGGCGATATCGGAATCGTGACGACGATCTTCCACAATTCGGCGCTGCCGAGCCAAGGCATATCAGCAGTGACGCCGTTTGTGTCGACCGACGCGCGGGTCGTCGCCAAGGCCGTTGACGAGATCGCCAAGGAGTTTCCGCAAATGGCGGCCGAACTGGCGGCGGAAAACCAGGTCTATCTCGCCACCGGCGTCGTGCTCGACACCTATCAGATGTTTTCCAAGACACCGATCAACTCGCTTGACGATCTGAAAGGCAAGAAGGTCGCCGGCGCCGGATATAATCTGCGCTATCTGGAAGGAATCGAAGGCACGGCCGGCGTCCGCGGCGGGCTGCCGAACTTCTACAACATGTTGCAGACCGGCGTCGTCGATGCTGCCATGCTGTGGCCGGAGGCCGCCAAGACGTTCAAGATCGCAGAAGTCGCACCCTATATGCTGAAAGCCGATCTCGGCGCGGTGAATTCCAAGACCGTGACGGTCAACAAGGATGTCTGGGCAAAACTGCCGGACGAAGTGAAAACCGTGCTGCAAACTGTCGCGGTGGAATATCGCGACCACATTGCCAGTGTCGCAATGGACCGCGCCACGGCCTCGCTGGACGCCTACAAGGCCGGCGGCGGGACAGTTGTAGAACTGCCCGCCGATGCCCGCGCGGCATGGGCTTCGGGCATGCCGAATATCGCCGCCGAATGGGCGAGCGGCCTGGACAAGACGGGCGCGCCGGGTTCCGATATGCTCAAAGCCTATATGGCGAAGCTGAAGAGCGCCGGCCAGACGCCGGTCCGCGACTGGGCGGCCGAACTCACCAACTGAGACCCAAAACTGGCCATTGTCTCAGAATAACGGCAAGGGAAAGACAATGGGCGCTGGCGAGCAACTGATCCGCCGCGCCCATATTGTTCTCAACCGGATTGCCGTCGGCGCCAATGCCGTCGGTACGCTGGTGTTGTTCGTCCTGGTCGCCGTCATGAATGTCGACGTGGTGGCGCGCGGCGTCTTCAACGCGCCGTTTCGCGGCGTCGTGGAAGTCGTCATCTTCTCCATGATCCTGATCGTCTTTCTGCAACTACCCGACGTGGTGCGGGTCGACAGGCTGACGCGCTCCGACGGCTTCCTGGCCGTTATCGGCGAGAAGCGGCCGGATATCGCCCGTTTGATGGCGCGAATCATCGATGCGATCGCCTGTATCTTCATGGGACTGATCGTCTGGACCATGTGGCCGGAATTCGTCGAGGCGTTCGGCAGTTGCCATTACTTCACGCCGCCCGATTTCGGCCCGGACCCGAGCGGCAATTTCTGGCAGGATTTCAATGACGCGAATGCGCGGTGCGATTACTTCGGCACGCCCGGCATCCTGAAGGCGCCGTGGTGGCCGGCTAGGCTGGCGATCGTTTTCGGCGTCGCCCTTTGCTGCGCGCTGTTCGCGTTCAAGGCGCTCACCGGCGCGCGGCAGCCGGAGCGTATCCATCTGGATCCGTCGGTCGCGGAATCGGAAGCCGGAGAGCGGGACGCATGATGCCTGTGCGGGAGCGCGGCTAGATGTCGCCGGCGGGCTCTATATCCCGGTCGCGCTGGGTGTCGTTTCGTTCGTCTCGATCTGGTTCATCAGCGGCAAGCCAATCCTGGCCCTGAATTTCCTGAAAGTCGCTGTCAGCGATGGCGTGACGGAATACGAATTCGCGACGATCCCGCTATTCACCGTCATGGGACTTTTGGTCTCCAAGGCCGGCCTCGGCGCCGATATCTATGAGGTCATGAACCAGACGTTCCGCCGTGTGCGCGGCGGCATCGGCATGGCGACCGTTGGCGCCAATGCGGTGTTTGCGGCGGTGACCGGATCGTCGATCGCATCGGCCTCGGTCTTTACCCGCATCTCCGTGCCGGAAATGCTGAAATTCGACTACAATCCGCGCTTCGCCGTCGGCGTTGTCGCCGGCTCCTCGGTGCTCGGCATGATCATTCCGCCAAGCGCCATGCTGATCATCTATGCCTTCGTCGCCGAGCTTTCGGTCGGCGATATGTTCCTGGCCGGTATCGTCCCGGGGCTCATGCTGGCGAGCGCCTATATTGTCGCGATCGCGGCGATGGCGCGGTTCTTTCCGGGCTTCGTCGGCGGCCGTGACAACGACACCGAGGCGGATGCCGGACTGG
>CALZIL010000299.1 GCA_945787495.1 uncultured Afifella sp. | reverse complement strand
GCGGCTCATTGCCTGCCATGAAGCCTAATCGGCGCCAAGTGACCAAGGTAATGGCTGAAGAGCCTTGTCTGTGATTGGCTTGTGGATAGGATCGCCTGGCCTTCTCGCCGCTTTCCCAGCGGTGAGCTGCGCGATCCCAATCCACGGCGGCTGATGACCATCGACCGACATGTCGGTCGCGGCGCAGTGATGGCCGCCTATAGAGCACCCGGCCAGGGCTAATTGCCTCCAACCGATCATAAATACGCCGCCGGACGGCAATCGCGCTGCCCAGCCCGCGAATGGATGGCGAAACATCGGCGGTGATGCCTGCTTGTCCAAGCTGGACTTCCGCTTTGGGTCAAAAATCCCCTTAGAGCCAACGGTGGTTTTCGGGTGTAATGCAGACGCATACCCAGGCTCCTCCAAGAGTCTCGAATGGGGCATCTTTCCCCTTCGCGATCGGTTCAGATCGGATTCCCTATTTCCGCAATGCGCTATAATTCGCCGTGCGCTGATGGGTCTCATTATTTCCGGAGTTGAGGTAACAGCGGAAGCTTCAGCTCAGATCCGCAAGGAGCAAATGTGCCATTAGGCGACATTGGCGGTTCCCCAAGATGATGGAAATTCAACTAGGATATTTATGCAACATCGGCCTGAAATGCGCTGCCAAATCGCGATCTTTCATTGACATCGTTTTCGGTGAGAGCGAGCCTTTCAAAGGTCGTTCCGACGTGAGCGCTGAACTCTAGCGTAGGGGGATCGACGTCCAGCAATCGGGCTGAGGAATGGAATGGCCATCACAGCGCAACTAGCTAGGAGGCAGCATGATTCCACCTGACAATCAATGCGGGCCTCGCGATGCTGCGAGGCCGCGGCTCGGATAGCTAGCTGCTGCGCTCAATTTGCGCAGTCCGGGCTGTTAATCATCCATATAGACTGAATGCCAACAAGGGCGAGTAGCTAGGATCAGGCATGTTCGCACCTTGTCAGAGAGACCGGTCAGATTCCGGTCAGATCAAACGATCAAAAAAGGCCCCGTCGGCGCGAAGACACAGAGCGCGACGGGGCCAATTTCTTGTAGCAAAGCCCAACCCGGGCATATCTAGGGTGCCTGCCAACGCCCCTCCCCGAGCCCCATGCATCTGACAGACCGGCTCAACGAACCGAGCTGGCAAAAAGAGGCCGGCTCGGAAGCCGGCCTTAAGGGTATTTCTGGAGATTGAATTTTACTCGGAACATATTAAGCCAGCGAGTTCGGACCTCGGGGGGCTGGGGGGCTGATAACCGCAGCCCGTACGCCGCTGGATCGTTGAGGTAACGATGCGAATGTCCGTATGGATGATGGCGAGTCCAAAGCGGAAATTTGGCGAGATTGAGATATTCGCATTTTTCCACTAAAAATTGCAAACTCGTAGTCTGGCTTTTTGAGTTGCCCATCCCGCAATGAGGCCGGGCCGAAAACAATTGTCCTCGGCATCAAACCGGATAATTCGTGCAGCGCATATGTCCGTTCCGGGTCAAAAGCGGAAGTCAGAAACTCCATCCTTGATGTCGGTTAACCCCCCCAAGAACGGACCTGAATCGCGAACAAGCAGACATCGGATTACGGATATCCGGCTAGAGCCTGCATATGTTGTTATTCGCGCAGCTAATCCCCTATCCTCCGATCACCAGGTCGATATCGGTTTCGAAGGTGGGACGCGGGGATGCGGCGCGTGGTCTGATGGCCATCGAAACGCGGCGCTGCTCGCTCGGCACGAGGCGGCGGAACAGGAAGTCGGAAGGGTTCTGGGGATGGCCTAGGCGATAGAGCTGGGTGGTTAGCAGATCGCTCCCGCCACCCACCACTTTGACGTGGATATGCGGCGTGCGCCCGGGATAGGGCACCGGCACAATGGTACGGAAGGCGAAGCGCCCGGCAGTGTCGGACTTGGCGTGACCGAAGCCCTGGAAGCCCGAGTCGCGCGAGTCACTCCGGCGGTCACCGGGATGCATATAGACGCCGTTGGCGTCGCACTGCCAGATCTCGATCCGTGCGCCAGCAATGGGTCGTGCATTGGCGTCCAACACGCGCCCAGCGAGATGCAGGATATCGCCGCCCGCTTCGCGCACCGCGCCCTCGACGCTGACCAGGTCGGCATCATCGTCGCTGGGAATGCGTACCGGGTAGAATGGGCCCTCGGCGGCGCCGGGCGTCGGTACCACCGCTGCCAGCACCTCCGTTGGCACCAACAACGACGGAGCCGAAATAACGAGCGCGCGGCGCGTCAGACCGCCACTCATCATGCCACAGTCACTCGCCATTTCGTGACCTCCGATGGATATGGTAGCAGACTTGAGATCAATTTCAGAGCCCATTTTGGAAAGTCTGCTCCGGGTCATAAGCGGAAGTCGCGAACCACGATTCTGATGTCCGTGATGCCCCCGAAAGCGGAAGTCGCAAGAGTTCGCGTTTAAGCGATCTCGTCCAAAGTTGGCTTCACCAATTTCACCAACGCTTTGACGTACTGCGATGCTTCCAAAATGTCCTGCGCGTAGCCTCCACGCCGGTAAGCGCCATTGCGCTCGCCCTTCGGCGCTCCGCCTCTTGCGCCAAACCCTCATGGCAAACCCGTTCCGTGCCTTTGCGGGCGTCTGTGGCGGTCGTCACCTGTGGATATGTCGGCCAGCCAGTCTTTACCCTACGTTTGGCAGCCGTCATGCTGGTGACGGAAGCTTGGGGGGCCGATGGCCGGAAGCTTGGGGGGCCGATGAATGCAATCAGCGATGCGTCGTTTGTTGCCATCAGTTTCCGCTAGAAAGCGGGTTCCGGATAGCGCGGAGCCTCTTGAGGATGGCATGGCCGCGTATCAACGCGGCGATTACGCGACGGCGTTGATATTCTTGCGGCCGCTTGCGGAACAAGGCAATCCCCAAGCGCAATACACGCTCGGCTATATATACGCCGAGGGCGAGGGCGTGCCCAAGGACGATGGCGAAGCGGCAAAGTGGTACTGCAAGGCAGCCAAACAGGGCAATGCCGATGCACAGAACGAAATTGGCATCATGTATGCCGCCGGCCGGGGCGTGCCGCAGGATGATGCTGAGGCGGTGAAGTGGTTTGGGGTGGCCGCCGAACAGGGTGATGCCGATGCGCAGTACAACCTTGGCCAAATGAACCGCGAAGGCCGGGGCGTGCCGCAGGACGACACCGAGGCGTTGAAGTGGTTTTGGAAGGCAGCCAAACAGGGCGATGCCGATGCGCAGAACGAAATTGGCATCATGTATGCCGCCGGCCGGGGCGTGCCGCTGGCCCTTGCCGAGGCTGCGAAGTGGTTCCGCAAGACTGCCGAACAAGGCCATGTCGGTGCGCAGTCCAACCTTGGCCTGATGTGAGGCCCAGCGCATGGCCCGCGAATGGATGGCGAAGCATCAGCGGTGACGGTTGCGGCGCGAATGACCGCCCCATATACACAGCAGCCGGCAGCCGTCATTCTGATGACTGAAACCAAGCAGAACCGATGAAAGCAATTCTCCAAAGCGGATTTCTCGGACTGGCGATGCTGGCAGTCGCGGTTCCGGTAAATGCGGGGCCGTTAGAGGACGGCAAGGCCGCCTATGATCGAGGCGACTATGCGACCGCACTGAAATTC
Source organism: uncultured Afifella sp. (assembly GCA_945787495.1). GTDB lineage: Bacteria > Pseudomonadota > Alphaproteobacteria > Rhizobiales > Afifellaceae > CALZIL01. Next base: position 797 of record CALZIL010000299.1, on the reverse strand, counting down.
TTTCGACCGCTTGCTGACCAGGGCGATGCCGAAGCGCAGTTCAACCTTGGCGTTATATACGAAAACGGCCAAGGCGTGCCGCAGGATTATGCCGAGGCGGTTAAGCGGTATCGTAAGGCCGCTGCGCAGGGCTATTCTCTCGCCCAGTACAACCTCGGTTTCATGTACCGCAACGGCGTCGGTGTGCCGCAGGACTACACTGAGGCGGTGACGTGGTTGCGCATGGCCGCGGAGCAGGGCAATACCGATGCGCAGACCAACCTGGGTGTCATGTACGCCAATGGCCAAGGCGTGCCGCAGGATTATGCCGAGGCGGTTAAGTGGTATCGTAAGGCCGCTGCGCAGGGCTATGCCGGTGCGCAGCACAACCTCGGCGTCATGTATGCCGCTGGCCAGGGCGTGCCGCAGGACCACATTGAGGCGGTGAGGTGGTGGCGCAAGGCCGCCGATAAGGACCATGCCGGTGCGCAGCACAACCTCGGTGCCATGTATGCCGCTGGCAAAGGCGTGCGAAAGGACAACTTTCTAGCACACCTGTGGTTCAACCTTGCGGCCTCGCAAGGGTCCGAGAAGGCGCGAAAACTCCGTAATAAAATTGCCGAGCAAATGACCCCCGACCAGATCACCGAAGCCCAGCACCTAGCCCGCGAATGGATGGCGAAACATCAGCGGTGACGGCTGCTTGTCCAAGCTGACTTCCGCATTGGGTCACGAATGCCCGTAGGGGCAACGGTGGTTGTCAAGGGTACAGCTGCCGCCCACTGTGGGCCGCTGAAGAGTCTCGAAAGGGGCAAAAC
>CALZIL010000298.1 GCA_945787495.1 uncultured Afifella sp. | reverse complement strand
CGCTTGGGTCCGGTTGCTACGGCCACAACGGCGCCGATGATGCGGCATTCGAAGCGGTGTTGGTGGCCCGGGCGATTCCGGGCCGGCCGATATTGCTGAAATGGACGCGTGAGGATGAGCACGCCTGGGAACCCTATGCCTCGGCCATGGCCGTGAAGCTCCGCGCCAGCCTTGATAAGGCCGGCCAAATCATCGATTGGTCGAGCGATTGCTACAGCGACACGCATTCAGCCCGACCTCGCAAAGGGCCAGACAGTGCCGGGCCGGCGCGACTGCTGGCAAATCGGTTCCGTGAAGAGGCGATAGACCCCTGGCTGCCGATGCCGAATTTCGCCAATCACGGCGGTCTGCACCGCAATCTCGACCCGTATTACACATTCACCAAGCGCCGGCTGGTCAAGCACCTGGTCCGGGGCCTGCCGCATCGCACCTCGTCCATGCGCTGCCTGGGCGCCGTCGCCAATGTCTTCGCGCTGGAATGCTTCATGGACGAACTGGCCGGGGCCGCCGGCATGGACGCCGTCCGGTTCCGGCTCAATCATCTCGACGACGAGCGCGCCCGGGCGGTCGTGGAAGCGGCGGCAAAAGGTATCGGCTGGCGTGGAACTACGTTGGCGGATGGACACGGACAGGGCATCGCCTTCGCCCGCTACAAGAACGCCCAGACCTATGCCGCTATCGCCGTGGAACTGCACATAGACGACGCGGCAAATGTCGATCTCAAGCGTGTTTTCATCGCCGCCGATTCCGGCGAGGTGATCGACGCCGACGGCCTGAAAGCCCAGCTGGAAGGCGGCTTCATGCAGGCCGCCAGTTGGGCGCTCTATGAGCAGGTCAGCCATGACCGCGACGGCATCACCAGCCGCGATTGGGAGACCTACCCGATTCTTAAATTCGACAATGTGCCGGAGATCGAGGTCCGCCTCTTCGACCGGCCCGGCGACAAGTCGCTGGGCGCGGGGGAGGCCGCAAGCGGCCCGTCAGTGGCGGCCATCGCCAACGCCATTCATGACGCGACAACGTTGCGCCTGCGCCGCATGCCTTTCAATCCGGAGGCCATCCGGGCCGCCGCCATGGCCGATGACGGCTGAACAGGATTTTTCAGGACACAAAGGCTGGCAGCGAGCCCTGATCGGGCGTATCAGGACGCACCAATCTTAGAAGGGGCAGAGGAAGAATATGTTTCATACTTGCGGTGCAAAGGGACCGGCGGCCGACCATGCCGCCCGGCCGAAAGCCTCGAACGGATCGAAGACCCTGACCGTCGACATCCATTGTCACTGCCAGTCCTATCCGGTGAGCGAGATGATGAAGGCGGAAGCGGAGCGCGCCGGTCACGCGGCGCTGGCCTTCGGCAATCTGCTGACGAAATCGGTCAACGAAAAGCAACTGGTCGACATTCAGCCGAAGATGCAGTCGCTGGACGAGCGGCTGGCGGACATGGACCGCATGGGCGTCGACGTGCAGGCCATCACCATCCCGCCTTATCAGTATTATTACTGGGCCGAGCCGGAGGTCGGACGCGAGGCCTCCCGCAAGCTCAACGATCATCTCGCCGAGACCGTCGCCAAAATGCCCGAGCGGCTGGTCGCCATGGGCACGGTACCGCTGCAGAACACGGAAATGGCCGTCGCCGAACTGCAACGGTGCATCGGCGAACTCGGCATGCGCGGCGTCGAGATTTCCACGCATGTGGGAAGCGAGGAACTGTCATCGCCCCGGCTGGAGCCGTTCTTCGCCAAGGCGGAGGAACTGGACACGCTGATCTTCATCCACCCCATGGGATTCAGCCACGGCGATCGCTTCACCGAACACTATTTCATCAACCTGATCGGCCATCCGGTGGAATCGAGTCTGGCGATCGGCCATTTGATCTTTGGCGGCGTTCTCGATCGCTATCCCGGCCTGAAGATATGCGTCGCCCATGGCGGCGGCTACGTTCCGGCCTATGCCGGGCGCATGGACCACGGCTACCACGCCCGTCCAGACTGCCGCGAGAACCTCACCTCGCCGCCGAGCACCTATCTCAGCAAGTTCTATTTCGACACGATGGTCTTCGAACCCGACCAACTGGCCTTTCTGATCGAGAAATACGGCGCCGACCACATTCTGCTCGGCACCGATTACCCCTACGACATGGGCGAGGACGACCCGCTCGGGCTGCTCGCCAAGGTGGACGGGTTGGACGCCGATGAACGGACGGCTATTTGCGGCCTGAACGCCGCCAGGCTCCTGAAGCTGGAGGACTGACCCCGCCGTTTGGCCGGCTAGTCTGGCCGTTTGAGCCCGGCCATTTCCTCCAGAACGGCGCAGACCACCGCCGTGTCCTGTTTGCCCCGGCCCTGGCCGAGGGCCGCCGAGTAGATGGGTGCGCTGGCGGAAAAAAGCGGCGCCGGGCATCCGAGCGCGCGCGCAAAGTCGGTGATGACCGTCATGTCCTTTTGCCAGACATCGACCTTCATGGTGGGCTCGTCATAGTCGCCCTTGGTCATCAGCGGCCCGCGTATTTCCAGCATGCGCGAATTTCCGGCACTGTCGGTTAACACCTCCAGCATGGTCTCGGCGTCCAGGCCGGCCTTTTGGCCGAGCACCAGGGCCTCGGCGGCAGCGACATTGTGTATGGCGACCAGAAGGTTGGCGACGAATTTCATGGCGCTGCCGTTGCCGAATTTCCCCAGGTAATATTGCGACCGGGAGAACCCCTTGAATACAGGTATGCAGGCCTCATAGGCCGCCTCGTCGCCGCTACCGAAAACCACCAAATCGCCGCTTGCCGCCTGGGCGCCGGTACCGCTGAGCGGACAGTCGAGCAGCACCGTTCCAGCTTCGCGCAGGACGTCGTGGGCACGCTGCTTGTCAGCGATCGGCAAGGTACTTGTTTCGATCACGGTCCGCCCGCCGCCTGCGGCGAGAATGCCGTCCGGCCCCTGCGTGGCCTCGTCAAAGGCGGTAATGCTGGGCAGGGATGTCATGATGACCTCGCATTGGCTGGCCACATCAGCGATCGAGGCGGCCCCTCGCCCGCCAAGCGCGGAAAGCGCCTCTACCCTGTCAGGCATGATATCGAATCCGACGACCTGCAGGCCCGCCTTCAACAAATTGGCGGACATGGCCGATCCCATGATCCCCAGCCCAATCATTCCCACAGTGATTTCCGGCATGTTCCTCCCCTTTCGGTACGGTTCAAATCTGCTGTATCAACATAACGATTTCTCCCAACTCATGCTGCCGTCTACAATATCTTCAACGTTCGGCATCACCTCATATCCCGCAAGACACCTTACCGGTTTCGCGGTAAGGCAATGAGAGCCTGGAGAACGGCGACTGCTGCTGCATAAGCGCGCAGTTCGGCAAATTTCCGCGCCGCTATCGGTCGTTAACGTGATGGGATGGACGCCCCCTATCGCGGCGTCAGATGCGCCAGAATGGAGATGTTGAACCTCCAGACAAAAGGGGACGTCCATGACGGAGATTACGACA
>CALZIL010000297.1 GCA_945787495.1 uncultured Afifella sp. | reverse complement strand
GGCAACATTACCATCCCGGCGCAGTTTGCCACAATGCTCAGCTGTTTGACCTGGGCAGCAGATCATCCGCGCTGCGAACGCGCCGGATAAAACGTCTGCCGCTGTTTGCCACAATGCTGCAATACCTCCCAAACCGCGATGCATGGTCGCCTGCATGCGCGTCCAATTTGCCTTTTGGTTTGGACCAATTTGGTTCCAAAGCACCATTTCGGCTTGATTTCCGGAGTTTAATGTGGACCGATCCTTGGGTTAAACTCGTTTTTTGACCCAATATTTTGATTGGTTTGGCAATGGTCGAAGCGATGAACACCGAACCGGCCGCCCTTGTTTCGCTGCGTGGATATCTGTCCAGGCAAGATATTTCCCTCAACAGCCGGCTGCCGCCCGAGCGCGTGCTCTGCAAGGAACTGGCGACTTCTCGAACCGAGTTGCGAAAGGCGCTGGCGGTTCTGGAAGCGGAGGGGCAGATATGGCGGCATGTCGGACGCGGCACGTTTATCGGCGCAAGACCGGTGCTGAATCTCGGCGACATCGAATATCTTTCTGGCCAGACCAGCCCGGCGCAGGTGATGGAATCGCGCCTTGCGATCGAGCCGCAGCTTGCCCGGCTCGCCGCCCTGCATGGGACACAGGCCGACTTTGCCGAAATGCGCCTGTGCAACCGGCGCTGCCGGGCGGCGCGCGAATGGCGCGTCTATGAAGCCTGGGACAACAAGTTCCATCGCGCGGTTGCCGCCGCGACCCACAACACGCTGCTGGTCAGCCTTTTCGATACGCTGAACACGGTCAGGCGCTCGACCGTGTGGGGACAGTTGCGTTCAACGACATTGCCGCCCGCCGATCATGCCAGCTTTCGCGAGCATGACGCGCTTTACGATGCCATTGCCGGCCGCGATCCCGATCTTGCCGCCGAACACATGCGCATTCATCTCAGAACTGTTCGCGACCGCGTCCTGTCGTCGCTCAATTCCTGAGCTAGAGCCTCTCGCCGGCCACCCAGACCGATTGCACGGCATTGTCGTCACTCAAATGCACGAAATCGGCGCGGTAGCCGGGCCGGATCCGGCCATAGCGATCGTCCTTGCGCAGCAGCGTCGCCGGATAGAGGGAGGCCATGCGCAAAGCCTCCTCGCGCCGGACGCCGAGTTCGCGAACCGCAAAGCGCACGGCGCTGGCCATGTCGAGATCGGATCCCGCCAAAGTGCCGTCGGCCAGGGTCAGGCGCCCGCCGGCCCGCGTCACGGTCCGTCCGTTCAGCGTAAAGACATCGCCCGCATCACCGACGGTCGGCATGGCGTCAGAGACCAGGAACAGGCGGCCCGGACCACGTTTGGCGCGCAGGGCAAGCCGCAAGGCGGCCGGGTCGACGTGATAACCATCGGCGATGATGCCGCACCACAGGTCACCGAATTCGAGCGCCGCGCCGGCCATTCCGGGCGTCCGGTGGCTGAGCGGACTCATGGCATTGAAAAGGTGGGTGACACCCCGCGCGCCGGCATCGACGGCCTGCGCCACCTCGTCATAGGTGGCATTGGAATGACCGAGCGAGACGATGATGCCGGCATCGCTGAGGCGGCGAATCTGCTTCGGCGGAACGACATCGGGCGCCAGGGTCACAAGCATCGTGTCGATATCCAGAGCAAGCAGGACATCGACATCCTTTTCGCTCATCGTCCGGATATAGTTGCCCTTGTGGGCGCCCTTGCGGGCCGGCGAAATGAACGGCCCTTCCAGATGAATGCCCAGGCAGCCCGGGCAGTTGGCCGCAATGGCGTCTTTGACGGCGGCTGTCGCGGCACGCATTATTTCCGGCGTGTCGGAGATCAGCGTCGGCAGCATGGCGGTCACGCCAAAGGCCTGGTGCGCATCGGCGATCGCCCGCACGCCTTCGGCCGTCGGCGTTTCGTTGAACAGCACGCCGCCGCCGCCATTGACCTGGGCGTCGATGAAACCCGGCGCCAGCACACCGCCTTTCAGATCGATGATCGTGTCGGCGGCGACGGTTTCGCTTACCGGGCAGAGCGCGGCGACGTCGCCGTCCTCCACAAGCACCGTCTGGCCGTCGATGAAAGCCTCTCCGTCGAAAAGCACAGCGCCGGTGAACAGCGACCGGCCCATCAGACGGTTTCCGTCACTTTTTGAAGGTTGCGGGGATTGTCCGGGTCATGGCCACGGGCGCGGGCGACGGCCTCGACCAGAAGATAGAACGAGGTGATGATGGAGATCGGATCGGTCAGGCTGTGGCCGCTCTTCACGTAGCGCAAGCAGTCGGCGCCAGGGGAATCCTCCACGCAAAGCACGTCGGCGCCGGCCTGGCGCATGCGATCGGCTGCCGCGCGCATGGCCGGGTGCGAGGCGTCGGCCGGCGAAAAGGCCAGCACCGGAAAGCGGTCGCCGACAAGCGACAGCGGCCCGTGCATGACTTCCGCGCCGCTATGGGCTTCGGCGTGCAGGCCCGCCGTTTCCTTGAATTTGAGCGCCGCCTCGCCAGCCATCGGATAGGCCGGCCCACGGCCCAGCACATAAAGCGAGCCGGCATTGGCGAGCCGCGCAACCGCCGCAGTCCAATCGACAGAGAGGGCGTTTTCCAGGATTTGCGGCAATCCATCGACAGCCGCCTGCAATTTATTATCGCCGCGCCATTCAGCCAGGATGGCGAGCGCGGCAACGGCGGAGGCAATGAAGGTCTTTGTCGCCGCAACGCTTTTTTCCACGCCGGCGCCGATCGGCAGGCAAATGTCGGACATTTCGGCCAGATCGGACGCCTCGTCATTGACGATGGAAATTGTGCGGGCGCCGCCGTTTTTCGCCGCCTCGGTCAACGCGACGATGTCCGGACTCATGCCGGATTGGGAAATCGCCAGCAGCACACCATCGCGCAGGTCGAGCGGGGCGCTATAAAGCGACGCGACCGAGGGCCCGAGCGATGCGACGGGAACGCCGGCCAGGATTTCAGTGCAATATTTGAAATAGCCGGCGGCGTGATCTGACGAACCGCGCGCGCAGGTGACGATGACCGGAGGATTCGTGGCGCGAATGAGCCGGCCGATTTCGGCAATGCGCGGCCGTGCCTGGTTGAGCAGTCTTGCGACAATATCCGGTGCCTGGCGGGTTTCTCGCGCCATGTCGCTGGGATTCAGATCACTCGTCATGGAATTTCGCGTTCACGGCCGCCTGGGTGCGGACCATAACACAGGGAAATCATCTGATTCGCCAGAGGGCCGCGTGACAGGATCTGTCACGCGGCCCTCTGGCGTTAGAGGTTACGGCTCCGATCAGGAGACCGAAGCCAGTTTGACGACCTGATCTTCACCGAACCTGGCGCGCAGTTCGGCGATCGGCATCGGCTTGGCGAAGAAGAAGCCCTGCAGCAATTCGCAGCCGAGCAGATGGATCAGCTTGGCCTGCTCCTTGGTTTCCACACCCTCCGCGACAACCGTCAGGTCGAGCGCATCGCCAAGGGTGATCAGCGACTGCAGCAGCGAGTTGGCCTTGTCGCTT
>CALZIL010000296.1 GCA_945787495.1 uncultured Afifella sp. | reverse complement strand
CTATGACGACACGCATTTTGCCTATGTCGGCCATCCCAGCGTTGCCGTCATGCCGGCGGCGCTGGCCATCGGCGAAAAGGCAGGCGCGTCCGGCGCCGAGTTGCTTCAGGCGTTTCTGGTCGGAGTGGAGACGACCTGCCGGGTCGGCTGTTTTCTGGGTACCAGCCACTATCAGCACGGCTTTCACCAGACCGCGACGGCGGGATCGTTCGGCGCCACCGCCGCCGGCGCTCGGCTCATGCGGCTCAGCCAAGAGCAGACCCGCCATGCGCTGGGGCTCGCCGCGACCCGCGCCTCGGGCCTGAAATCGCAATTCGGCACAATGGGCAAACCGTTTCACGCCGGCATGGCGGCGGCCAATGGCGTTGAGGCGGCGATGCTTGCCGCGTCCGGTTTCGTTTCCCGGCCCGACGGCATTGAATGCGAACAGGGATTTGCCGAGACCCATGCCGGCACCGGCGGCGATGCGGAAAAACTTTTCGCCGGTCTCGGCCGGACTTTCTGGTTCGAAAACGTCCGCTACAAGCATCACGCCTGCTGCCACGGGACTCATGCAGTGCTGGAGGCGCTCGCTGTGATCCGCAATGAACCGGGCTTTGATGCGGGCGCGGTGAGCAGCGTGACGATCCATGTCAATCCGCGCTGGCTCAGGGTCTGCGACATTGCCGAACCGGAGACCGGGCTTGAGGCCAAGTTCAGCTACAGACTGACGGCGGCAATGGCGCTCGCCGGCGTCGATACGGCGGCGCTCGCGACGTTCGACGATACCGTCTGCCAGAGACCCGACCTTGCCCGGCTGCGAGACCTGGTGAGGGTTGAGGGCGATGAGGCCATCACCGATACGGCGGCCGCCGTTGACGTGCAGCTTGCGACGGGCGCCACGCTGGCGGGCAGTTTCGATCTCGATGACGTGGTGGCGCTGGCTGTGCAGCAGGAAAAACTTCGCGCCAAGGCGGCTTCTCTGATCGGCGCTAAGGCCGCAGATGCCCTCTGGCAGGTTGTATCGGACATCGAAAACCGGTCGATGGCGGAACTCATGGCTGCGTTGGGCGAAGCGCCGCGCCGCTGCCGGCGATAACGTACGTTGCCGCGACGATGAAAAGGCCTGCAGGAGCAGGCATTTAATGGTCGTGGGCTCTGCTCAGCGGCTTGGCGGCTTGAAAGTTGTTGGCGGCCTCATTACAGAGATTCGTGCCATCCCGCCTGATTCTTGCCCGATTCAGGCAAGAATTGGACACCGGTCGGCGGCGTTGCGGAAATATCCAAGTGGCTCATTACGTTAAGAAATATGTTCTATTGACGGGAATGTTACGCAATTGGCAGATGGCGTTTCTACCCAAAACGGGATCACTCATGTAGGGTCTCCGGGCGGTGCCTGATGCTAAGCGCAGGGATTGTCTGCATTGAGGGTGAGCTTTTCATGGCACTGAAGATACGGTTTGGCGCTGCAGCACTGATTTGCGCATTGGCCGGCGGCTTTGCAGCCGCTCCGGTCGAGCCGGTTCTGGCACAGAATTTTTTTGAACGGTTGTTCGGCCAACAAAGATATGACTATCGCGACCGCGAACGGGTGCGCCAGTATCGGTGGCGTGAGCGTCAACGGCAGCAGCATCTGCGTCGGGGAGCGAATCTGCGCCAGAGACAGATTCCGGCAGCGCCCATCCGCGTCGAGGGTCCAAAGTACTATGGCTACAAGCCCGATGCCCTGAAAACCGTCTCCTTTACCAGTCTGGCGGAAGTGGTGACGGCGTCAGCCGAGCCGGACGATCTGCGGCTCGGGATAACGCCGTTCGGCGAGGCACGCGGCCATCTGGAAACGTTCAAGATGCGCACACTTGCCGAGGTCGGCAAGGCGGTCAAGGCGCATTACTCCGAGAATCCGGACTTCATCTGGGTGACCGGCTGGCGTGTCAACGGCAAGGCCCGCGCGGCGCTGGCAGCGCTCGAAAAAGCCGGCGATTTCGGACTGTCCGCCGCTGATTATCGGGTTGATGCGCCCAAATACGGATTTGGCGCTGCTGATGAGACGACCCGGCAAAAGCGCGCCATCGAATTTGAGATGGAATTGTCGGCCAAGGTGCTGACCTATGTGCTCGACGCGACACGCGGGCGGATCAATCCCAACCGGATTTCCGGCTATCATGATTTAAAGCGCAAGAAGGTTGATCTTGCCGGAGCACTGCGCATTGTCGCGGCGGCAGACGATGTCGGCAACTACCTTGACGCACGCAACCCGGTCAATCCGCCCTTCAAGGCTCTGGTCGTTGAACTCGCCGATCTGCGGACCAGGGACGATGGCGAGCGTGTCGAAATCGCCGCCGGCACGTTTTTGAAGCCTGGCGCCGACAATCCCGAGCTTGCCAATGTCATAGCGGCGATCCGGCTGCGCGGCTCCGACGCGCTGAAGGCCGATCACGCGATGACATTTGAAGAATATGAGGGCGGTGAGACCTATACGCCCGGACTGGTCGCCCTGGTCCGCGATTTTCAACGCGAAAAAGGTCTTGGCGCCGATGGCATTGTCGGCAAGAAAACCATCCGCGCATTAACGATCATTAGCGTTCAGCAGAAGATCGAGAAGGTCGAACTGGCGATGGAGCGCCTGCGCTGGCTGCCGCGCAATCTGGGTTCGCGGCATGTGTTCATCAACCAGCCGGCGTTCAGGGCGACCTATATGCATGCCGGCAGGGCGCCGCTGTCCATGCGGGCCATCGTCGGCAAGAAATCCAACCAGACCAACTTCTTCATGGATCGGATCGAGACCGTCGAGTACAACCCCTATTGGGGCGTGCCGCGGTCGATCATCGTCAATGAAATGCTGCCGAAGCTTTTCAATGACCCGTCCTATCTTGACCGGCTGGGCTATGAAGTGACGACCGTATCGGGCGAGCGCGTCTCGTCGCAATGGGTCGATTGGTACAGTGTCGGCGTCAACAAGGCGCCGATCAATGTGCGCCAGCCTCCGGGCCGCAAGAACGCGCTGGGGGAACTGAAGATCCTGTTTCCCAACAAGCATGCGATCTACATGCATGATACGCCGTCCAGGAGCCTCTTCCAACGCGACAGGCGCGCCTTGAGCCACGGCTGCGTTCGGCTGCAGAAGCCACGGGAAATGGCCGCCGCCGTGCTTGGCAAGTCGACCGATTACATCGCCTCGCGCATTGCCCAGGGCCAGAACGATTCCGATCCGGTGACGGCGAATATCCCGGTCTATGTCGCCTATTTCACCGCCTGGCCGAATTCCAAGGGGACCGTGCGCTACTATGGCGACATGTATGATCGCGATGTCTATCTGTCGCGCGCCATCAAACGCACCGATGCGGCCCGCCACGCAGAGAGCTGAGACCAGCTAGACAATGATCCGGAAAGGGTGGCGTCATGGCCGCCCTTTTTATTTGTCTTGAACGGCGGCGGCGGTCAGTTTTTCATGACGATGCAAAAACCGCCCTTGCTGCGCAGTCGCCCGCATAGCTTTTCGGCAGCCCGCCGGCTGTCGGCGCCGATGCGGAAGGC
>CALZIL010000295.1 GCA_945787495.1 uncultured Afifella sp. | reverse complement strand
ATGAAGGCATGTGCACATCGGTCGTAGCGGGTTGCGATGCGCCGCCAGTCCTTGAGACGTCCGAACATGCGTTCGATGCGATTGCGCTGCTTGTAGAGGTCTTCGTCATACACGACGCCCTGGTTGCGTGTTGACCGGCCTGGGATGCAGGGCTCGATACCGAGGCCTTGCAGCGCCTGGCGGAACCAATCGCTGTCATAACCCTTGTCGGCGATCAGAACATCGGCGGTGGGAAGCGCTGGTAGCATAGTCGCGGCACCGCGATAGTCGCTGACTTGGCCTTCGGTGAGGAGCAGGATCAATGGCTTGCCATCGCCGTCGCAGACCGCGTGCAGCTTGGAGTTCAGGCCGCCTTTCGTGCGCCCGATACAACGGGGAAGAGCCCCTTTTTGAGTAGGCTGGCCGCCGTGCGATGCGCTTTGAGATGCGTAGCGTCGATCATGACCGTGCCCGTTGCCGCGCTTTCCGCTGCCAGCGCGGCGAACACGCCGATCCTGCTCCAGCGGATGAAGCGGTTGTAGAGGGTCTTGGGAGGACCGTAGACGGCAGGCGCGTCGCGCCACATCAAACCACCCTTGATGGCGTGAATGATCCCGCTGATCACACGGCGGTCGTCGACGCGCGGAACCCCGCGCGGTTTGTTCGGTAACAAAGGCTCAAGACGGGCAAACTGGGCGTCCGAAAGCCAGAAGTGATGATCAGACATGGCAAACTCCCCATTATCAGGGAGTTTGAATCATATTCCCACATCCTTGGGAATCCCGTTTATGGGTCCTGAGCCTAGGCAGCGTGCTCGCAGGCTTGGGTCGGGGTGAAGCGTTAGTGCTTGGTGAAGCTGTACCGCTCCCAACGCGCTTGCAAATCGATAATCCGAGCCCCCATCCGGACAGCGACGATGTGGATTTCTTCGGCAAGTGGAAGGACGGGCCGGAGGATTTGGATGTAGATGCCATTGTCAAACGGTGGCGAAGCCAAGAGCGATGAATTCTCACGGATAGCCAACTGGTGGAATATTGGCAAACCGGAGCCTGCCCTTCTCAAGGGCAGGTGCAGTATCGGAATCCATTTGACGGGACACTAGCGAATCTGAAGAACCCGCCCCTCTCAAGGTTGCGGTGCGCTGTCCCTTAAGGCTGCTGCACTCACGTTTTCGCGGCTCTAGATGCCCTTTGGGAGAGCATCAGGGGAGCCGTTCATCAGATAATGGATGTCCGTTAAGCCCTCATAAGCGGAAGTCGCGAGACGCCGGTGGCACCTCCGCTTCGTGCTATTAACTGCCTTCGGGCCAAATCTTGGCTACGGGGAGAAATGCCCCATTCCGGACTCATGAGTTGCCGTCATTCAGCATCTGCTGTGCCTCCGAAAACCACCGTTGGCTCAAAGGGGAATTTTAACTCCGAGCGGACATCCGATTGACTGCTGTGCGGGAACCTAATCTGCCGCTGCCCACAAAACGGCACATTCTTTAAATACCGCCAGCGCAATGCGCGAAGGCGGTAACCAGAACGGGCGTTCTTTGATCGGACGCTTCGCAAACATTGCATTAAAATAGTGACGAATCACTCATGTGACGCCGATGTTGCGAAAAATCCTGACCATCCTGTCGATTATCGCTGCGCTCATCGTCGGCGCCGCCTTCGCGCTGCCTGTTTTTTTGAGCGCCGAAACTGCCCGCAACCAGATCGTCAAACAGGTCGCAGCACAAACGGGTCTGGCGCTGCGCCTCGATGGTGACGTTTCCGTTGCCGCATTTCCGCAACTTGCGGTGACGGCGCAGTCGGTCGGTCTGGCGCCGTCGCCCGGCCAGGCCGAAATCCTTGCCGCCCGCGAGGTTCGGTTCTCCGTGCAGCTGTTGCCGCTTTTGCGTGGACGGATGGAATTCTCCGGCCTCACCCTCGTCAAACCGGAATTTACGATTGAAGCCGGCGGCGGCACACCCGTCGCGACAGACGACCAGGCATCGGACCCTCCCGTCACATCGGCGCAACTGGAACGCCTGCGCATACGGCGACTGGGGATCGACGATGGAACGGTAATCATCCGCACCTCCCCGAACGACCCGCCGACGATCATCGACGCCATCACCCTTACAAGCGCGCTGAACGGCGTCGACGCACCGGCCACAATCGATGTCGGTTTTCGTTTCATGGCCGTCGACCATCGCCTCAATGTGACGCTCGCCAGTCTGGCGGACCTGATCGACAAAGGCGGAACCGGCGCGAATCTGGATTTCGAAACCGCTGCTGCAAAGGTCGCCGCCGAAGGGCGCCTTTGGCGCGTTGAGGGTGGATCGTTCGACGGCCGGATTACCGCGGAAGTCGACGGCATTGATCCGCTCTTGACGTCTTACGGTCTGGCGGGCCTTGAAATTCCGTCGCTCACCGACGCCGCCCTTGAGACCGAACTGGTTGCCGATACGACCGGGCTCAGCCTTTCCGGCATCAAGGGGCAGATCGGCGGCATGGCCCTTGCCGGCGACCTGTCGTTGATTGTCAGCGGCACTAAGCCGGAATTGGGCGCGGCAATTTCGATCGATCGCATCGACCTTGCCGGGATTGCGTCGGCCGGTGAAACAGCGTCCGGCAAGGCAGCCGACAAGGGCTTTGATATCGATCTCTCGCCGCTGACTGCGATCGAGGCCGATGCGCGGCTGGATATCGGCCAGATCAGCAATGGGCCGGTCGAACTGAACGACGTGTCCGCCGTCATCGGCATCCACGAGGGCGCGTTCGACATGTCTTTGCTGCAGGCAAAGGGCCTCGGCGGCGGCGCAAGCGGATCGGTCCGACTGCAGCCGGACGCGGCGCGGGGCGCGCGCATCGCCGGACTGGTTAAGCTGGACGGCGTCGATCTGCAACAGGCGGCCGGCATGGCCGGCATGGCCGGCATGGCCGGCATGGCCGGCATGTCCGTCCTGGCGACCGGAGTCGTTTCCACGGACCTGAAGTTTGAAGCGGCCGGCGCCAGCCTGGACGCGCTGCGCCAATCATTGGCCTTCGGCGGGACTGCCGGTTTGCGCGACGGGACCGTCACCGGGCTCGGACTGGCAAGCGCCTTCGGCGGCGACCCCGCGGCGGACCGGCTGGAGGCGGTTACAGTCGATGCTCGCTTTGCCGGCCTCGACGGTCCGGTGGATCTGAACGGCTCGGTGCAGTGGCGCGGCCTGCCGATTAGCCTCGCGGCGAAGCTTGATGCCGGGGCAATGGCGGCCGGCCGTCCGGCGGCGGTTAAAGCCACCGCCAAATCCTCCCTGGCGAGCATCGGCTATGCCGGCAACGTGTCGGTTGCAAATCTCGGTGTCGATGGCACCGTTACCCTGCAGACGAAATCACTGACAACCCTGGCGCAATGGGCCGGGCAGCCGCTCGGCGTCGAGCAGGGCCTTCAGGCATTCGCGATCGAGGGCCGTTTATCCGTCTCCGGCGATCGCATCGCATTCGCCGATGCCGAGATCGCGCTTGACGGCAGTCGCGGCAACGGCGCGATCGAGGCCGATCTGTCAAGTGCGATACCGCAGATCACCGGTCGCCTGGCGATGCAGCGGATCGATGTGACGCCCTATCTCGGCGGTGGCGCAAGCGCTGCGTCGGCTAGCCAAGGCTGGAGCGACGCGCCGATCGACTTTTCCGGCCTTGGCGCGGTCAATGCGAAGCTTCAGCTTTCCGCCGACGAACTGAATTGGGATACGCTGAAGACCGGCCGCACCGAGCTCGACCTTGCGCTTGGCGGCAGCGAACTTGCGGCCGATCTCAAGCGCTTCGCCCTTTATGGGGGCAATGGCCGGGGCCAACTCAAGCTGCAGGCGAAAGGCGCCGTGCCGGCATTCGCGGCCGATTTCGATCTTTCCGGCCTGTCTTTGCTGCCGTTTCTTGCCGATGCGGCATCGTTCAGCCGCATTGAGGGCACCGGGGCGCTTCGCGTTTCCGTCATCGGTTCCGGCCTGTCGCAACGCCAGTTCACCGAAACGCTTGCCGGAATCGGTTCGATCGATTTCAGGGATG
>CALZIL010000294.1:3550-5748 GCA_945787495.1 uncultured Afifella sp. | reverse complement strand
GCCTTGTTGGCCTTCAGCCGGTCCCAGGCATCGTCCCACAGCGAGCGGCCGCGCTGCAGCCGTTCCTCGGCATAAGCGGGTTCGGCTTCAATTTCAGAAAGGCTTTCGCGCAACACCATGGCCGGACCTCAATCGAAGCGGACGCGCGGGTCGAGCCAGGCATAGACAAGGTCGACGAGCAGGTTGAAGACGACGATGAAGCAGGCGATGACGATGACCGTGCCCATGACCAGCGTGTAATCGCGGTTGAGCGCGGCTTGCACGAAATGCCGGCCGATGCCGGGAATACCGAAAATGGTTTCCACCACGACGGAGCCGGTAAGCAGCGCCGCCGCCGCCGGACCGGCATAGGAGACAACCGGCAAGATGGCGGAGCGCAGCGCATGGACGCCGATGACGACATATCCCGGCAGCCCATAGGCGCGGGCGGTGCGGATATGGTTTGAGCGCAACGCCTCGATCATGGCGCCGCGGGTCAGGCGGGCAACGACCGCAACCTGCGGCAGCGCCAGCGTGACCACCGGCAACAGCTTGTGGTCCCAGGCCCCCTCGCCCCAGCCGCCGGCCGGCAGCCAGTCGAAGCGGATCGCCAAAAGCAGCGTCAGCAACGGCGCGACGACGAAATTTGGAATGGTGATACCGGCGGTGGCGATGACCATGACGGCATAGTCGGTCGGGCGGTTCTGACGCACGGCGGCAATGGTGCCGAGCATGGTGCCGACAAACAGCGCCAGCCCCAGCGCCATGGTGCCGAGCTGGATGGAAATCGGCAGCCCCTGGCGGAACAATTCGCCGACGGAGAAATCGCGGAAATAGAAACTCGGGCCGAGATCGCCGCGAGCGATGTTGCCGAGATAGATCAGGTATTGCTGCCACAGCGGCTTGTCGAGCTGATAGATCCGCTGCAGGTTCTCCATCACTTTGGCTTCCAGCGGCCGTTCCAGGTCGAACGGCCCGCCCGGGGCGACCCGGATCAGGAAAAAGGAGATGGTGACGATCAGAAAAAGCGTCGGGATCGCGCCGATGAGCCTGCGAAGGACATAGCGAAGCATGGCTTTTCTTCCACGCGATCCCGAATATTACTCCCGGCTGTTATTCCTCAATGCTCATCCAGCGCGTCGCGTGGACGTTCTGGATGTTGTCCTCCCAGCCCTTCAGCTTGTCGGAGACGAGGCTGAGCGAACCGTAATAGAGCAGCGGAATGAACGGCAGGTCGCGCATGAAGATCACTTCGGCCTGCTTGAGGATCGCCGCCCGCTCGTCGAGATTGACGGTCACCGCCGCCTTGTCCATCAATGCGTCATATTCCGGGTTGTCATATTTGGCGTAGTTGAAGCCTTTATTGTCGCTTTCCACCATGAACAGGAAGTTCTGCGGGTCGGAATAGTCGCCGATCCAGCCGGCGCGGGCGACGTCGAAATCACCCCCGTCGCGCAGATGGGCATAATGGGTCTTGGTGTCGGTGTTGAGCAGCGACACCTCGACGCCCAGCGGCTTCCACATATCGGCGATGGCGACCGCCGTGTTCTTGTGGTTCTCCGAGGTGTTGTAGCGGATTTCCACTTTCAACGGCTTGTCCGGCCCGAAGCCGGCCTCGGCGAGCANCCGGCGACCATGGTGTCGCCCCAGATTTCCTCGGCGAGGAATTCCCGGTCAATCGCCATGGACAGGGCCTGGCGGACCTTGACGTTGGAGAACGGATCCTTGTCGGCCTTCACGGCATAATAATAGGTGCCGAGATAGGGCGCGACGCGGAACTGCTCGCCGAGGTTTTCCTTCATGAACTTGACCTGCTCGGTCGGTGCGTCGTTGTTGGAGTGCAGTTCGCCGGCCTGGAAACGCCTGAGCGCGGCACCGCGATCCTCGGTCGGATAGAAGATCACCTTGTCGATCTTGACATTGGCCGCGTCATGGAAGTTCGGATTTTTTTCCACCACGACCTTGTCGTTGGGCGTGAACGAGGTCAGCACGTAGGCGCCGTTGGAGACCAGATTGCCCGGCTTGATGAAGTCGCTGCCATGCGTCCCGACGGAGGCTTTGTGCATCGGCAGGCCGGTCTGATGGGTGAGCAGCTCAAGGAAATACGGCGTCGCCGATTGCAGCGTGATTTCCAGCGTCTTGTCGTCAAGCGCCTTGGCGCCGATCGAAACGGGCTCCATCTCACCCTTGTTGACCGCCTCGGCATTTTTGATCGGATA
>CALZIL010000294.1:0-3532 GCA_945787495.1 uncultured Afifella sp. | reverse complement strand
CGCGCAATTTGAACGTGTAGGTCAGACCGTCGTCGGAGACCGTCCAGCTTTCCGCCACGCCCGGCACGACCTGGGCCTTGGCGTCGTAAACGACGAGACCCTCATAAAGATCGCGCAGAATATGGGATTCATAGACCGTCGATGTCTTGTGATGATCGAGCGTTTCGGGATCGGCGGTGTTGCCGCGGTGATAGACCACTTCGGCCATCGCCGTCGTCGCCACGAGCGCCGCGACGGCGGCGCCGGCAACGAGCTTGAAAAGTCGGTTTGTCATGAAATCAACTCCCACTTGCAGCGCCGCGCTCAGAACCTGCGGCGTGCCTCATGAGGAGCGAGCCTACTCCGGCGAATATGGCTTCGCAATTGTCTTTGAGGGCCGAACCGGCCGCGCGGTTTGATGCCAGCGCATCGTCGTCAGGCTTCGAGAATCAGCCTCTCGACAAGAAAATCACGCAGGATCGAACCGACATCGCCTTCAATAACTGCTCGGTCAGTCTCAGGAAACGCCAGGACGGCAAGATCGACGAGTTCGTCCTGCGTCGCCGGCTCGCCCAATGCGCGCCAGATCGCCGCCGCCATCTGGTTGAGGACGGTGATCGTGCCGCCGTCATTGTCAGCCAGGAAAGATTTGCCGTCCAGTTGGCGCTCGGCGATACCGTCGCGGCGACGGAAGCGACCGGTCAGCGGCGGTCGGTTTGCCGGTGCCTTGACAGCAGCCGGCGCAGCGGAGCGTGGCGCAGCGACTTCGCCGGCATCCGGCAAGATGGTCTGAACGCCGGCCGGCCCGTCGACAGACCAGGTGGAGAAGCGATCCTGCAACAATTGCACGGCCTCTTCCACGGCCGAATATTCCAGGATGCAGGTGCCGCTTCGCTCGACCAGGGCATAAAGCCGGTCAAGAATGTCGGCGCTCGGCGCGCGGCGGGCAAAGTTCTGCCAGATGACGGCCGACAGCGAAGCGGATTTCTCGATCGGGCGCAGCACAGCCGGGCCGTTATCCTTGCGGTCAAGGATGATGAAGGCGCCAATGTCGAAGCGCTCGTCCTTGCCCGCCATCAAATCTGGTGCGAGCGCGAGATAGGCGTATTGCCGGCCGATCGTATCGCTGTGGCTATCGATGAACGAGCGGGTCGTCGGCGCCAGGTCTTGCGGCAGCGGCAGGCGAAGCCGGGGGCTGAAGCCGCCGGCGACACCACTGCCGTCGGCTGCATCGATCATGATGATATCATCGCCGGCAAGCCGCAGCCCGGCGGCGGCCAGGGCGGCTGACAAAACACTCTTGCCGGCCCGGCGCGTGCCGAGAAAGATCAGCAGCCGCCCGCCACAAATGGCGCCGGCAGCGTGCAGGCAAAGCCGGTTGGGGACTTCGTTGACATAAGCGCGGATCAACTCGGCGATGAATCCGCAGGCGGCGTCGACGACGTCGGAGCGATCCTTGATTTCAGGAACCCAGCGGCCGGTGATGACGAACCGCCCGGCGGGCGTCATTTCCATCGCCAGAATCGGCTCGCAAGCTTTTCCCGGCCACGGTTCGAACGTCCAGCCGCGCAGAAGCTCGGTGAGCAGGCCGCGCACTTCGGCCGGCACGCGCAGCGTCACCGGCGCCGGCAGATCGCCCAACCGCAGCAGTTCCGATTGTTGTAATGCCGGCATGGCGCTGTTTTGCACAGCCTGAAATGAAAAGCATCGGGGTTTCCGCCCAACCCCGATGCAATCATGCCCGCGCGGGCAAGCTTGTCAAATGATGTACTGTCAGTTTCCGCCGCCGAAGAGATCGCCGAAGTCGTTGACGAATTGTCCTACCAGACCGGTCGGGCTGTCATTCTCGGCTGCGGCAGCCTGCTCGTCATCGGACGGTTCACTGGCATCGCTTGCGTCGCTCGCATCGCTTGCATCGCTAGCATCGCTAGCATCGCTTGAGTCGCTTGAATCGCTCCCGGACGAGTTGTCACTGCCGCCATCATCGCCACTGTCACCACTCCCGCCGGAACTGGCATGGGCATTGCTCAGCGATAGAAGCACCGGCGTCATATAGGCGGCGCCGGTCGCCAGGCCGAGGCGCTTCAATGCGTCCCGGCGGTTGAGGTCAAAGTCTTCTGTTTTCTTTGCTTTGGTCATGCCGCATTTTCCTTTTCAGACTGCAAATCCCGCCAGCCGGGACGATTATCACGACGGAGGGTTCAATTGGGTCGTTTCAGATGATTAGGCTTACCTGTTGGTTACCGGACAAACTGCAATTTTTGCCAACCGCAATGGCCGGCTGTTTGAACAACACGCCAAAATGAGATTTCTTCCCGGTGAACGGAAAAAATATCCAGGCAGGTGTGTGAAGGGGCACGCCGGAAAGCGACGTGAGACAAAAATGCCGCCTGCGGCAAATCGTGATTTGACGTGGCGCGAAATCGGTTTAAATTCGGCTTATGAGAATTGAAAGGAGGTCTAGAAAAATGACGCCTCCGACCCGATCGGGGCCGATCCTGTAAGGTTAAACCTGGCAGTATGCGGGCATCTAGTTCGCAGGATCGGCAGATCCAACAGACAATCGAACATCATGCAACGGGCGCGGTGCGTCCGGGTTCCTTTGGCACCTAGCCATGGCTTTTCGCAAAGGTTTCCGGCAGCTGGCTCGTGACACGGACAAAGGTCCGACAACAGGGTTAACCGGCGATCTCACCAGACGCCCGCCAGTGCGCGGCGCGCGAAATCAGATAGAGATCGGCCAAGGGCCCGATGGCGGTGGTGCAGCAACGCCGAGAGCGTTACCGCATCACCGTTTATTTTTGGCCGTTTGAATTGTTTTATGAAATTCTCGTATGAAAATCCGGGGCCTCAGTTGCCGCCGGTGATGCGCGCCGGCCATTGTTCGCCATCCTCGCCGATAAAGACGACCACGTCGCCATCACGGAACATGTCGTAGCAGGCCCAGGCCGGTGCCGGCGGCCATTGCGAGCAGAAGCGGTCCTCGCGGACCCGCCAGCGGCCTTCCGATGCCGCTTCGCCGGCCACCGTATAGACCGTGACGCCACCGGCATCGAATGTCTGCACCCAAGCCTTGCCGTCGCGCTCGCCACTGATCGTCTTGCCGTCCAGTGCGGCGGAAATGCCGGTCCCGTCCAGCCGTTTGAGATCGGCATGGGCGGCCGAAAAGGCGAGAACGGACATCATGAAAACGGCGATCGCCGCAATTTTGGCGGCGGCTGTCGTCAACCCAATGCTGCGTTGCATGAAAATATCCTTTCTCGATCTTATGCCAACAGTTGATCCTATTGGCTCATATGACCGGCATTAATTTGGCTTTTGGCTAGGCGCGATTGGCGACCTGGTACCGGTACCACGAGCCGGTCGCAACGACGTCCAAAAGTCAAAATAATCCGGCCTTCGGTGGAACAAAATCGCCCACCGGACAGCGTTGCTCCGCTAGCACGATGCCCCGCATCGCCTTTCGCGAAGCGCCTGGCCGGTGAACGATTTTGTGCCATCATATGGGTCAATAGGATCAACCGTTGGTATTATCAGGCGGCCGTCTTCCATT
>CALZIL010000293.1 GCA_945787495.1 uncultured Afifella sp. | reverse complement strand
GGAAAATCCCAAAATGGTCAGCATCAGCAATTCCGGCAGTCCGAATGCCAAGATCAGCGGCCGCGCCAGCAGGATGAAAAACGTCAGAACGACCGCGCCGAACAGCCCGCCGAACAGGGAGGAGACAAAGGCGGCGGAAAGGGCGCGCGCCGCCTGGCCTTTTTTTGACAGTGGAAAGCCGTCCAGGACCGTCGCCTGCGAGGCCGACGAGCCGGGAATGCCCATCAGCACGGAGGCAAAGGTATCGGAGGTCGGAATGACGGCGACGAGGCCGACCATCAGGGCAAGGCCGGATACCGGTTCCATGCCATAGATGAACGGTAGAACGAGGGAGAGGCCGGCAATGCCGCCCAGACCGGGAAAGACACCAACCGACAGGCCGAGTAGCACGCCAATGGCAAGATAGGCGAGCTGCTGCGGCTGGAGGATGAGGGAAAACGCTTCACCGAGCGCCGGCAGCGCGATCGATAGCAGTTCCACCAGGGCCCCCGGAGTTATTCCGGGCGGTTCTGACCGCCCGGAATGCCTTTATTGATTGTCGATCTGGCCTAGTTTATTTCAACGCCGTAGCGTTCCTTGAGCCAGTTCTTGACCCAGGCGATGGCTTTCGGATCGACCTCCGTACCGGCCTTCTTGAAAACCTCGGCCTCCGCCCCGGTCGCCTGCGGATAAACGCCAAGACGCTTTTTGGAGATCTCGGCGAAATCGGGACGCTCCGTCACCGCCTTGAAGGCCATGGAATAGGTATCGATGATATCCTGATCGGTGCCCTTTGGCAGGAAAACCATTTTCTGCGCCGGGTAACCGGCGACGAAAAAGGCTTTCCAGGCGTCCCAGGCCTCACCAGAGGGCGCTTCGCCCTTAATCTCGGTATAGACTTCCTTGAATGTCGGAAGGTCGGGGAACGTCGGATCACGGACGATATTGCCGGCATCATCCAGCGCGCCCCAGGTCATGATCGGCACGGCCTTGCCCTCTTCGACAAGCGGCACAACTTTTGAAAGGAAGGCCGCAGAAGTCTGATAGTCGACATTGGCCTCGCCGCGCTCAAACATCAGCCGGCCGTCGCCTCGGCCCTTCAGGCCGAAAACCACATCGACCTTCATGCCGAGCAGTTCAAAGGCGAGCTGCGGCACCAGATCGAGACGCGTTGCGCCCTGTGAACCGTAGATGAAATTGGTGTCGGCCATGACCGCCTTGGGATCTTCTTTCCACCGCGCGCCAAGATCGGCCGGCAGATAGGCAACGCCACCTGTCGCCGTCGCCAGAACGATGTGCCAGTCCTTGTAGTCGAACTTCACCCGCGGATCGCCGAGAAGATATGGAAACTGCGTCGAGCCCTATGTTCCAAGGATTGTCAATCCATCCGGCTTGGCGCGTTCGGCAAAGAAATTCGCACCCTTGGTGGAGCCGGCGCCGGGCATGTTCTTCACGACGATAGCAGGCTTGCCCGGCAGCGCTTCCTGCAAGAGCGGCGCGTAGAACCGGGACCATTTGTCGGAACCGCCGCCTTCGGAGAAAGGAATGATCCATTCAATCGTCTTGCCGGAGAAATCGGCGGCCTGGGCGGTCGTGAGGCCGGTTGCGGCCATAAGGCCGGCCGCGGCAAGCGCCGCGGCAGACGTAAAAAACCTTCTGGACATGAGTGTCCTCCCGTTAAGTCCTGCAATTCAAATTGGAAAAGTGGCGGCGCCGGTTTTCCGGCCGCCGCTAGTTTCCTCCACGATCAATCCCGCCCGGCTTATTGTTCCAATTGGGCGTTATCATTGATCACCATCCGACAAATGCTCAGACTTTCGTCAGGAATTCAAGGTGCCGAGGGCAAGTGGTCTTACGGCACCCATCCAGATGGCATGATCGCGATGATCGGCCAGCGAGTCACCGGTTTGCGGATGGACAAAGACCACAAGCCCGCCCCTGTTCAGCGCCAGATAGGACACGATCGGCTGGAACAGATCGGCTTTGAAGGCAATCTGGAAGCTCCAGTCCGGATGCGGACCGACGGGACGGTCATGCCACCGGCCGAACACGGCATCGGGGAACTCTGCCTCCATCTCTTGCCTGAGCGCCGCGGCGGCGGGCTTGCAGGCGGCGTCGTAATAGACATGGGCGTGATAATTCTCGATTTCCGAGACAGGTTTCATCCGGACCACCGACATATCTTGCTCCAATCGCGCCGCGACAAAAGCGCTCCAAATCAGGAAACCGCAGCCGCCGCAAACGTCCTTGCCTTCGCGACCTTCCGAAAGCCTGCAGCAATCCCGCTGTCGCCAAGCGTCAATGTGTCCACATCCCGGATTGCTGACAATCTTCAATTTCTTCTGTAGAATCGGCAGTGTTGGGTTTCATGCTTCTTGTTGAGGGGCAAGCGCGTGGTTATGGCCGCTCCAAATACGGCGCACAAGAACCACAAAAAGGAACTGGAGTTCCTGCGCACGCAATCCCTGGCCTCCGTCGTCCAGCACGAAATCGAACGCATGATCCTCAGTAGCGAACTATCGGCCGGCGAACCGGTCAACGAGAACATGCTCGCCACCAGGCTTTCGATCAGCCGCGGTCCGATCCGCGAAGCGTGCCGCAAACTCGAACAGGCAGGTCTGCTGCAGTTTCATGTCAACCGCGGCATGTTCGTGCGCGAACTCGATCTTGAGGAGGTCCTGCACCTTTACGAGATACGCGCCTGCCTGTCGGAGCTTGCCGGAAAGCTGCTGGCCAAAAAATTGTCTGCCAAGACACTCCGGCACCTGACGGAGCTGGTCGATCGGATGGCTGATGCCATCAAGGCAAATGGTCTGGAGGCCTATTATCCGCTCAATCTGGAATTCCATAAGGCATTGATGGAGGGCGCGGGAAATCCACGCCTGGCCGCCATTTACAGCGGCATGGACAAGGAGCTCCATCTTTTCCGGCGCCACAGTCTGGAGTCGATCCCCGAGCTGATGGAATCCAATACCGAACACAGAGCCATCGTCGATGCCTTGAGCGCGGCAAACGCTGAACAGGCGGGGCTGGCCATGAAGCAGCATATTCTGGGCGGCAGGAGACGCCTCCTGCGATCGATCGGCCAAACGGACCATCACGAAACCACCATACCCGCACAGAAAAAGGAAGAGCCGTGACGCCACGCGGCCAACGAAGCAGGTGAAATAGAAATCAATGTCAAAACAAAGGGGAGTTCTTACCATGACACCGAAACTGTCAGAGACGCTTCATGCCACCATGCGCCCCGCCGCGCTGTTTGGCATGGCGGTAATTTTCGGCCTCGGGCTGACCGCCGGTTCGGCGCTGGCCCAGGATGGATATCCGTGCAAGACGATTGGGCGGCGCCACGGCGATGAACTATATCAACGGCCGCGACCGCGACGGCTGCACCATCATGACCATCACCCCGACCCATCTGTTGACCATCGCCCGCGGAAAATCGCCGCTGAAAGTGGAGGATCTAGTCGGTCTGGCGCGTGCCACCGACGATCCGCAGATTCTGATGGTCAAGGCAGACAGCAAATACAAGTCGGCCGATGACCTGATCGCCGCCGCCAAGGAAACTTCGGTCAAGTTCGGCGGCACGCAGGTCGGCGCTATCGACCAGATCACGGCGTTCACGTTTGCAAAGAAGGCCGGGCTCAAGAATCCCAACTACATCCCGTTTGACGGCGGTGGCGCGATCATTACGGCGCTGATCGGCGGTGACATCGAGATTGGCGTGCTCAATTTGTCTGAGGCTGAATCGCAAATCTCCGCCGGTGAAATCCGGGCACTGCTGGTGCTTGCCAAGAAACGCATGAAACCGCTTCCCGACGTGCCGACCTCGGTGGAGATGGGCATCGATGCCACGTTTTCCACGGTTCGCGGATTCGTGACCTTGAAGGGCGCGCCCGAGGACCGGCTGAAAATGCTTGAAGAAAAGCTCGTCAAGGCGATGAAGCACAAAGTCTATATGGGCTATCTGGAAACCGCCGGCCTGGATGGCGACAGCATTGGGGATGCTGAAATAGCCGTTTGGCGTTCAGCTTCTGGACAAGGTCGCAAGACCCAAACCAATGAGCAAGCAGCAAAAAGAACAGCCAACTGACGTGAACGGGGCGGGTCCGTCCCGTTCACCGCTGCTGCGTGGCGACGATATCGTCGGCGGCGTGATCCTGTTCTTCTGCGCTGCCGCCTACGCCATCACCACGACGTTCGAAGAAGTGCCGGTAATGCTGTCCCAGGGCATTCAGCCGGCCGTATTCCCGCGCGCGATGATCGCCGTCATCGCTTTTCTGTCGGTGATCGTCATCATCCAGGGCCGCCGCAAGGCGGCGGCCACGCGCAAAAAGGTGCCGATCGTCGCCTTCGCCACGGCCGGTCTTCTTGGCCTTTTCGTCGCGGCCATCGATTGGGTCGGGATGATGATCGCCATTTTCCTGTTCTGCCTCGTTCTGCCAGCGCTTTGGGGCGAACGCCGCTATCTTTGGATGGCCGTTTTCGCCGTGCTGTTTCCGGTCAGCATTTTCATGCTGTTTTCAAGAATGCTGGAAGTCCGGTTTCCGCTCGGGCTTCTGCAATCATTCGGATTTTGAAGACCCATGGACGCATTCCTCTCCAGTTTGTCGATCCTGTATGATCCCTACCTGTTGCTGGTCATTCTCGCCGGCACCGTGGCCGGTGTCCTGGTCGGTGTCCTGCCGGGATTGAGTTCGACCATGGCGACGGCGCTGTTGTTGCCGTTCACCGTGACCATGGACCCCCTTCCGGCGATCGCCCTGTTGGCGGCGCTCTATTGTGCCGGCACCTATGGCGGTTCGATCACCGCCATCCTCATCAACGCGCCAGGCGCGCCGCCGGCGGCGGCGACGGCGCTCGATGGTTATCCCCTGGCCTTGAAGGGTGAAGCCGGCCGGGCGCTCGGCGTCGCCACCATCGCCAGTACGCTCGGCGGCATTTTCAGCGTCCTGGTGCTGATCATCGCGGCGCCGCTTTTAGCCCGTGTCGCCTATCAATTCGGCGCGCCGGAATATTTCGCGCTGGC
>CALZIL010000292.1 GCA_945787495.1 uncultured Afifella sp. | reverse complement strand
AATCGATGGCTCCTTGCTACCAGTCTGGGAAACAACCGTGGCGCTCATCATATCTCATCGGTGACGATGGAAATGCCGCCGATTATCGGTCGGCGGCTGTTCGGAGTTCTGCAAATCGGTTTCCCGGGCTTACTTAGCTTGAAACGTGGTTCCGTCCGGCAATTTGATATCCACGATAGTCACGGTTCCGGGCCGCATTTCAGCGCCGTTCACGGCGTTGCCATTGACGTATTTGCCATTCCATTCGCCACCATTCATGGCCCGGCCATTCCAGTTGCCACCATTGAAGGTGTTGCCATTCCAACTAGTGCCTTGAGTGGCAATGCCATTGCCGAAGGGAGTGTTTGGACCCGAAGCTGCTTGGGCTGCGGTTGAAGCGGCAAAAATGCCGGCGGTAACCAATGTGGCAAGAATTGTTCTTAACATAGCCGTTCCTTTCGTCGTCAGTTCACACGAGCAATTGCCCGGGTTAAACATGAGACGCTGCGAATACGGAAAAGGTTCAAATCGCGCTTTCCAAGGCACAAACGGCCTGTTTTTAGGGCAGCATTACCGATCAGCAGAGTCCGGAAGTCGCGACCCACGATTCTGATGTCCGTTATACCCCCGAAAGCGGAAGTCAGCCTGAGCCGTTCCGATGTCCGTTATGTGCCATTAGCGGTCATCACGCCACGCAACATGCTAATTCGGACAGTCTCCGACTTCGCCCTTAAGTGGCATGATTGACAGGCGACAGGTGATCGTCACGATAGGATTGTTGCCGACAACAATCAGAGACCGGGCGAGGTTACTACCATGCTGAACCGCGATCAGATCATGTTCTACGAGGAGAACGGCTATCTAGTGATCGAGGATGCGATCGCGCCGGAACAACTCGACGCGCTTGGGCGTGTGACCGGTGAGTTCATCGAACGGTCGCGGCAGTTGAGCGGAAGCGATGACGTTTATGACCTTGACGCAGGGCACAGTGCGGCGGAGCCGCGGCTGACGCGGATCAAGCTGCCGCATCTACTGCACCCGATCTACTGGGACACGCTATCGGTCGCGCCGATGACAGCGATCCTGACGGCGCTGTTGAGCCCAAATGTGCGTCTTCACACCAGCAAGCTCAACACCAAGGCGCCGGGTGGCGGCGCCGCAGTGGAATGGCATCAGGACTGGGCGTTTTACCCGCACACCAATGATGACCTTCTGGCGGTCGGCCTGATGCTGGAAGATGTGACGGAAGAAAACGGGGCACTCATGGTCATTCCGGGGAGCCATAAAGGGCCGGTCCTGGACCACACCAGCAGCGGCGTTTTTTGCGGTGCGGTCGATCCTGCAGATCCGCTGTTTGATCTTGCAAGCGCCGTTACGCTTACCGGCAAGGCCGGCACGATAAGCCTGCATCATGTGCGCACGTTGCATGGCTCGGCGCCGAACATGTCAGACCGGGCACGTCTGCTGCTGTTCTATGAGTGTGGCGCGGCCGACGCCTGGCCGATTAATGGCAATTCCGGACCGTTTACCGGCATGCCGCAGGCAGCGATGTGGGATGATATGCAAAAGCGGATGATCTGCGGCAGTCAGCCCCGCGCGGCGCGGCTGGAACCCATTCCGGTAATTATGCCGGTGCCGCCGGCACCTGATTCCTCATCGATCTTCAAAGTGCAGAAAAGCGGCGGCGCGGTCAGCGCATTCTGCGATCCGCGGGTGGCCTGAGTATCGTCCTGCTCGGCGGAGAGCCGCTTTCGATATCAATTTCGCTCTGGCGGCGGTGACATTTTTCTTTGCGCCGTATGACCCGATATCCGCCAGATGGGATACAGATAGGGGTATGTTTGTTGTTTTTCGACTGCGATACAACCATTGGCTCGAAGGTATGCGGCGCAGTCGAATGACCAAGCGCGTTTCTGGTGCCAGATGCATGCAGGGATCTGCGTTTGTCGTAACAGGCTGACCATCCCAGCACCTCGTCGCAACGTTGTTGATGACACTTAGATCTGACCCACTAGGAATTTTTCAATCGTCTCGGCGTTGGGTTCGAATCCCAATCCCGGTCCGTCCGGAACCGTCATATAGCCGTCCTGCATGTGAAACGGCTCTTTAGCCAGATTGCGTGAGATCTCCGATGGCTCGACGCAATATTCGAGAATGAGTGCATTCGGGATGGACGCCAAGAAGTGCAGAGACGCTGCGGTGTTCAGGTCGGTGGTGAAATTGTGATTTGCGACCATCACCCCACGCTGCGCTGCATAATCGGCGATCCGCATCGCCTGGGTGAGCCCGCAGCGGGTGAGATCAACTTGAACCAACCCGACGCCACCTTCATCGATGAGCCGGCGAAAGCCCCGCAGGGTGCATTCCTCTTCGCCAGCGGCAAGTCGCTGGGTGATGTGATCGGCGACACGCCGATAACCGGCAAGATCGTCGGGATGCAGCGGTTCCTCGATCCACGCAAGATTGTAGGGTTCAAAGAGATGTGCCCTCTGGATGGTGGTGGTCGCATCCCAGATCAGCCCCACATCCAGCATAAGATCGAAATCGTCGCCCGCGGCCTTGCGCATGGCGTCAAGATAGCCGCAGTCGGTCTTTGGATCCTGGCCGAACGGTTCCCAG
Organism: uncultured Afifella sp.; assembly: GCA_945787495.1. Classification (GTDB taxonomy): domain Bacteria; phylum Pseudomonadota; class Alphaproteobacteria; order Rhizobiales; family Afifellaceae; genus CALZIL01. The sequence continues at coordinate 942 of CALZIL010000292.1, read as the reverse complement.
CCAAACTTGGCCGCCGTAAAGCCAGTATCCTTGGCGATCCGCACCCGGTCAGCGGTTTCCTCGGGCGTGAACTGGAACATGTTCGAGGAATAGACGCGGAGCTTATCCCGGTAGCGGCCGCCCAGAAGCTTCCAGACCGGCATATCAAGCGCCTTGCCCTTGATGTCCCACAAGGCCAAGTCGATACCCGCCATGGCCTGGATCACAGCCCCTTCACGGCCGTAATAGAGCGTGCTCTCATACATCTTCGACCACAGGCGAGCCGCATCCAAGGGATCTTCGCCCAGGAGAAGCGCCCGCAAGCCCGTCACCAGCGAATGGGACATTGGAGCGTCGATCACCGCCTTGGTCACCCACGGACAGCCATCAACCTCGCCCCAGCCGGTGATACCGGCATCGGTTTCCACGCGCACCAGCAAAGCGTCCTGGGAACTGTCTGTGCGAGCCTTTATCTCTGGCAATCGCAGATAAAGGGCTTGAACATCAGTGATTCTCATAAGCGCCTCCGTCAAGACCTCAGCGATTCAGATGATTTCTCGGTGGGTCGGCTCGCCTAGGGCCTTGTAAAATTCATTAATGAATGAGTGCGATCGGGGTAAAATGCCATCGTTTTTTTCCACTTGCCGGCAGTTTCCGTCCACATAGAGCGTGAAAGCGAATTGCGTTCTGGACGTCCGTTAAGCCCCCGATAACGGAAGTCGCCGGGCGGCAGTGGGACTTCCGCTTTGTGCCAGGAACGGACATCAGCTCTCCGGCAAACCTGCCTTAAGCATGGCACCGTAAATTCGGTCGACATCCTCTTTTTTTTGAAACGCCCGCCTCGCCAGCGAGACGCTATAGTTGGGATTTCGTTTCAGGATATTTTGGACCGTTTTGTTTGCGTCTTCTACCTGGCCAGCCAACATATAGGCCGCCGCCAATGCCGCAGACCGCCCCAACAAT
>CALZIL010000291.1:1259-4806 GCA_945787495.1 uncultured Afifella sp. | reverse complement strand
GCCGGCGTGAAAATCTGCTGCTCGGCTTGTTGTTCCGGCTCGTTAAGGACGGCACCGCCGCCGACGGCTTCCACCTCGACGGCTTCGGCAATCAGCGGCTTGCCGTCATAGATAAAGCCGAACTGCGCTTTGTGGGCGGCCTCGAACGCTTTCGTCACCTCAGTGGTTTCACCAAAGGCCACTGCGATCGGCGTGTCGGTGCCGGCATAGCGGACATGGATGCGGGCAAAGATGGTGATTTCTGAATCGCTTATGCCCTGATCTAAAAGCTCTGCACGCGCAGCCTCTTCAAGTCGTGATTCAACCGCTTTCAATTCCGATTCCGACCCGATTGCGAGCGGCAGGACGACGGCCCGGCTGCGGTTGGCGCGGATGTCGGCAAGGCCCATGCCGTAGGCCGACAGGACGCCGGAAAACGGATGGATGTGGACGGTCTCCATGCCGAGCCGGTCGGCGATCATGCAGGCATGCTGGCCACCGGCGCCGCCGAAACAGGACAGCGCATAATGAGTGACGTCGTAGCCGCGCTGGACGGAGATTTTCTTGATGGCATTGGCCATGTTCTCAACGGCGACTTTCAGGAAACCGTCGGCGACCTCTTCGGGCGCGCGCAGACTGCCCCGTTCATCGGCGCCGATACGGGCAGCGAGTCCCTGGAATTTCTGCCGCACGATATCGGCGTCGAGCGGCTGGTCCTGGCCGGGACCGAAAATGGCGGGAAAAAATTCTGGCCTGAGTTTGCCGGTCATGACATTGGCGTCGGTGACGGCGAGCGGGCCGCCGCGGCGATAGGCGGCCGGGCCGGGATCGGCGCCGGCGGAATCGGGGCCGACCGAAAAGCGGCCATCGCCATAATGCAGGATCGAGCCGCCGCCGGCGGCCACCGTGTGGATGCGCATCATCGGGGCGCGCATGCGCACGCCGGCGACCTCGGTCTCGAAGGCGCGCTCCAGCTCGCCGTCATAGTGAGAGACATCGGTGGAGGTGCCGCCCATGTCGAAGCCGATGACCTGACCGAATCCGGCCATGCGCGCCGTTTCCACCGCACCGACGACGCCGCCGGCCGGGCCGGACAGAATCGCATCCTTGCCCTGAAAAAGATGCGCGGCGGTAAGGCCGCCCGACGACATCATGAACATCAGACGAGGGCCGCTTTCATGGCTGCCGGCGGTCACGCCGAGTTCGCCGGCCACGCGGTCGACATAGCGGCTGAGAATCGGCGAGAGATAGGCGTCGACGACCGTCGTGTCGCCGCGGCCGACAAGCTTGACCAGCGGCGAAACCTCATGGCTGACGGAAACCTGTGGGAAACCGATGTCGCGGGCGATTCGCGCCGCCATCTGCTCGTGGGCGGGGAATTTCCAGGCATGCATGAAGACGATGGCGAGCGCCTGATAGTCATCGTCTCGCAAGTCCTGCAATGCCGCGCGGATGGCGGCTTCGTCGGGTGCTGTCTCGATCGTACCGTCGGCGTGGACGCGCTCGTCGATCTCAATCACCCGGTCGTAAAGCAATTCGGGGAGAATGATCTGTTTGGCGAAAATGTCCGGCCGCGCCTGGTAGCCGACGCGCAACGCATCGCGGAAGCCCCTGGTGATGATGAGCGCGGTGCGTTCGCCCTGGCGCTCCAGCAGCGCATTGGTGGCAACCGTCGTGCCCATCTTGACGGCGCCGATCCGCTGCGAGGGTATCGGCTCACCCGGTGGCACCTTCAGGAACCGGCGGATCGCCTCGATCGCCGCGTCGGCATAGGCTTGCCGGTTCTCCGATAAAAGTTTCATCGCTTGCAGCGAACCATCGGGCGCGCGGGCGACGACATCGGTGAAGGTGCCGCCGCGATCGATCCAGAAATCCCAAAGATCTGAAGTCATCGTGATGCCCGTTTCAGCGTCCGGGAACGATCCGTGAGTGGCATCTCAAGCCTCTTTGAACGGGCAATCCGGCCAGGCGTTGACCGGAACTATGGGGCAGCCTGTTTCAGCTTTTTCTTTTCCTGATCGATATAGTCCCTGCTGAGAGGCATCGAATCCCGCAGCCTGCCCAGTTGGAATTGGGCCACGGTGGATGAACCGAATTCGAAGGCGCATTCACAGGCGGCCAGGTAGAACTCCCACATACGCGCGAATCTTTCATCATACATTTCAACGGCCTCGTGGCGGTGTTCCATAAATCGGTCGCGCCAATGCCTCAGCGTCTTCGCATAGTGGACGCGCCAGATTTCGCAGTCCAGCATCCACAAGCCTGACCGCTCGATCGCAAGCGATATTTCGGAAACGCAGGGTGCGTAGCCGCCTGGAAAGATGTGTTTTCGAATGAATGGTCCGGTTATTCCCGGCGGAGACTTTGTGGAAATCGTGTGGATCAGCGCCACGCCATCCGGGGCGAGGCGGTCACGCACATTGATGAAATATTCCTCAAGATAACCCACACCGACATGCTCCAGCATGCCGACGGAAACGATCCGGTCGAAGGTTTCGCCAACTTCGCGATAGTCGCACAGTCGAAATTGCACGCGTTTTTCCATTCCGGCCGCTGCCGCACGCTGGCGGGCAATTTCAAGTTGCCCTTTGGAAAGTGTGATACCGGTAACCTCGACATCGGCGACACGGGCCAGGTAAAGCGCCATCCCGCCCCAGCCGCTACCAATGTCGAGAACTCTCTGGCCGGGCTGCAGACCCAGTTTGGCGGCGATATGGCGCTTTTTCTCAAGCTGCGCCTCAGCAAGCGTTTCATTGCCGGAGGGAAAATATGCGCAGGAATATTGCATGTCCTCGTCCAGCCAAAGCCGATAAAAATCATTGCCGAGATCATAGTGGTGACCGACATTGCGGCGCGCCCTGGAAACGGGATTGTGCTGCATGAAACGACGCAGTTTGCGGTCGATCTTGTTCCAGAATATCTGGTTTGGAGTCTTATCGAAATTGCGCTTGTTCATGTAAACAAGCCGAAGGAAATCGTAGGCGTCGCCATCGCGGACAACCAATCCGCCGTTCATATAGGCTTCGGGGCCCTTGAGTTCGGGATTGAGAAAAATCCGCCAGTCGAGGGACGGGTCGGTAATTTCGATGCTGACTGCCGGTCCCGAATCCGCGTTGCCGAACGTTTCCTCAAAGCCGTCCGGTCCGTGCAGGGTCAGTGTGCCGACCCGAATGGCCTTTCTCAGGAATGCTGGCAGGAATCTCATCGTATTCCACCCGATTTTCCGCAGCAGCCGGCCGTGGGAAGCCCGATGATTTCCGGGAATTTCTTGTTGCTGGCATCCCTGTCGATATCGTCGCGCAATCGCAACCCGCGATCATTCACGGTAACAAGACGCTCCCGGCCGATGCTTCTCCGCAGGCAGCTTAACAAACCGGCGCTTCCGCACCAGCCCAATTGCGGCTTGTCGGCTTTAGCCTCTCGCCTGGGCGGCTGCGCGGACCGCCGCGCCGCGCTCATACCAGTCACGGCTGCTGTTGACGATTTTCACCACCGACAACATCACCGGCACCTCAACCAGGACGCCGACGACCGTCGCCAGGGCAGCACCGGAATTGAACCCGAACAG
>CALZIL010000291.1:0-1220 GCA_945787495.1 uncultured Afifella sp. | reverse complement strand
AGGACGATGACAATCGGCTGGTCGATGATCTGCTCGCCCTGAAAACCGAAGAGCAGGACAAGCGTCGTCAGCAGTGCGATGAGCGATACGGGTTTCAAGGTTTCAGACAGGCGATCGAGGCCAGATTGCCCGCTCCCGGCGAGGACACGTCGGCGCAGGATCTGGGCGAGGATGACGGGCACGACGATATAGAGAACCACCGACAAGAGCAGCGTTTCCCAGGGAACGGTGATCGCCGACAGGCCGAGCAAAAGCCCGACGATCGGGGCAAAGGCAAAGACCATGATCAGGTCGTTAAGGGCGACCTGGCTGAGCGTGAAGTGCGGCTCGCCGCCCGACAGATTGCTCCACACGAACACCATCGCGGTGCAAGGCGCCGCGGCAAGCAGGATGAGCCCGGCAATATAGCTGTTGACCTGATCGGCCGGCAGATAGGGAGCAAAAATCCAGCCGATAAAAAGCCAGCCCAGCGCCGCCATGGAGAACGGCTTGACGGCCCAGTTGATGAACAAAGTGACGCCGATACCGCGCCAATGCTCCTTGACCTGGCGCAGCGCGCCGAAGTCGATTTTCACCAGCATCGGAATGATCATCAGCCAGATCAGCACAGCGACGGGCAAATTGACCTGCGCCACCTCCATCGCCCCGATGGCGTGAAAAATGCCGGGCAGGAATTGCCCGAGCGCGATGCCGGCGAGAATGCAAAGGCCGACCCAAATCGTCAGATAGCGTTCAAATCCGGACATCGGGAACCTTGTTGGATTTTAGTACCTGTGGCGGAACAGACACATCGGGCCAATTTGATGCGTCCTCTTGGAAATGCCGTTTAACGCTCATCTCCGGAACAAAAAAACACCATAAAAAATACCTCTGGTGACCGGGCATCGCGAGCATCGCGATTCTGGAGCGGGCGAGTGGGCGTTGGGGCGGAAAGGCAGTTCGGTGCGTGGTGTGACATGTCGCTACTCCCCTCGGCGCGTATTGGTTGCAGGAAAGATCGCCCCAATTGTCGCCGCAGTATGTTTAACAACGCTATCATGCACGTCCAGTAGCCAACCAACTCCGCCCACTCCGATCGGGATCGATAAGAAATTACCCATAATTAAGAAACGCACTACTTTTGACACTGAGCGACCATTGGACCTTAGAGGTCGCGACATATTCTTCAACGAGACCTTCCAGGGAAACGGTCGAACCTGCGGCACTTGCCATCGCGCTGA
>CALZIL010000290.1 GCA_945787495.1 uncultured Afifella sp. | reverse complement strand
GCACGTTACGGGACTGGGTCATGACCGCCCTGCCCTATAGCCTCACCGCCTCGCAAATGGGCGCGGTCGAGGAGATTGAAACGGACCTTGCCTCGCCGGCCCGGATGCTGCGGCTTCTCCAGGGCGACGTCGGTTCGGGAAAAACCGTCGTTGCGTTGCTGGCCATGGCGGCGGTCGCGGAAAGCGGCGCCCAGGCGGCGCTGATGGCGCCGACGGAAATCCTTGCCCGCCAGCATTATGCCGTCATCGCGCCGCTCGCCGAAGCCGCCGGCCTGCGCGCCGCCCTGCTGACCGGCAAGGATCGCCGCGCCGATCGCGCCGCGGCAGAAAAGGCAATCGCTGCCGGCGAGATACAACTCGTCATCGGCACCCACGCTTTGTTCCAGTCATCGGTCAGCTTTGAAGATCTCGGCCTGGTCGTCGTCGATGAACAGCACCGCTTCGGCGTGCATCAGCGGCTGGCGCTGTCGGCCAAGGGCCGCGCGCCCGATATCCTCGTCATGACCGCAACGCCGATCCCGCGAACGCTTGTTCTGACCTTTTATGGCGACATGGACGTCTCGCAACTGCGTGAAAAGCCGGCCGGCCGCCAGCCGATCGACACGCGGATCGTCTCGCAGGAGCGTCTCGGCGAAGTCGTCTCGCATATCACCGCTGCCATCGACAGAGGCGAGAAGGCCTATTGGGTCTGTCCGCTGGTCTCTGAATCCGATGTTCTGGACGTCACCGCGGCGGAGGAGCGCTACGGAGCCCTCTCGCAGGTCCTCGGCGACCGGGTCGGGCTGGTGCATGGCCGCATGACGCCGGCGCAAAAGGACGCCGTGATGGCGCGGTTTCGGGCCGGCGATATTGCCGTTCTGGTGGCAACCACCGTCATAGAGGTCGGCGTCGACGTGCCCGACGCGACGATCATGGTGATCGAACAGGCCGAACGGTTCGGTCTGGCGCAATTGCATCAATTGCGCGGCCGCGTCGGTCGCAGCGACCGGCCTTCGCATTGCCTCTTGATGTACAAACCGCCGCTAGGCGAGACGGCGCGGGCGCGGCTGACGATCATGCGTGAGACCAATGACGGGTTCCGCATTGCCGAGGAGGATTTGCGTTTGCGCGGCGAAGGCGATGTGATGGGCGTGCGCCAGTCCGGTGTTCCCGGTTTCCGCATCGCCCTGCCGGAACTGCATGGCGAGCTTTTGCAGATGGCACGCGATGAGGCGCAGTTGATCCTTGCCCAGGATGCCGATTTCAAGAGCCGGCGCGCCGATGCCTTGCGCCACCTGCTCTATCTGTTCGGCCGCGACGACGCAGTCCGCCTCATGCGGGCTGGCTAAAGCGCATTCCGAAAAGTGGGAACCGGTTTTCGGATGAAAATGCGCGCAAAATCGGGAATCTGGAGTGCTTTGAGTGACTGCGGGTTCACGAAAAGCACTCCAAAGCTATTCTGCCGCGACCGGTGTCGATTTGCCCTTGCCGCCGCTTTTCCTGGCCAGTTCCTTGGTACGGGCCTGGTATTCCGGCGAGACAAGGCCGGCCGAAATCACCTGCTTGGCGGCCTCCTCAACGGTCATGTCGAGCATGATGACATCGGCCTCAGGCACATACAGAAGGAATCCCGATGTCGGGTTGGGCGTCGTCGGCAGGAAGACGGAGAGCATTTTGCCATTGTCCGCCAGGCGCTCGGCAACTTCCCCCTTGGCGTCGGTGGAAATGAAAATGATCGCCCAAAGTCCTTTGCGCGGATATTCGATCAGCCCGACTTTCTGGAAAGACCGCGTCGATTCCGACAGCGCGGTATGGAAGATCTGCTTCAGGCCGCGATAAAGGTTGCGCACAAGCGGCATCCGGTCGAGCAGCGATTCGCCATAGGTGACGATCGTGCGGCCGACCAGATTGGCGGTCAGGAAACCAAGCAGGGTTATCAGGATAAGCGCGAATACCAGCCCCACGCCGGGCACGGAAACCGGCAGATAGGTATCGGGATTGTAGACCCGCGGAATAAGCGGCTTGGCCCAGCCATCGACCCAATTGATGAACGTCCAGGTAAGGTAGACGGTGATGCTGATCGGCGCCGCAACGACGATGCCGGTCAGGAAATAATTCCTGAGCCGCAAACGCGCCGTGACACGCTTGCGATGCGGTTCGGTATCCCGCGTCAGATCTTCCAGGTCCATGGTCGCAGTCCAGCCGGCGGACGAAAGCGTCCGCCATTTCCTTCTCTAGTATGGGGCGAAGAGCGCCATGCTGCAAGATTTGCGCATGCCCGGCAGGGTGGTGAGCCGCCTATTCCACCGTCACCGATTTGGCCAGATTGCGCGGCTGGTCGACATCGGTGCCCATGACGACGGCGGTATGGTAGGCGATCAATTGCACCGGAATTGCATAGACAATTGGTGCGACCTCGGCCGGCATGTCCGGCAGGACGATCGTCTCAAGCGTTTCGATACCGGCGCTTTCCGCGCCCTTCCGGTCGGTCAGGAGGATGATCCGCCCGCCGCGCGCCGCCACTTCCTGCATGTTCGAGATGGTTTTTTCGAAAATCTCGTCATACGGCGCGACGACGATCACCGGTATTTTTTCGTCGATCAGCGCGATCGGCCCGTGCTTCAACTCGCCGGCGGCGTAGCCTTCGGCATGAATGTAGGAGATCTCCTTCAGTTTCAGCGCGCCTTCCATGGCGAGCGGAAAATTGGTGCCGCGCCCGAGGTAAAGAACGTCCTCTGTCCTGGCGAGTTCGTGGGCGAGGTGCTCGATCTGCGCTTCCAGCTTAAGGGCCTGCGCGGCATGACGCGGAACCTCGATCAGCGCCTTGACCAGATCTGCCTCTCGCTCACCATCCATCATGCCACGCTGGCGGGCGGCGGCCAGCGCCAGGACGAACAGCACGGTGAGCTGGCAGGTGAAGGCTTTCGTGGAAGCAACGCCGATTTCCGGGCCGGCCAGTGTCGGCAAAATGTGCGAGGCCTCGCGGGCGATCGTCGACGAGGGAACGTTGACGATCGCGCCGATCGTCTGATCATTGCCGGCGCAGTAGCGCAGGGATGCCAGTGTGTCGGCGGTTTCGCCGGACTGCGAAATGAACAGCGCCAGGCCGCCGGGGTCGAGCGGCGTTTCGCGGTAGCGGAATTCTGAGGCAATATCGATATCGACCGGCAGGCGCGCCAGTTTCTCAAACCAGTATTTACCGATCAGCCCGGCATAGAATGCCGTGCCGCAGGCCGACATGGCGAGCCGGCTCAGCTTGCGGAAGTCGACCGGTGCATCGTCGGGAAGCTGGATGCGGCTTTCGACAAAATCGACATAATGGGCCAGCGTGTGGGCGATGACTTCCGGCTGCTCATAGATCTCCTTGGCCATGAAATGGCGGTGATTGCCCTTGTCGACGAGAAGCGCGGTGCCGACGGCATGGGTCATGGGGCGGGTCACCTCCCGGCCCTCTTCGTCATAGATGACGGCGCCGGACCGGGTGACGAGCGCCCAGTCGCCCTCCTCCAGATAGGTGATGGCCCGGGTGACGAGCGCCCAGTCGCCCTCCTCCAGATAGGTGATGGCATCGGTGAACGGCGACAGCGCAATGGCGTCGGAACCCAGAAACATTTCGCCCTGGCCGTGGCCGATGGCCAGAGGACTGCCGCGCCGCGCCGCGATCATCAGGTCATCTTCGCCATCGAACAGCACGGCCAGCGCAAACGCACCTTCCAGCCGCCCCAAAGTTTCGGCCATGGCGTCTTTCGGCGACAGGCCACGATCGAGCGCCATCGTCACCAGATGGGCGATAACCTCCGTGTCGGTATCGGTCGCCAAATCCCGTCCGGCCGCGCCGATCTCTTCGCGCAGCGCCTTAAAATTCTCGATGATGCCATTGTGGACGACGGCAACACGCTCCGTGGCATGCGGGTGGGCGTTGCCCTCCGTTGGAGCGCCATGGGTCGCCCAGCGTGTATGACCGATGCCGGCGTGTCCTGAAAGCGGTTGCCGCTGCAGCCGCTCTTCAAGGTTCGTAAGCTTGCCCTGCGCCCTGCAGCGCGTCAGATGGCCGTCTTCCAGCGTGGCGACGCCGGCCGAATCGTAGCCGCGATATTCCAGCCGTTTCAGCGCATCAACGAGCAGCGGCGCAACCGGCCCGCTGCCCAAAATGCCGACAATTCCACACATCCCCAGCCACCGTTTACAGTCACGCAGCGCGATTTAGCGCGCTGACCCGACAAATTGAAATCAAAACCGGTTTCAAGACTGTCACAAACCGGTTTCGATCCGGATTTGAATTAGAGTTTTGGTTCATGTCTTCTTCGGTGCGGTTTTGGCGCGATTCCTGGCGGCCCAGTCCGGCTTCGTCACCTGCCGGCCGCGGCCGACGGCCAACGCATCGTCCGGCACATCCTTGGTAATCACGCTGCCGGAACCGACATAGGCGCCCCGGCCGATCGTCACCGGCGCGACCAGCGCCGTATTGGAGCCGATGAACGCATCCGCGCCGATCGTCGTGCGGTATTTGTTGGCGCCATCATAATTGCAGGTGATTGTGCCGGCGCCGATATTGGCTCGCGCGCCGATATCGGCATCGCCGATATAGGTCAGGTGGTTGATTTTCGCCCCGTCGTGAACTTCGGCATTCTTGACCTCGCAGAAATTGCCAATCCTGGCATCCGCTCCGATATCTGCGCCGGGGCGCAGCCGTGCAAACGGACCGATGATTGCGCCGCCGGCGACCGTTGCACCCTCCAGATGGCAAAAGGCGCGGATCCTCGCGCCGTCCTCGATGGTCACGCCCGGCCCGACAAAGACATTGGGCTCGATGGTGACATCCTGGCCGACTTGCGTGTCATGAGAGAAAAAGACCGTCTCGGGCGCAATAAGGGTTGCGCCCCCAGCCATCGCCGCCGCCCGCCGGGCCGCCTGGAATCGGGCTTCGGCCGTCGCCAGATGGCCGCGCGTATTGATTCCGAACACCTCAGCCTCGTCGATTTCCATCGCCGAAACGGTCAGGCCCCGGTCGTCGGCGACTTTTACCGCATCCGGCAGGTAATGCTCGCCCTGGGCATTGTCGGTGCCGATGGCGTCCAGGATATCGAGCGCCTGTGCCCCGGACATCGCCATCAGGCCGCCATTGCAAAAACCGATTTCGCGCTCTTGCCGCGTGGCGTCCTTGTCCTCGCGGATCGCGACAAGCCGGTCACCGTCCATGATCAGCCGCCCATAGCCGGTCGGATCGGCGGGCCGCATGCCGCCGACGGCCACCGCCGCGCCATTGTTTAAAAGTCCGCGCAGCGCCGCAATGGCCTCAGGCGAAACAAATGGCGTATCGCCAAAGACGATGACCAAATCGTCATGGCCGGCCACCAGCGCGTCGCGCGCCGCAAGCACAGCGTGCGCGGTGCCCAGGCGCTCTTTCTGCACGAAAACCGCGGCGTCCGGCACATCGGCTCTTGCTGCCTGCGTGACCGCATCATCATCGGGCCCGACGACGACCGCGACTTTGTCGGCGCCGGCCGCCGCAACCGCCCGCACGACATGGCCGATCAGTGGCAGGCCGCCAACCGGATGCAGCACTTTTGGCAGGCCGGATCGCATCCGGGTCCCCTCACCGGCCGCAAGGACGACGGCGAGACATGTGCGTGCGGACATGGCAGACCCCTTTCCGGGTGGTTTCATGGCGGGACAATCGCGTCCTGGCCATGACGCCGGACGCGGACCCGGCAACCGGCGGCAAACCGCGCTTGTTCTTATCCGTACGCTGCGTTACCGCACATTCAAAGCGGATGAAAGTCGTCGGTATCGAGGGTCCTGGCTTCATGACCGAATCTTCAACGCGGCTGCGCGACATCGCTCTGATGATCATGATGCCGCTGTTTTTTTCCTCAAACCTCATTATCGGCCGCGCGGCGATCAGCGAGGTTGAGCCGTGGACGCTGGCCTTCTTTCGCTGGTTTGGTGCGGCAGTCATTCTCCTGCCCTTCGCTCTTGGGCCGCTGATCCGGCACCGCAGGACGCTGATGGCGAACTGGGCGCCGATCACCTTGCTTGCCATTTTGGGCATGTGGATTTGCGGCGCGCTTGTCTATCTGGCTTTGCGGTTCACCACGGCGACCAACGCAACGCTCATTTACACGTCCTCACCGGCGATCATTCTGATCCTGGAATGGCTGTTTCGCGGTCGCCGCATCGGCCTGCGCCATATTTTCGGGGTTGTCATCGCATTTATCGGCGTCGCGGTGATCGTCCTGAAAGGCGATCTTTCAAGGCTGGCCGGCCTCCAGTTCAATCCCGGTGATTTGATTATCGCATTCTGCGCACTGTCCTGGGCCCTTTATTCCGTCGTTTTAAAACGGCCGCGCTTGCAGTCGCTGCCGACCATGCCCCTATTTACCGCCATTGTGATCGCCGGCGCACTCACGCTTGCGCCATTTGCCGCGTGGGAAAGCCTTGCCCTGCAAACCTTTCCGACAAGCCGTTCGGCATGGCTGTCCATCGCCGGCCTGGCGCTCGTTTCATCGGTATTCTCATTTGCGTCCTATCAATATGGCGTCAGACGCTTCGGACCCTCAATAACCGGCATGCTGCTCTATCTGCTGCCTGCCTATGGCGTCGGGCTGGCGATCATCTTCCTCGGCGAACAATTCCGGGGATTTCACGCCGCAGGTCTGGCGCTGATTCTCCCGGGCATCATCCTGGCAACGGCGCCGTCCCTGGCCTGGCGCCGCGGTGCCAAGCATATGCCTGCGGAATGATTTCAGATTACATTTTAAGAAACAATAGCAATATTCTGATTTTATTGATGAAGTAACATACGACGATGAGGCTGGTCATGACCGCAAGGCTGACTAGCCCGATTATCGCGTTGTTGCGCATCAGCCTTGACCGCACAGGGCTGCTCTCATAGTGTCCGCGCGCCTGATCCCACAGGCTTCCCGGATCGCCGCCTTAAGCCGCGTCCGGACACCCTGGGAGCCCTTAGCTCAGTTGGTAGAGCAACTGACTTTTAATCAGTAGGTCCACGGTTCGATCCCGTGAGGGCTCACCAGTTTTTGGCCGCGATATCAAATAGTTATGAGAAACACATTTTTTCGACGGTAGCGAA
>CALZIL010000289.1 GCA_945787495.1 uncultured Afifella sp. | reverse complement strand
CGTGACGACCGGCTCGGTGACGATCCCGATGATGAAGAAAATGGGATACAAGTCGGCCTTTGCCGGCGCCGTGGAGGTCGCAGCATCGACCGGCGGCAGCCTGATACCGCCGGTCATGGGTGCCGCGGCTTTCATCATGTCGGAATATACCGGCATCGAATATGTCGATATCGCTTTCGCGGCGGTGATCCCGGCGCTGCTCTACTACCTGCCGATCTATCTGCAGGTGCATTTGCGGGCCGACAGGCATTCTCTGCGTGGCATCGATGACGGCAGCATCTCGCCTGTCCTGGCGACGCTGAAAGACGGCGGCCTGTTTTTCGTGCCCCTCATCGTCATCACCTGGGTGCTGGTTGAGGGCTACACGCCGACCTATGCCGCGATATACGGAACGCTGACGGTGATGGCCATTGCCATGATCAAGCGGTCGACACGGCCCTCGCCGGGTGATGTGTTTGACATCCTGGCCGAAACGACCTTGCGCATGGTGGCGGTGACCGGTGCCTGCGCGGCTGCCGGGCTGGTCATTGGCGGCATTACGATGACCGGCCTTGCCTCAAAATTCAGCCATCTGGTGTTTCTTCTATCCGGCGCAAACGTGTTCTTGTCGCTGGTGCTTGCGGCATTTCTGACCATCCTGCTCGGCTTGGGCATGCCGACGCCGAGCGCCTATATCCTGGCCGCCGTGCTTGTTGCTCCCGTCATGTCGGAACTGAAAATCGACCTGATGGCCGGCCACATGTTCCTGCTCTATTTCGCCGTCATGTCGGCGATCACGCCGCCGGTCGCAGTGGCGGCCTATGCGGCCAGCGCGATTGCCAATGAGAATCCGCTGAAGATCGCGGTCGGCGCCGTTCGCCTGGCTCTCGCCGCCTTTCTCGTTCCGTTCAGCTTTGTCTTCAATCAGGCGCTGCTGCTGGACGGCTCTGTCGTCGAGATCGTCTTGGCGGCATTATCGGTCGCCGCCGGGCTGACGCTGATTGTCGTGGCGGTGGAGGGTTATTTGCGCCAGCCGTTGGGGCCAATTCCCCGCCTTTGCATGGTTATTGCCGGGGTCTTGATGCTCTTCGTCTCGCCGATCCATGCCGGTGTCGCCGCCGTGCTGACGGTCGCGGCCATTGCCTGGCAGAGACTGATGCCTGGCCATGCGGAGAAAGGCCTTGGAAGTTAGTCCAGCAGGTAACCCCACTTTTCCTTGGCCTGCCGCCAGGTCTCCCGGTCCGGCATGTTGACCTTGGGATAGTCGTCCTTCCAGTGCCAGGGCCGGCAGGCGTCGATGACCGCGCGCGAATTGGTCATGTTGCCTTTTGCCTTCTCGGCCGGCGGGATGGAGGGGTCGAGACCGGTGCTCCAGGCGTTCTTGATGATGTCGATGGAGGTTGCCGGATCGGAGCGGAAGACCATCGCCCACATCACGTCGGCAAGGTCGGTGGCGTCGATATCCTCATCGACGACGATGACATATTTGCCGGCATAGGCGCCGACCCGGCACTGCGAGGCGATGTGGCCGGCCTGGGCGGCGTGGCCGGGATAGCGCTGCTTGATGGAGACGGCCGTCAGCATGCGTGATCCGCCGACCTCGTGGCACCAGACCGACTGGACATCGGGCACGCCGGCCTGTTCGATCTGTTCCTTCAAGAGCGCGGAACGCACCACGGCGCGATAGCGCGACTGCTCCTCGGGCGGGCGTTGCGGCGGGCAGCCCAGAATGATCGGATCGTTGCGGTGATAGATCGCCTTTACATCGATCACCGGCCCGGCATGGATCGGGCTGCCGTAAAATCCCGTCCATTCGCCGAACGGTCCTTCCGGGCGCGTCTTGCCCGGATAGCAAAACCCCTCCAGCACGATCTCGGCATCGGCCGGGAATGGCAGTCCGGTGACCTTGCCGGTCACCACCTTCATCGCCTCGCCGCGATAGGCGCCGACAATGTCGTATTCGCACACGCCATAGGGAATTTCCGTCGACGACATCAGGAAATTGAGCGGATCGACGCCGACGACGACGCAGACCGGCATCGGCTCGCCCTTTTCGGTATATTTCTGGCGGTGGATGTTGCCGTGCTTGCCGGGCGAGATGTAGAAGCCGACGGTTTTTGCGTCATGCGCCATGACCCGGTAGGTGCCGAGATTAACCCAGTCTTCCACCGGGTCGCGGGTGACGTTGAAGGAGCCGGTGCCGATATAGCGCCCGCCATCGCCCTTGTGCCATAGCGGCACGGGAAAGGTGAAGACGTCGACATCGTCGCCGGTCTGGACGTTCTCCATCACCGGCCCGTCGGACACTACTTCATAGGGAACAGGCTGCTTGACGATCTGCCGGTAGGTGGCGTTGAACGCCTGGCTGAGTTCGAATTTGTTGAGATGGGCGGGAAAACCGAGCGTCGTGTTCTGGCGCGTGCCGCCGAAGAAATTGGAGAGCACGCGGAAACCCTTGGGATATCCGGGGATGTCGTCGAACAGGGCGCAAGGGGCGGTTTCGCTGTGCTGCAGCAGCTCGGTGGCGTGGCCGATATCCTCTTGCCAGCTGGCGCCGGAGACCCGCCGCAACTCGCCGAGCGCATCGACTTGCTCGATCCACTCGCGCAGATTGCGATAGGCAATGGCATGTTTGAGATTGCTGGCCTGAGCTTTGCTCACAAAAATCGCTCCCAAACATGCTTCCGAAGGCTTGCCCAAGCTATTTGCCCGATGCCGCACTGTAAATTGACGAATTGACGCGCTAAGAATTCCGGTCGCAGTAGAGCGATAGCGGACGTGTTCAAAATTTGCCCAGACAGCCGAGTTTGACCCAATTTGGACTCAGCTACTCGACAGGCGTAATCTTGGAGCGAAGCAGCTCCACAAACTTTTCCGCTGTCGGGTTTGGCCTTGAGCCTTTGCGTTTGTAGATGTTGACGATATCTGTAAGCGGCATTGTGAGACCAGGAATTCGCACAAGACGGCCATTCACAATTCGATCCATCACTGACCGCCCCCACCCGAGAGCAATGCCTTCGCCCTGTTCCGCAACGTCCAGGCAAATTTGATATGAATTGAATGCGAGACCCTCAATCGGTTTCGGCTCTTTGAGGCGAAAAAATGCAAGGAAGCTCCGCCAGTCTGGCCATTTGCGGCCCACGTCCGCCAGGTGAAGTAGTGGCCGCGCAGCAATGTCTACAGGTGTGGCTGGCGAGGGCATGTCCTGCAAGAGATCAGGGGAGCAGACGGGGAAGATAACATCATTCGCGATAGGCTCGACCACGAAGCGATCTTCAGCCCAGCTTCCGTACTGTAGGCCGATATCAAATTCTTCGCGGATACTCTCGATCGGCTCATAGGACGAAAGAACGCGCAGCCTGAGATGCGGGTTGAGACGTTGGAACTCTCCCACGCAAGGCGCAACTAGAGCATTCCCCAGGCTCATGTCCGAGAAAATCGTGAGGCGTTCGGTGCCGTCACCGCGAACTCGCAACCGCTCAGCAGTATTGGCCAGTTCCCGTAGCGAAACACGCACCGTTGCACCCAAAATCTCACCTTCTTCCGTCGGAGTGACATCGTAGCGACGGCGCTCGAAGAGTGACACACCCAGGTCGTCTTCGAGTTCTCGAACGCG
>CALZIL010000288.1 GCA_945787495.1 uncultured Afifella sp. | reverse complement strand
CCAAAAGTGATGATCAGACATGGCAAACTCCCCATTATCAGGGAGTTTGAATCATATTCCCACATCCTTGGGAATCCCGTTTATGGGTCCTGAGCCTAGCAAGTCGAGCTGAACTGTTATTCTCGGCGCGTTGTTGCCAACATTGGCGATATCGAGAATGACTTTCCGTCGCTGTTGGAAATTTCGGCGGATTTCAATAGCTGCGTTCCAAGATAAGCCGATGCCAAGATCAAACCGCGTGTCTCCTGTTAATTGGCTCATATTAGTGAGTTCCGATTGATACTAATAAGATTAAGGATCTGAACGGTAACACCACAGAGCGCTGCGGCAAACTGCTGGCCGTTAGACGCGAGGTGTCGCACAGACACCCGATCTCCCGTGCTGTCACTACAAAACGCGCGATGCGGAAATTTCAATCTGAAACGCCACCAACAAGCGTTATGGCTTCCCACTACCCGCATCACCATCCCGCCTCAGCGCCTTCAGCCGGTAAAGCGCCTCCTGCGCCTGGCGCGGGCTGATCGCGTCCGGGTCGAGTTCGTCGAGCGCCTGCAGGGCGGCGTCCGGTTGGTCCTCTGATTCCGCCTTTGCGGCGGCGGCAAACAGCGGCAGGTCGTCGATGACGGCTTTCGGGCCGCGCGCCCGGTCATTGGCGAAAGTAGGACTGGGCATTGGCGAAAGTAGGACTATTCGCTTCCATAGCGGCAGATGGAGCAATCAATGCCACGGAACAAAAAAATCAGCGTTTCGATAACCGAGGAGCTTGACCGCACGATGAAAGACGCGGTCGAGCGCGGCGAATATGGGTCGTCGAGCGAAGTCGTGCGCGATGCGCTGCGACGCTGGCACCAAAACCGCGAACGCGAGAAACTGGAAATCCAGCACATCCGCCAGCTTGTGCAGGAAGGTATCGATAGCGGCCCCGGTACATACAAGACCATCGATGAGATAAAGAAAGCGGCACAAGCGCGCCTCTAATCGCGTGGCGGCATACCGGTAGACCGCGCGGGCGGAACAGGACTTCATCGATATCTGGTTGTCTGTCTCCGCTGACAGTCCTGCTGCCTTGCTGCTTCAACGGATGATGAAAGAATGGTATGAAGCGCTCATGACAAAATTACTCGAAAAAGCAATTGCAGCCGTGCGCAAGCTTTCTCCTGAGCGGCAGGACGAACTCGCCGAGGTTTTGCTCTCAGCGTCGTCCGATATTCCACTGCAGGTTACCGAGGATGAGCGTCTGGCCATCGAAGCAGGGCTGGCGGACGCCAACGCTGGCCGTTTTGCCACTGGCGAGGACGTGCACGCCCTTTTTGCGAAACATCGCACCGTATGAGGGTCAGGCTTACCTCGCGAGCCTACGGCGAACTGGAACAGATCAGCGACTATTTCTCAAACCGCAGCCCCGCTGCGGCGGCAGCCATTTTTGCTGTCCTTGATCGTAGCTTCTCCCGCTTGCAAACGATGCCATTTCAGGGCCGCACAACTAATGTTCCGACCGTTCGATGTCTCGTGGTGCCTCGGTTTCCGTTTAAGATTTTTTATCGCGTGGTCGGGGATACCGTGGAAGTGCTCAGCGTCTTCCACACATCGCGGACTCCCGATCAGGGGCTTGAATAGAACGCTGTATTTCCACCACTTTCATTACGCTTCACCATCCCGCCTTAGCGCCTTCAGCCGGTAAAGCGCCTCCTGCGCCTCGCGCGGGCTCAGCGCGTCCGGATCGAGCTCGTCCAGCGCCTGCAGGGCGGCGTCCTCCTTGTCTTCCGCCTTTGCGGCGGCGGCAAACAGCGGCAGGTCGTCGATGACGGCTTTCGGGCCGCGCGCCCGGTCATTGGCTTCCAGCCGGTCGAGCACCTCGCGCGCCCGGGCGATCACCGGGGCCGGCAGGCCGGCGAGCTTGGCCACCTGGATGCCGTAGGAGCGGTCGGCGGCGCCGGCCACGACCTCGTGCAGAAAGACGACCTCGCCCTTCCAGTCCTTGACCGCCATGGTGGCGTTGTGGATGCGGGTCAGCCGCGCCGCCAGCGCGGTCAGCTCATGATAATGCGTGGCGAAAAGCCCGCGGCAGCCATTTGTCTCGTGCAGGTGCTCGATCGCCGCCCAGGCGATCGACAGGCCGTCGAAGGTCGCCGTGCCGCGGCCGATCTCGTCGAGGATCACCAGCGCCCTTGCGCCCGCCTGGTTGAGGATCGCCGCCGTCTCCACCATCTCCACCATGAAGGTCGAGCGCCCGCGCGCCAAATCGTCGGCGGCGCCGACGCGCGAAAACACCGCATCGACGACGCCGAGATGGGCGGCTTCCGCCGGCACGAAGGCGCCGGCCTGGGCGAGGATGGCGATCAGCGCGTTTTGCCGCAAAAACGTCGATTTGCCGGCCATGTTCGGCCCGGTGACAAGCCACAGGCGGCCTTTGTCGGTATCGCCGTCATCGTTGGGCGGGCCGAGGTCGCAACCGTTTGCGATGAAGCTCTCGCCGGATTTTTGCAGCGCCTGTTCGACCACCGGATGGCGGCCGCCGGTGATGGCGAAGGTCAGGGAATCGTCGACAACCGGCCGGACATGGTTTTCCGCTTCCGCCAGGTCCGCCAGCGCGCAGGCGACATCGAGCGCCGCCAGCGCTTCGGCGCCGGCATGGATCGCCACGGCATTGTCGCTGATCTTTTCCGCCAGCGTTTCAAACACCTCCAGCTCGATGCGCACGGCCTTGTCGCCGGCCGCCGCGATCTGCTGTTCCAGGTCGGCGAGTTCCGCCGTGGTGAAGCGCATCGCATTGGCCATGGTCTGGCGGTGGATGAACGGGCTGTCATAGTTTTCCGTCAGCGCCGGGGCGTTCGCCGCCGTTACCTCGACGAAATAACCGAGCATGTTGTTGTGGCGGATTTTCAGCGACTTGACGCCGGTCTCCTCGGCATAACGGGCGCGCAGGGCCGCCACCACGCGGCGGCTTTCGTCGCGCAGCGCCCAGGCCTCGTCGAGGTCGGCGCGGTAGTTTTCGCGCACGAACCCGCCGTCGCGCTTGAGCAGCGGCAATTCCTCACCAAGAGCTTTGGCCAGCTCGTCGGCGAGATCGCCCGGCAGCGCGCCCAGTGCCGCACCAATTTCCGCCAATTCGCCTGCAAGCGGTAAGCCCATGACGTGGATGTCGCGCGCCGACGCCAGCCCGCGCCGCACCGCATCCATATCCCGCGGCCCGCCACGGTCTAGTGCAAGCCGTGAGACTGCGCGCATGACGTCGGGGGCTTGCGTTAAGGACTTGCGGATGTTTTGGCGCAAATTGGCGTCGTCCTGGAACACCGCGATGCTGTCCTGCCGCCGGGTGATCTCAGCGGCATCGCAAAGCGGACTGGCCAGCCGCCGGGCGAGCAGCCGCGATCCGGCCGCGCTCAGCGTCCGGTCGATCGCCGCAAGCAGGCTGCCCTTGCGGTCGCCGGACAAGGTGCGGAACAGTTCCAGATTGGCGCGCGTCGCCGCGTCGATCCGCATGGTTTCGGCTTCGCTGCACAAGCGGCGCGATCGCCGGGCGCCTCTCCACTTGCGTCTTTTCCACATAGGCAAGGATCGCCGCCGCGGCGGCCAACTCGATGCGCGAAAACGACCCGAATCCGGCGAGCGTCGAGACGTTGAAAGCCTCGCAAAGCCGGCTCTCGGCGGTGGCGGAATCGAAAAACGACGGTGCCAGCACCGACACGGACGCCCCGGCCTCCTCCAGTCCCACGCGCAAGCTTTCATCATCGCCAAGCCGGTCGCTGACAAGCACCTCGCTTGGCTCGACCCTGGCGAGCAGGTCCGCCAGCCCGGCCGCCGCCGTCTCGCCGACTCGGAACTCGCCGGTGGAAATATCAACCCACGCCATTGCGTAACGCGAATCGGCATCCTCGCTGGCCGGCGATTTGACCAGCGCCGCCAGGAAATTGTTGCGCGCCGCGTCAAGCAGCGTCTCTTCCGTCAGTGTACCCGGCGTCACCAGCCGCGTGACCTCGCGCCGCACCACGGCTTTAGAGCCGCGTTTCCTGGCCTCGGCCGGATCTTCGGTCTGTTCGCAGACAGCGACG
>CALZIL010000287.1 GCA_945787495.1 uncultured Afifella sp. | reverse complement strand
GTTTCATGACGGCAGACTTTATATCGTAAACGGCGATGGCCGGCTCGACATCCGCCCGGTGACCACCGGCCTGGTCCAGGGCGACCTTGCCGCCATCGATGAAGGCATCGAGCCCGGCGAGCAGGTCGTCGTCTCTGATCTGGTCCCGGCAATTGCCGGCATGCTGCTGGCGCCCAAGCTTGATGATCAGCTGCAAACACAACTCAAGACCGACGCGGCAGGCGGGGCGCTGCGTCCATGATCGGCTATTTTGCGCGCCATCCCACGGCAGCCAATCTGGTGATGCTCGCTTTCATCATTTCAGGCCTGTTTGCAGCGCCGGTTCTGCAGCGCGAAACCTTTCCGCGCGTCCAGCCGAACAGGGTCGAAATCACCGTGCTCAACCCAGGAGCCCGGGCTGAGGATGTCGAAGAAGCAATCTGCCAGCGCATCGAGGATGCCATCGATGGTATCGACAATGTCGCCGAGGTGACCTGCGAAGCGCGCGAGGGTCTTGCCCGAGCCGTTGCCGAAATGACCGAAGGCAGCAACCTTGACCGCTTTACAACCGACATGCGCACCGAAATCGACGCCATCACCGACTTTCCCGACCAGGCCGAAGATCCGGTTGTCAAACAGCTCGGCCGGACCGACTTCGTCGCTTCCGTCTCGCTCACCGGGGCAGCCAGCAAGCCCGACCTCAAAGCCTATGCCGAGGAACTCAAGGACCGCATGCTGCGCCATGGCGGCATTCCCAAGGTCGACATCAAGGGATTTTCCGATCACCAGATTCGCATCGAACTGCCAGATGCGACAATCCGGCAATACGGCATAAGCATTTCAGACGTCGCCAGCGCCATCCAGCGCCAGAGCCTCGATCTGCCATCGGGCAGCATTCAGGCCAGGGATCAGGACGTCCTGATCCGCTTTGCAGACGAACGCAAGACGCCGGACGATTTTCGCGACGTGGTGGTCGTTGCCGGCACCGGCGGTGGCCAGATACGCCTTGGCGATATCGCGACAATCACCGACCGCTTCGATCTCGACGAGGCCAAGGTGCTGTTTAACGGCAAGCCGGCCGCCATTCTGGATATCACCAAGACGGAAGCCGAAGACACGCTAGACGTCATCGATGCCGTCAATGCCTTCCTTGATCAGGAACGCCAGACCGCGCCGCCGGGCATCGAGATGGTGGTCAACAACGATGTCTCCTCCATTGTGCGCGACCGCCTGACGCTGTTGCTGAGAAATGGCGGCCAGGGCCTTGCGCTGGTTTTGCTGGTGCTATGGCTGTTCTTCGGTTTTCGCTATGCCTTTTGGGTTGCCGCCGGCCTGCCGGTCTCGTTTCTTGGCGCGGTGGTGCTGATGGTCGCGGCCGGTTACTCGATCAACATGCTGACCATGGTCGGGCTGCTGATCGTCATCGGCCTGTTGATGGATGACGCCATCGTCATTGCCGAGAATGTCGCGACAAAGCGCCATCAGGGCAAGGCGCCGCTGGAAGCGGCGATTGAGGGCGCCGGGCAGGTCTTGCCGAGCGTATTTGCCTCTTTTGCGACGACGACATGCATCTTCGGTTCCCTGGCCTTTCTGAAAGGCGACATTGGCCAGATCCTGCGCGTCGTGCCTGTCGTGATGCTGTTTGTCCTCGTCGTCTCGCTGGTGGAAGCCTTTCTGATCCTGCCACATCATCTGGCCCATGCGCTTGACAAGGCCGAGGACAGACCGGGACGCGTTCAAGCCGCCGTTGACAGCGCCATCGACTGGCTGCGCGAACGCGTCGTCGGCCCGCTTGCAACCGCAGCGGTCCAATGGCGTTATCTGACCGTCGGGATTGCCATTGGGTTGATGCTGCTGGCGGTCAGCGCGATCGCCGGCGGCGTGCTCAAATTCGCTGCCTTTCCCGAGCTTGACGGCAATGTCATGGAAGCGCGGATTCTTTTGCCGCAGGGAACACCATTGAAGCGCACCGAGCAGGTCGTGGAGCGGATTACCGCTGCCCTTGTGCGCGTCAATGAAAAGCTGAGCCCGGAGCAACCCGGCGGTCAGACATTGGTCCTGAAGGTGGCGACGAAATTCAACGAGAACACAACCGCCAATGAATCCGGCGCGCATGTCGCGACCATCACCGCTGACCTGCTCGATTCAGAAACCCGCGCCAGCCGCATCGACGACGTCATCGCCATGTGGCGCGCCGAGACCGGCGAGATGGCCGATGTGATATCGGTGAAATTCACAGAATCCCAGGTCGGACCGGCCGGCCTTGCCTTTGACATCCGCCTCACCGGCAGTGACCTGGGTGAGCTCAAAGCGGCGGCGCTGGAACTCACCGATTGGCTCGCCGGTTACCGCGGCACATCCAATTTGAGCGACGACCTCAGGCCCGGCAAACCGGAATTGCGGATCAGGCTGAAGGATGGCGCCTCGACCCTGGGCGTCGATGCCCGCCAGATTGCCGACCAGCTTCGTGCCGCGTTTTTCGGCACCAAGGTGAGCGAATTGCAGCGCGGCGCGGAATCCTACGAGATCGATGTGCGGATCGATCCGCGCAACAAGGACAGCCTGTCCGATATCGACGACTTCACAATCTCGCAATCCGACGGCAGCTTGATCCCGCTGACCGCGATTGCCGATATCGAAACCGGGCGCGGATTTTCGCGCATCAACCGGGTCAACGGCCAGCGCACGGTGACGGTACAGGGCGATGTCGATGTCACCATCGCCAACGCCAATGAAATCCTCCGGGATACCGGCGCGAGGTTCTTTCCCGAGCTGGCCGAACGGTTTCCAGGCGTTTCGGTGTCACTGCAGGGCCAGAACAAGGAAGCCCAGACAACGCAACGCTCGATGCTGAGCGGCTTTGTTCTTGGCTTGATCGGGGTCTATCTGCTGTTGAGCTTTCAATTCCAAAGTTATGTCGAACCGTTGATCGTAATGGTCGTCATTCCCTTTGCCCTGGTCGGTGCCATTGCCGGGCACATCGCGTTGGGCCTGGATTTCACCATGCCCAGCATACTCGGCTTCGTGGCGCTGGCCGGTGTCGTGGTCAACGATTCCATCCTGCTGGTCAATTTCATCAAGCACCATCACGGCGACACCCAATCGGTCGCCGAGGCCGCGCCGCTCGCCAGTCGCGCGCGCTTCCGCGCCATCGTGTTGACCTCGCTGACGACCATTGTCGGCCTCTTGCCGCTGCTGTCGGAAAACAGCCTGCAGGCGCAGGTTCTGATCCCGCTGGTCACCAGCCTGGCCTTCGGGCTGATGGCGACCACCTTGCTGGTGCTGTTACTGGTGCCGGCGGTCTACACGATCCTCGATGATTTTGGCCTGGCCAACATCGATTGATGCTGGGTGGTTCGTTGTCGGCCGCCCGTCAACATGCCACAGGCCGCATGTCCGCCAGTGGCACATCGCGGACATTCCAGCCTGCGTGGTTCATGTCCGCTTTCGGGTGCTTAACGGACGTTCAAAGCTGTGGCCAATTATTACCGCTTCTGTTCGGTCCGAAAACTCTCCCGCATATCGATTTGCTGACCTCCGCCACCCGCCGGCTCCGGGTTCTATCGGCTGGTTGCAGCCACTGACGCCTTTATACTTCCATGGGCGGACGCATCGTATTGTCGAAATGCCCGCCCTCATGGCCGCGGTATCAAGGTCACTGAAAGAGGGTGGTTTCTCGGAGATCTGTTATACCAAGCAC
>CALZIL010000286.1 GCA_945787495.1 uncultured Afifella sp. | reverse complement strand
GACGTGATTTCCGGTCGCAGGCCCAATATAGACCTTGCGCCCTACCGGCCGGACAGGTTTTCATGAGTGAAGTGCAACAGGGAGAAGACGAATGACGAGAATCAAGCATCTAATCTCGACGCTCGCCGCGGCCGGCCTTGCCGCCGGCATGGTAAGCGCCGCCCAGGCGGCTGAAAAATGGGACATGCCGATGGCCTATTCGGCGACGAATTTCCATTCGGCAACCGGCGCTGAATTTGCCAAATGCATCACCACCGGCACCGGCGGCGAAATCGAGGTGGTCACGCATCCCTCCGGTTCGCTGTTCAAGGGCGGCGATATCAAGCGCGCCATCCAGACCGGCCAGGCGCCGATCGGCGAACGGCTGCTTTCCGGCCACCAGAACGAGAATGCCGTCTTCGGCATGGACTCCATTCCCTTCCTTGCGACTTCTTTTGAGGATGCCGCGAAACTGTGGAAGGCGGCAAAGCCGACGATGGAAAAAATCCTCGCCGATCAGAACCTTGTGCTGCTTTATTCCGTGCCGTGGCCACCGCAGGGCCTCTACTTCAAGAAGGAAGTGAATGCGGTCGCCGACATGAAGGGCATCAAGTTCCGCTCCTACAACAACGCCACCGCGCGGCTTGCCGAACTCACCGGCATGCTTCCGGTGACGATCGAGGCGGCGGAAATCTCCCAGGCTTTCGCCACCGGCGTAGCGGAAGCCATGATCTCGTCAGGTTCGACCGGTTATGACCGCAAGGTCTGGGAAAGCCTGACTCACTTTTATGAAGTGGATGCCTGGCTGCCGCGCAATTACATCATGGTCAACAAGGACGTCTGGGGCGGCGTGAGCGATGCCAACAAGAACGTCATCAAGGGCTGCGCCGAACTGGCGGAATATGCCGGATCATGGCGGGCGGTCGAATATACCCAGTTCACGCTGAACGGCCTGAAGGCTGGCGGCATGACGGTCGGACCGGCCGGAGATTCGCTGGTCGATGAGCTGAAGAAAATCGGCGAAACCATGACCGCCGAATGGCTGGAAGCTGCGGGCGCGGATGGCAAGGCCATTACCGATGCCTACAAGGCCATGAAATAATACGACGGCAAATCGGGGAGGTGGTTTTCGCCTCCCCGCTTTGGGAAAATCGAGGGAATGCCGCCTGATCCGGGGGAGGGGCAGATGATATCGGCTTTGCGGACGCTCAGGACGGTTCTTGATCGCCTCTATCTTGTCAGTGGCGTGATCGCCGCGCTGTTCCTGATCGCCATTCTTACCCTGATCGTCCTGCAGATGCTCGCCCGCTGGACGGGGGAAGTGTTTCCCGGCGCCCCCGATTATGCCGGCTATTGCATGGCGGCGGCGTCGTTTTTCGCCTTTGCCCATGCGCTCAATCGCGGCTCCCATATCCGCGTCAGCATCCTGATTAACGCCGTCGGGCCGCTCGGCCGGCGGATATTGGAACTCTGGTGTTTTGCCATCGGCACGGCGCTTGGCTGGTACTTCACCTATTACGCCGTCAAGACCGTCTACTGGTCGTGGAAATTCAACGACATCAGCCAGGGCCAGGACGCAACACCGATCTGGATCCCGCAAATGGCGATGCTCATCGGCATCATCATATTTGCAATCGCTCTCACCGACCACCTGATCCACGTCATTTTCGTCGGTGACCACCGGATTGAATCCGACACCGTCGAACAGAGCCACGGGGAGTAGCGGCATGCAGGAATTCCAGCTCATCGCCATATTCCTCTTCATCCTTTTCCTGCTGCTTGGAACGGGCGTCTGGGTCGGACTGGCGCTGATGGGCGTGGCCTTTGTCGGTATGGAACTGTTCACAAGCCGGCCGGCCGGTGACACCATGCTGACGACGATCTGGACCGCCTCGTCGTCGTGGACGCTGACCGCGCTGCCGCTGTTCATCTGGATGGGCGAGATCCTTTACCGGACGCGGCTGTCTGAGGATATGTTCCGCGGATTGTCACCGTGGATGGCGCGGCTTCCGGGAGGGCTGGTTCATACCAATATTGTCGGCTGCACCGTATTCGCCGCCGTTTCGGGATCCTCGGCGGCGACGCTGACCACCGTCGGCAAGATGTCGATCCCCGAACTGCGTTCGCGGGACTATCCGGAAATCATGATCATCGGCACCCTGACCGGCGCGGCGACCCTCGGCCTGATGATCCCGCCCTCGCTGACGCTGATCGTCTATGGCGTGACGATCAATGAATCGATCTCCAAGCTGTTCATCGCCGGCATCCTTCCCGGCCTGGTCCTGGCCGCCATGTTCATGAGCTACGTGGCGATCTATTCGAAGGTCTCCAAAAACTGGAACCCGAAGCCCGAACCGCGGTTGACCTTTGCTGAAAAGGTCCAGAATTCACGTTTTCTGATCCCAGTCCTCCTGCTCATTTCGGTGGTTATCGGCTCCATGTATCTGGGCTACGCCACCGCGACCGAGGCGGCGGCATTCGGCGTTTTGGGTTCGCTGACCCTGGCCGCATCGCAAGGCTCGCTGTCGTGGAGCACCTTCACCGCTTCTCTGATGGGGGCGACACGCACCTCCGCCATGATCGCCCTGATCCTCGCCGGCGCCGCCTTTTTGTCATTATCGATGGGCTTTACCGGCCTGCCGCGGGCGCTGGCCGAACTGATCGCGGTGTGGGAGCTGTCGCGGTTCGAACTCTTGATGGTGCTGCTGGTGTTCTACATCGTCATTGGCTGTTTCCTGGACGGGATATCGTCGGTGGTGCTGACCATGGCGGTCGTCGAACCGATGATCCGCCAGGCCGGCATCGACGTGATCTGGTTCGGCATTTTCATCGTCGTGGTGGTGGAGATGGCGCAGATCACGCCGCCGATCGGCTTCAACCTGTTCGTGATGCAGGGCATGACCAAACATGAAATGAACTATATCGCCAAGGCGGCGATTCCGATGTTCATGATCATGGTCGTCATGGTCTTTGTGCTGATCGCCTTTCCCGATCTGGCGACGTGGCTGCCGGAGAACATGCGGCAACGGCCGAACCCATGACCGGTTGAACGGAAGGCCTTGCCGGCGCGCTGCCGCCGCTCCGGATCCTGCGGCCGCATCTTTGGTAATCGTCTGCTCTCATCGCGTGCTGACCGGATTTGCCGACAAACGCCCGCTCAGCCCTTGCCCAAACCGTCAATCACCTCCGCCGCTTCCTTGAAGGCGTGGTTGGCGACCGGCACGCCGCAATAGATCGCCGCCTGCAGGATCACCTCCTTGATGTCGTCCGCGGTCAGGCCGTTGGTCAAGCCGGCGCGCACATGCATGCGGAATTCTTCCCAATGGCCGAGCGCCATCATCGCTGTCAGCACCATGGCCGAGCGCGTCTTGCGGTCCAGTCCCGGCCGGGTCCAGATATCGCCCCAGGCATAGCGGGTGATGAGATCCTGGAAGTCGGCGGTGAATTCGGTCTTGGTCGCCTCGGCGCGATCGACATGGGCATCGCCGAGGACGGTGCGTCGAACCGCCATGCCGGCGGCTTTGCGCTCTGAGTCGGTCATGTCGGTCATTGGCCGCTGCCTCCTGAACTGGCAAGAAAGCCGAAGACGGCCCGGTTGAACGCCTCGGGCTGTTCAATGTTGGACAAATGCGCCGCGTCGAGCGTGACGGATTGCGCGCCCGTTATCGTCGCGGCGATCAGTTCGCCGTGGTCGGGCGGTGTCGCCGGGTCAT
>CALZIL010000285.1 GCA_945787495.1 uncultured Afifella sp. | reverse complement strand
TGCAGGTCTTCGGTCAGGCTGACGCCGTCCGCCAGCCGGACGAACAGGACGACACGGACGTCATTGTCCCAATCCTGGCCGATCGCCAAGGCTTCCAAGACCTCCGGCATCTGTTCGACCTGGTTGTAGATTTCCGCCGTACCGATGCGCACGCCGCCGGGATTAAGCGTCGCGTCGGAGCGGCCATGGATGATGATGCCGCCATGGTCTGTCCATTCGGCGAAATCGCCATGGCACCAGACATTCTTGAAGCGGTCGAAATAGGCGCTGTGATATTTGCCACCGTCCGGATCGTTCCAGAACCTGACCGGCATGGACGGGAATGGTTTGGTGCAAACCAGTTCGCCCTTTTCCCCGCGGACCGGATTGCCGGCATCGTCCCAGACATCGACGGCCATGCCCAGCCCCGGACCCTGGATCTCGCCCTTCCACACCGGCTTGCCGGGAGCGCCGAGAACAAAGCAGGCGACGATATCGGTGCCGCCGGAAATCGACGCCAGATGCACATCGGATTTGATGGCGTCATAGACGAATTCGAAATTCTCCGGCGCCAGCGGCGAGCCGGTTGAGGTCATCATCTTGAGCGCTGAAAGATCGTGGCTGTCGTGCGGCCTGAGACCGGCCTTGCGGACCGCGTCGATGAACTTGGCGGAAGTGCCGAAAACGGTCATGCCTTCCGCCTGCGCGTAGTCGAACAGCACATTGCCGTCGGGAAAAAATGGCGAGCCGTCATAAAGCAGCAGCGTCGCGCCACTGGCCAGACCTGTCGCCAGCCAGTTCCACATCATCCAGCCGCATGTGGTGAAATAGAACAGCTTGTCACCGGCCTTGAGGCCGCAATGGAGTTGATGCTCCTTGAGGTGCTGCAGCAGCGTGCCGCCGGCGCCGTGGACAATGCATTTGGGAATGCCGGTCGTGCCGGAGGAAAACAGGATGTAGAGCGGATGCGAAAACGGCAGCCGCTCAAAGACAAGTTCGGCCGCGGCAAAGGGCGCGAGGAAGGCATCGAGCGAGACCGCGCGAGGCACATGCACCGCGACACTCTCGGCCTTACCAAGATAGGGAACGATGACCACAGCTTTGGCTGATGTCAGCTTTTCGGCAATCGCCTTAAGCTTATCGGCGACCTCGATCTGCTTACCGTTGTACCAGTAGCTGTCGCAGGTGATGAACAGCTTCGGCTCGATCTGGCCAAAGCGGTCGAGCACGCCGCGCTCGCCGAAATCGGGCGAGCATGACGACCAGGTGGCGCCAAGCGAGGCGGCGGCCAGCATGCCGGCAATGGCTTCAGGCATGTTCGGCATCATCGCCGCGACGCGGTCGCCGGTGCCGACACCGGCGGCACCCATGGCCTGTTGCAGGCGTGACACCAGCGCCCGCAATTCGTCCCAGGACATGCGGCGCGCAACCTTTTCCTCGCCGCGAAAGACAAGGGCATCGCTGCCGCCAGTTTGACGCAGCAGGTTCTCGGAGAAATTGAGCCGTGCGTCGGGGAAAAACGATGCGCCTGGCATGAGATCGCCGTCAATCAGGATGCGCCCGCCCTTTTCGCCAATCACGCCGGATTGGTCCCACACCAAATCCCAGAATGCCGCCGGATCGGCGATCGACCAGGCATGCAGGGTATCAAAATCGTCGATCACCGCGCCGCTGCGTTGACTGGCGGCGTGCATGAATGCGGTTATCGGCGCCGTCTTCAAATCATCCGGTTCAGGTGTCCACAGAGGCTTGCCGGCCATGGTTCTGCTCTTATTTCCGCGTTTGTGGGCTTGTTCGGCTTCGACATGCCACAGGCCCGGCAAGAGGCCAAGACATTGTCCAAACTTGCCTTTGCCAAGCTGAGGGCGTATCGCGCCCTAGGTCATGAACTGACAAATGATCGCAGTCCAACGATAAGAGCCGGAGACAGATGAGGCGCCTTGCCGTTCTTGCCGTCGCAGCCGTCGTCCTTGTCGGCGGTCTGCTGCTACTGGTGCCGGTTCTTTTGCCAAAAGAAGCGGTCAAAACCCGTATAGCCGAACAGATTTCGGCCTGGACGGGACGTGAGGTTTCCGTCCGCGGCGACCCGGTCATTTCGGTATTTCCCAGTCTCAGCGTACAGATCGACGGAGTCGCCATTTCCGGACCTGCGACAATGCGTGACGCCGATCTTGCCGAGATGGAGAGCCTGACGGGTAGCGTCCGCCTGCTGCCCTTGCTCATTGGCGATATCGAATTTGCCGCCTTTGAGATGATCAACCCGAAAATCCGGCTGGTGCGCGACGGGGCCGATAACCGCAACTGGATGTTCGACAGTTCGGTGGCGGCCCTGCAATTGGCGTTTACCGGCGACGTGCCGCTCGGCGCCTTCACCCTTGTCGACGGCCGGATCGACTTTGACGACCGACTGACAGGCCGGCGGGAAACGCTGGACGCCGTCAATCTGGAAATTGACTGGCGAAGCGTCAGCCGTCCATTCGTCTTGAGCGGTTCGGCGACATGGCGAGGCGAGCCGGTTTCGATCGAAGCGGGCGCGCGCGATCCGGTTTCCTTCATTAAAGGCCGGCAGACGCCGTTTACCGCCCGCCTGGGCGCTGCACTCATGACGATAGATTTCGACGGCACCGCAACCGGCCTCAAGAATACCCGTTTTGGCGGCCAGCTCGATCTGTCGAGTTCGTCATTGCGCGGCTTCCTCGGCTGGATCGGCAATCCGCTGGCAGAGGGGGCGTCGCTGGCAGGCCTGGCGATCAGTGGCGAAGCGGCTGTCGACAAAGACGGGCTGGACATTTCCACTGCACAGGTTTCCCTGGGCGGGAATACCGGGACCGGCAGCTTGCGGGTCGGTTTCGGCGGTCGGCCGCTCATAACCGGAACGCTGGCTTTCCAGAGCCTTGATCTCACCGCCTATCTGAGCGACCCGGGATCGCTGCGGGCGAGCCCGGACTGGAAGCTTGAGGCGATCGATCCTGACTGGCTGCGCACGGTTGATGCCGACATCCGTCTGTCTTCAGAACAGGTCACCGCCGGCCGGCTTTCGCTCGCCGAAACGGCAACGGTGATTCTTGTGGAAGACGGTGTTCTGGAAGTTGGCATCGCGCAGGCTTCGTTCTTTGGCGGCGCATTGACCGGCAGACTGTCGCTCACCGACAAGGATGACGGCGCGGCGGCGCAGGCACAGCTTCGTGCCAATGGTTTTTCACTGGCCGAGGCCGGGCGCATGCTGGATCTTGACCGGCCCCTTTCCGGGCAATCGTCGATTTCCGGCGATTTATCGACCGATGGCGCCACGTTGGGCGATCTGCTTGCCAATATGGACGGCACCGTGACGATCGGCGCGGCGGCCGGGGCGCTGCCGGGATTCGGCCTCGACGCGCTAGCGGCTTCGATGCTCACCGGCGCGCCGGTATCGGCCATACACACTGGTAATGAACCGCGGGCGGCGATGGCCTACCGGTCCGTCGATGCATCGCTGAAGTTCCTCAACCGATCCGCTTTCGTAAACGATGCGCGGCTGGAGACCGACGATTTTTCGGTGGACCTGAATGGGCTGATCGCGCTCAAGAACGGCGCGGTCGATCTGGCTGGAAACATGCTGTTGCCCGATGCCAGCGTGCCGCCGCAATCGTTCCGGATCAGGGGAAGCGTTCTGGAGCCCGAACTGCGGCTGAACGGCGGCAACTGACCTCTTCTTCAACCGCTCCCGGCGGCAGAGAGTGGCCCG
>CALZIL010000284.1 GCA_945787495.1 uncultured Afifella sp. | reverse complement strand
GCAACTGTGAGATTGCCGTGACGCCCGGCGATACAGCCTGTACGGGGGTTCCGTCCAAGGCGAGCGGCGCGGCGCCGATGAGCCACGGCGTGGCCGATGCGCCATGCTGTGGTGGTGTGCTTCGCCGTTTGTCGGGCCCGAGAGTGAAGGACTGGAAGCCCAAAACCGCCGCAACGGGGCGCCGGATGGCGCACGTTTTAAGTTCGGCAGCGTCTTTCGGCGCCCCGACCTCTCGTATCACTCCGGGCCGCAAGGCCGCGGAGGGTTTTGGCATGGGTGTTTTCTTCTCCCTCCCCCGTGCGGGGAGGGTGGTTTGCGCGCCAGCGCAAAGCGGGTGGGGGATCGAGCCGGGCATGCTTGCCGCCGCCACGATTGCCGCTGCGCCCGGGTTCACCCCCTCCGGCTGCTGCGCAGCCACCTCCCCGTCAAGGGGCAGGAAAGAGGTTCGTGATGTGCCGGGCCGCCCTCTGCCGCCGGGAGAGGGAAAGCGGGACGATGAAGGAAGGCGGCCGATCCGTCTTTCGTCTTGACGATAACGGCCGCCAGAACCGACAGTCGCGGTGGCGCAAAACGCCATTGAAACAACGAGCAACGAGGCGGACATGAGCGGCAATATTCTGGCGATCGATCAGGGCACCACATCGTCGCGGGCGATCGTCTTCGACGACACATATTCAATCCGCGCGCTCGCCCAGGAGGAATTCGCCCAGCATTTCCCGGCCTCCGGCTGGGTCGAGCACGACGCCGACGATCTGTGGCAGACGACCTTGCGCACAGCGCGTGAGGCTCTGGCTAAAGCCGGGCTGGCTGCTTCCGACATTGCCGCCATCGGCATCACCAACCAGCGCGAGACGGTCGTCGTCTGGGATCGCCGCAGCGGCAAGGCGATCCACCGGGCCATCGTCTGGCAGGACCGCCGCACGGCCGACCTCTGCGCCGAATTGAAAGCCGCCGGTCACGAACCGATGGTCAGCGAAAAGACCGGCCTGCTGCTCGATCCCTATTTTTCCGGCACCAAGCTTGCCTGGATTCTGGACAATGTCGAGGGAGCCCGTGCCGCCGCTGAGGCTGGCGATCTGGTGTTTGGCACGGTCGATTCCTTTCTGCTCTGGCACCTGACCGGCGGCGCCGTGCATGCCACCGACGCGACCAATGCCTCGCGCACATTGCTCTACAACATCCACGACAATGACTGGGACGATGCGCTGCTCGACCTTTTGCGCATTCCGCGCGCCATGCTGCCTGAGGTCCGCGACTGCGCCTGTGAATTCGGCACGACGGAGCCCGGTCTTTTCGATGGCGCGATTGCCGTGCTCGGCATCGCCGGCGACCAGCAGGCGGCGACGCTCGGCAATGCCTGTTTTTCGCCCGGCATGGTCAAGTCGACTTATGGCACTGGCTGTTTCGCGCTGATCAATACCGGCGCCGATGCGGTTCCCTCAAAAAACCGGCTTTTGACGACCATCGCCTACCGCCTTGATGGCGCAACGACCTTTGCGCTGGAAGGTTCGATCTTCATCGCCGGCGCCGCCGTGCAGTGGCTGCGTGACGGTCTCGGCATCATTGGCGACGCCGCCCAGTCGGGTGAATTGGCGGCCGCTGCCGATCCCGGCCAGGCGGTCGTTCTGGTGCCGGCCTTTACCGGTCTGGGGGCGCCCTATTGGGACGCCCATGCCCGCGGCGCACTGTTCGGCCTGACCCGCAATACCGGGCCGAAGGAACTGGCGCGGGCGGCGCTGGAATCGGTCTGTTTTCAGAGCCATGATCTCATCGCAGCGATGCGCGGCGACTGGTCCGGCGGTGCCTCCGATACGGTGCTGCGCGTCGATGGCGGCATGGTGGCCAGCAACTGGACCATGCAACGGCTCGCCGACCTCCTGAATGCCCCGGTCGATCGGCCGGAGATCCTGGAAACAACGGCGCTGGGGGCCGCCTGGCTCGCCGGCCAAAAGGCCGGGGTTTGGCCCGGTCAATCGGGTTTTTCCGGCGCCTGGCGCCTGGACCGGCGGTTTGAGCCGGCGATGGACGATGCGGTCCGGTCCGAAAAGCTGGCCGCCTGGAAGGATGCCGTCAGCCGGACCCTGTCGCGGTGACCTTGTCGTCGACAATCGGCCGGTCGCGGGTTTTCAGGTCAGCAAGAAGCGCCTTTACCAGGCCTATGCCGGCGTCAAGGTCGGGGTAGGTGATGGAGTAAGCTGGAACATTTTCGCCGAAGCGGGCAAAGGCCGCCAAGGCGCCTTCGCTGGCGACGAGCCGCGTTCCGGTCTCAATCAGCAGCGCAATTGCCTCGTCGGGGGAAAGCGCCGTTGTCTCCGCCTTTGCCTGCCGATCCCAGCGCGGCAGGACGATCAGCCGGGCCGGAACGGGATTTTTCTCCGCATGCGCCTCGCCCGGCCAGAAATAACGGATCTGCAATTTGCGATTGCCAAAGACGGTGCTGTCCTGAAGGACCGGGAAATGACTGCCGACGATTGGCCAGCTTCCCGATTTCACGCTGAGCGCGAATGGCAACGGCGCGAGACGCTCGCCATCGGCGCACAGCGGCAAAAGATCGTCGGAAATCAGTTTGCCGCCGGATGCAATCAGACCAGAGGCCAGCGTCGTCTTGCCCGATCCGCTGAGTGCGGCCATGACGACGCCGTCGCCACCGAGCGATATGCCGGAAGCATGAAAAATGGCCGCTGGTGGCACTGCCTGGAGCGAGGCGGCAATGGTGTCACGCAAGGCCCAGTGGCGCGCCAGGGCCCGATCGCTGCAGGACCATTTGATCTGCCCGTCCAGCCAGCCGGTATAGACCTCGTTGCGGTAAAGCACGTCAATGACGGCATTGCTGCCGCCGTCCGGATACACGGCCGGCGCGGCGACGGCTTGCAGGAGCCCGGCAAGGTAAGGCTCTTCGCAACGCAGGCGGACCGGCGCCCCGTTGCAGGCGATCGTCAAATCACACTGGAAGTCGGCGACCGGCGGCTGGCTTTCTTCTTCGCCAAACCCGGCCGGCTCGGCATCGACAATGAGGCTGGCTTCGCGCCATTCGGCCTCAAGCGCCGCAACATCCTGCTCGACATCGTTTTTTTTGATACCGAACAGATCGGCCAGATCAGCGGCGATCTGCTGCGGAGACTGGCCGGCGAGGTGCTCGTTCAAAACGAATCCGCCGATCCCGTTGAGCGCACACAGCGCTGCCGTCAGCCGGTTATGGGCAAGGACGCCTTCGCCAAATGCGACGCATTCAATGTCCGCTTTTGCCGTCAAGGATTACGGGGTCCCGGAGCAATTTTGCCCCGGAACATCCTGATGGCCGATTTTATGGCAGGCTTCCGCCGGCGTGCCTTTCAGCAGCACCGTCATCGCCGGTGTCATGTAGGCCGCAAACCGGCCGACGGCTTTCAGTGCCTGGCGGCGATTGTAGTCAGCTGGCGTTTGGTTTTTGTCCGTCGCCGCACGGATACGGGACCGATTCTCCATCGGACGAGCCTCAGCGTATCGACTATCCGCTGATGTCTGAATCGACCGTTGGCCTCTACGAGTCAGAAATTGTATCGATGATGAATTTCGCGTTTAGATTGAAATGCTTGATCGGTTTCCCCGCTATTCACCGGCGCGCGACATGTATCTGTGTCGCAAGCGGCCTTGAATTACCGGCCCGGCAAACCGCCGGCGGTCAGGTGTCAATAGGTGGTCCGGGCGCTGAAATCGGGAGAAGCAGTCAG
>CALZIL010000283.1 GCA_945787495.1 uncultured Afifella sp. | reverse complement strand
GCACACAATCCCCCTGCGGATGTCGGGCAAAGCTTCCGCAGTACCTTCAGCTTCAGACATATCGCCTGCTGATACGGCAGGGCAGCTAGTAGCGCATTTTCACCGTGTGGCGTCAGCAAGCGAACTTCTCAGTTGGGTCATGTGTGGACGGCTCCCTTTTGGCAAGGGTTATTTTGAGGTTTGTGCAAACTGGTCGGGTGCAGTCATGTGTCCGGCCTGTTGACGCGGTTTCCATGACCGCTGGCCCTAATGCGATCCGCGAGATCGGGTCCCAATCACAAACACGCGCTTGATGCGCCCTGACCAAAACGGGTTTTCCCGATCCTCAGGTATCAACCGATTTTGCATTACCTCACATTCACCTCGCCAAACTCTGGTGTCCTGTTTTCTGCCTCACATGGTCATGTGCCGTGTGTGAGAGCCGGTTTCTGGTAGTCCTGCCCGGTCCTCAGAAGGGCCCAGGCGATGCGCGCCATCTTGTTGGCCAACGCCACGGCCGCGACCTTGGTGGGTTTGCTGGTTATCAGCTTCGCAAGCCATGGCAGGTTGCTCGTGCCACGCCGCTTGGCATGACGGATGATCGTCATGGCACCGGCAACCAGCAGCCAGCGCAGATACTGGTCGCCTTGTTTGGAGATGCGTCCGAGCCGCTCCTTGCCACCGGTGGAGTTCTGTCGTGGCACCAGTCCAATCCAGGCGGCCAGCTCGCGGCCTGACCTGAACACCGAAGGGTCGGTGATGGTCGCCGCCAATGCCGTGGCCGAAATCGGGCCAATGCCGGGGATGGTCTCCAGGCGCTGGCTGACCGCACTTGAGCGATGCCAGGCGTGGATCCGCCTCTCGGCGATAGCGATCTCCTCGTGCAATGACATGAACTGTTTGGCCAGGCCTTCCAGGCAGGCTCGCGCGATTGCCGGCAACCGCTCATCACCGGCATCGGCGATCACCGCAAAGAGCTCTTTCACCCTGGGGATGCCAACCGGCGCTACGATGCCAAACTCTGCCATGTGGGCGCGGATCGCGTTCACTAACATGGTGCGCTGGCGAACCAGAAGCTCTCGCGTCCGATGCAGCATCAGCACGCTCTGCTGTTCGGCGCTCTTCACCGCAACGAACCGCATCGTCGGCCGGCTCACCGCCTCGCAAATCGCTGCCGCGTCCGCTGCATCGTTCTTGTTGCGTTTAACGTAAGGCTTCACATAGTTCGGTGGCATCAGCTTGACCTCATGGCCAAGTTCAATCAGTTGCCGGGCCCAATGGTGCGCGGTGGCGCAGGCCTCCATACCGACCAGACAGGGCGGCTGTTTCCTGAAGAACGGCAGCACCTGAGCCCGCCGCAATTGTCGGACGACAATCACGGCACCCTCAGCATCAACGCCGTGGACCTGAAAAACGTTCTTCGCAAGATCAACACCAATCGTGATAACTTCGTTCATGGACGGCTCCTATTTCCCTGTGGTTCATGGAACCACCACTTTGGCACCTAGATGCCGGCGGGTGGGAGCCGTCCACCGCATCACGAACGGAAGTCGGACGCGGCTTTGATGATGTCCGTTTTGCCCCCAGGAACGGACCTAAATCGCGGAAAAGCGGACGTGGCGTCGCCTAACCCGCCGGTGAAACATCTTTTCCTGACGCGGACACCTTTTTGCGCTGCCTGAAAGCCTCAGGACGACCGGGTGCTGCGCCGTGCGCTCAACGGGTGGTGGCACGAGATGGGCCTTAATCTTCAAGCCAGTGAGACCCTCGTTGCTCATTTCTCGCAAGTTATGAGTTTCTGGGATCCTTGACGTGAACTCGTGCTTGACTGCGAGCGTTGTGTATCACATATGGGAAAATCTGATTGACAAAGCTCCTAGGATCGCACAGATAGCTCACATACGCGCTTCCTGCTCATTTACCAGCGTTCACGTGAGACAAAACGAGGGATTGTATGCGACTGCCACGAGACCGCTACAACTTCGATAAGAATGTCGAATATCATTACGGCAGGTTTCCTCCAAGATCCCTAGATTATGCACGTCTCTTTGTTCCTATGGGCGATGCGCGAGACGCGCTAGCCCGCTACGACCAAACACTTCTCGGCCTGCATAACAGTGAATTCCTTCTTGCTCCGCTTCGGGGCCAGGAAGCTGTTGTTTCGTCTCGAATGGAAGGGACAATCTCGACCATTGACGAGGTGTTGCGTTATGAGGCGGATACCGACGATGACAAGGGACCAGCGGACGTTCGGCTGGAGACGCTAGAGGTTTCTCTCTACGCTTCTGCTCTAAAAAGAGCGCAGCATAGCGTCGAAGAGGGTCATCCTATTGGCGAGCACCTCATGCGATCCGCACACAAGCATCTGCTTGGGGTTGGACGCGGAGCAACAAAGCAGCCCGGCGAATATAAGACCGAGCAAAATTATATCGGGGATGATGTGAGAAGGGAGGTCTACTTCACACCTATTTCACCCGAGCAGCTTGCTCCCGCGATGGGCCAACTTGTCGAGTTCATCAACAGTGACGCCTATCCTCCGCTACTCAGCGTCGCTTTGGCGCACGTCGAGTTCGAGGCGCTGCATCCGTTCAACGGCGGCAACGGCCGAATTGGCCGGATGCTGATTACACTCTCACTATGGAAGAAGGGCCTAATCAGCGAGCCGCACTTCTATATCAGTGCGTTTTTCGAAGAGCGCAAAAGTGAATACATTGAGCGTATGCGTCAAGTGTCGGCATCGGAGGACTGGACAGGTTGGTGTGAGTTTTTTCTCGAAGCCATCGCTGAGCAAGCCCGACAAAATCTAGAAACAGCAAAGCTCATCTCCGACCTCTACGAAGAAATGAAGGCAGTGTTCAGGGAGACCCTCAACTCGCAGTGGGCGACAGTTGCCCAGGACTTCATTTTCGAGAACCCCATTTTTCGAAACAGTCGCTTCACCCGACGTAGTGGAATTCCGCAAGCAACAGCTATGAGGCTGTCCCGCGCGCTAGCCGAGGCCGGATTGTTGATGGAAATCCAGTCTGCCTCGGGTAGACGCTCCGCGCTATTTGCGTTTGAGCCTCTAATCCGATTGGTCAGATCCTGACCTGCCCCGTTTGATTGGTCTGGTTTCTTAGCGGAGTTTTGCCCAAAGCCACCTGGGGAGCGTCAACGTTGTCGGGATTTTATCCAGTCGTCCAATTCCGTTCCGGGTCATTGCACTAAATCGCTCTCGCGATAGAGCGCTGCGCGCGCGGTTATGGCCTGGGGCGTGTAAGGAAAGGCGAAGGATGAACTTGTCGGCAGGGTCGGCCACAGCGAGACGGATAAAAGCTGAAAGCGCGCGTCAATGCAATTCCTCTGGTGCGGACCGACAAATTAGCGGGCCCGCCACTCAAACGCGACAGTCCCGTTGAAAGTGGAAAATGCTACTGTCATTGTGGATGTTGCCAATGCAGTCCGCTCCGGAGTACCTGCGACTTGGCGCACGGTGTCCTCGCCGTTTCAACGGCTCAATCCGCCAAGGTAAAAACTCGACCACCAGAGCGCTGGAAACTATTTTGGGGTACATTTCCCATCCCACCCATCTTCCGGCTCTCTAAGGTCGGTGTTTACGGTAAGGAGAGTGTGTTTCGAGGTCTTGGTGGCTGCCGATGCAAGCGGCGAGGCTATCAGACGTGGATATTGCCGGCCGGATAAATGGGCCAGTCGCTTCTTCTGATGCCCCAAAGCTCAGCAATCAGGCTCCT
>CALZIL010000282.1 GCA_945787495.1 uncultured Afifella sp. | reverse complement strand
GGCGTCTGTCGAAGAAGCCGACACTTCATCGGTCATCGGGACCGAGAAGTTTGCACGCTTCGTCGAAGCGCAGCTGACCTGGGACCGGGCCATGGCCGAGGCGCTGGCCGCAGCCCGCCAACGCCGGCCGGCAGCGCTGGTCGTCGGGATTATGGGCAGTGGCCATATCCGATACCGGCATGGCGTGCCGCATCAATTGGCCGATCTGGGAATTTCGGAAGCCGCGGTTCTCCTGCCGGTCGACCGCATGGAGGTGTGCGACCGGTTGGCGGCGGATCTGGCCGATGCGGTCTTCGTGATGGAAATCGCCGAGCCGGAAGCCACCGCCCCACCCAGGGCGCGGCTCGGCGTCATGATTGAGACGAGTGATGATGGCGTGCGGGTGACACGCGTGCTGGAAGGCAGCGTCGCCGCGGCGACCGGGATAGAGGTCGACGATATCGTCGTCTCCGCCGCGGGATTCCCGGTTGCGGAGGCTGCCGAACTTGTCGAGATCGTGCAGCGCCAGGCGCCCGGAACCTGGCTGCCGCTGACCATCCGGCGCGGTGATGAGGGCGTCGAGCGCGTTGCCAGATTCCCGACCGTGTTCGAGCCGGCCGAATGATCCGGCTTATCTGCGTCGCCGCATTTTTCCTGGTTCTCGCATCAGCGCCTTGCCGTGCCGCCGGCGATGCCGCCGCGCCGGTTCAACATAATGTCGAAGCGCAGCTCGACCCGGACAGCGGCAAGCTGGAAGTCACAGATATCCTGACGGTGCGTGGTCGCGCCATTGTGGAGTTCAAGCTCGCGCCATGGCTGGCGGTCGAAAGCCTGTTGCTCGATGGGCAGCGAACCGAGGCCACCGCCACAGGCGACATTTGGCGCCTGCCACTGCCCGATAGCGAGGCGCATCGCATAGAGATGCGCCTGCGTGGCGTTGTGCCGCCATTGCCGGCTGACGGCCGGCCTGGCGCTTCACCGTCGGCCGTATCCGGCGAAGAGGGCAGTTACCTGTCGGGCTATGCCGGCTGGATTCCCGTCACCGACGATGACTGGATCGCTTACCGCCTCCAGGTCGAGGTGCCGGCTCCTTACCGGGCCGTGGCGACCGGTCGGCTGGAGCAAGAAACTCTCGGCGAAACTGCGAACCGCGCCGTCTTTACGGCAGACTATCCGGCCGAGCCGCCGGCGCTGTTCGCCGGACCCTATACGGTGCGCGAGCGGCACGAACATGGCACCCGTATACGGACCTATTTCCACGGCGAACTTGACGATCTGTCGGTGGGTTACCTGGACGATGCGGCTCGCTATCTTTTACGTTTTCAGGAGCAGATCGGCGCCTATCCGTACCGGGATTTCCATATCGTCTCCTCGCCGCTTCCCGTCGGTCTGGGGTTCCCCAACCTGACCTATATCGGCCGCATGGTTCTGCCGCTGCCTTTCATGCGCGGCCGCTCCCTGGCCCATGAAGTGCTGCACAATTGGTGGGGCAACGGTATCGCCGTCGACTATGCGGCGGGCAACTGGGCGGAAGGCCTGACGACCTATATGGCCGATTACGCCCTGGCGGCTGAAGAGGGCTCCAGCAGAGCGCTCGAAATGCGCTTGGGCTGGCTGAGAAACTACGCTGCGCTACCAGCAGAGCGTGACGCCCCTGTCACGGCCTTTACCTCCAAGCGCCACGATGCCGGGCAGGTCATTGGCTATGACAAGGTGGCGTTCATATTTCACATGCTCCGCAACGAGGTCGGCGAAGCGGCCTTCACCGATGGACTGCGACTATTTTGGCAACGGCAGCGCTTTCATGTCGCCGGCTGGTCGGAGCTTCGGCAGGCTTTCGAGGAAGCCGCCGCACGGGATCTTGGCTGGTTTTTCCATCAGTGGCTGGGGCGAACCGGAGGGCCGCGTTTGGCCCTTGATGATGTCCGGCTGCGCGAGGACGGCAACGCATTCCGGGTGACGCTGACAATCCGCCAGGACTCGCCTGCCTACAGGCTCACAATCCCCGTCGTGATCGATACCGCTGCCGGCCGGGAGCGCCGGCGGATTGTGCTTGACGCTCAGGAGA
The DNA here is from genome assembly GCA_945787495.1 of uncultured Afifella sp. Classification (GTDB taxonomy): domain Bacteria; phylum Pseudomonadota; class Alphaproteobacteria; order Rhizobiales; family Afifellaceae; genus CALZIL01. The sequence continues at coordinate 5,042 of CALZIL010000282.1, read as the reverse complement.
CGACGGCAACACTAGTCCTCAACGCGCAGCCGACGGAAATTCACATCGATCCGGATTACGATCTTTTTCGCCGACTGCTCCCGGAGGAAGCACCGCCGATCTTGCGCGATGTCACCCTGGCAGCAGATGCGCTCACAATTATCGCCGCGGACGAGGCCGTTGCGAAACGGACTGCCCGGCAGCTTGCCGAACGTTTGCTCGATACAGCCATGCAGTTGGCCCCTAGCGATCCCTCTAAGATTGGACAGGCGCCGCTGTTGATCGTCGGCACGACGCCACAGGTTGAGGCCTTCTTCGCAAAGACCGATCTTGACGGAATACCCGACAGCCTTGCCGGCCGCGGGACGGCCCAGATCTGGACCGCCCGCCGAAATAACGGCGAGCCACTGCTTGTCGTTGCGGCCGATGACCTTCAGGCTCTGGAGGCGCTAATGCGCCCGCTGCCTCACTATGGCGGCAAGAGTTACCTGGTCTTTGACGGCCGCCGCGCGATCGATACAGGAATCTGGCCTGTCGTCCAGAGTCCTCTCAGCCGCCAGCTTGTTCAATAAGCAATGTCGGCGGTGCGACTTCCACTAATGACCCGAACCGGAAGTGGCGAATTTGGCCGACATCGCCACATTACCAGCGAAATGCGCATCAGGTGTCTGGCTGCCGACCGCAAAGGGGGAATCTTTGTGATAGCGCCTTTGTCCATTGACTCCTCAGGCCGGTCGCTCATTGCATGATCCCTTAATCGAGCCGTCGCGTGCAACTCAATCAGCGGCTGCGAACCAGCATATATCCCTCGACAACAAATCCGATACTACCACGCCCGGTATTCGCGGGCTGATCTTGGTACGGCATCGAAATCGTATCAGGTCAATGAAGAGCGTCTGCCCCGCTATCTGGTCGGGTCGAAGCGAAGCACATTCAGGGTTTCGTCGATCACCAGCTTTGACGCGCGTGCATCATCGAACAGAAACAGGGCATAAGCATCCCCGATTCCATTCTTATGCATCGCCAGGAGAAGGCCGGAGGTGTAGGGCGTCGTCAGCTCCGGGTCGGCGTCGAACAGGCTCGCCGCTGCCCAATCCGCATTGAAGAGCGCGGTAGCTTTGTCCTTCCGGTAGACCTGAGTCGGGGCGTGTCCATGCTTGGCAAATCGGCCAATCATCGCTTGGAAAACCATGGGAAAGACATGATCGGGATTTGGTGCCGAACTATGCGGATCGTCATAGTCGATCTGCATCCGGCTGAGCGGCCTGACTGCATAGCGGATCTCAAGCGCGGATTGCGTGTGGCGGAACGCTTTCTGGAAGCTGTAGAGCGATGTCGTGGGTGTTTCAATTTCGACAAGGTCGCGGCGTTGTTCAAGCACCAACCCCGCCTCCTTGAGAAGCGTTTGAAACGCGGCCGGTTCCTGCGCCGCCGGCAACCCAACCATGGCAACCGTCAGCCCGGCCAGGACAGCCGCCCAAAGCCCTGCCTGACGCAGCATCTCTAATTGCCTTTTTCAGCCGTAGACGGCGCCTCCGCTGCGAGCGGCTGCTCCGACCCGACCTTGGCCGTTCCGTTTTGTTTCTGCCAGACCTCGATTTGCTCTTTGGCAACCTTCTTCCAGTTTTCCTGGGTGGCGACTTTCAGGATGCTCTTTGGCAACCTTCTTCCAGTTTTCCTGGGTGGCGACTTTCAGGAAATGCTGCATCTCGGCTATCGCCTCCCCTCGCCGCCCCAGCCCATCGAGGGTGATCGCCAAATTGAAACGCGGCGCCGCGACATGCGGATCGACGGCAACGCTGTGCTCAAAATCGGCCTTCGCCTTCTCCAGTTCGCCCATGGTAACATAGAGCGCGCCGCGGTTGAATCGGGCTGCCACCAGATCGGGAAGCAGATTTATTGCCTTGTTCAGATCAACAAGCGCCTCGTCAATACGATCGAAGCTGCGATAGGCCTGCGCCCGGTTGACGAGAAGAAGCGCATCGTCCGGCTTTTCCGCAATGGCGGCCTCGAAATCGCTCAGAGCCTTGGCGAAGTCCTGGTGCTGCAGGTGAATGCTCCCGCGCACGCCGCGCAGCTGGGGATCCTTCGGAAAGCTCGAAATTCCGGAATCCAACGTAAGCATGGCCTCGCCGCGCCTCCCCTCGGCGAGATGTTGCAGTGCGACCTTGACAATCTGGTCCGGCCCGAGCCGGGCGTGCGGGTCGCCACCGGTGTGTGCCCGATCTCGCGGCTCGCTGAACTGCACCGGAACAGTGCTCTGCGGCAACGCCTCCCGGGTCTGATCGATCCTGCCAGAGGCCGGTCCCTTCCGGGCCGCATCCTGCCGGCCCGTCAAGCTGGCAAAGACAAACGCGGCGGCAAACACCACCGCCGCAATCGGGACCGTATAACGCACGCGAAACTTCACCGGCGGCCTTTCATTGTAGCGGCCCGCAGAAACGGATTTTCCGACTGTTCGGCCGCCAAGGCCGACGGAGCGGCGAAATCCGTGCCGCTGGCGCAGATTCCGCCTCTCACCCCTGCATAGCCCGACCAGCCCCGACCTGCGCCCCTCACTGATTACCCGGCATGTCGGCAAAGGCCTTCAACAGTGTGTTCATCAACTCGATGTGCTGCGCGTCGTTGAGAACACCCGGCGTCGAGACTTTGCTCCAGAGTTCCTCGTTGGTCATCTCGCGGTGACAGCCGAAGCAAAGGCCCGTCCGCTCCATGCCGTCGCGCACGTCCTTGGGAAGCGAGCGCGAAAGCGGCCAATGGGTTCCGACGGTCTGGGTCTGCTGGCCGTCCTTGATGATCGTCGACAGGTCGAAATCCAGTGCCTCGACCTTGGGAATCTGGATTTGGTAGCGTTTCGCAATGATCTGGCCGGTCTTTTGGTCGATCAGATCCTCGACGATATCCTCGACATAGCGGGTCTGGAAAACGCCGCCGGCGATGCCGTAGCCGAGCGCCTTCGGATTGTTGTGGCAGCTCTCGCAGGCGCGCGCCTTGCGCTGGGCCGAGTGCGGCTGGACCGGCGCCATGTCGATGCCAAGCGGCGTGCGCTCCTGACCGAGTTCCTTCTGTTCATCCTCGGAGAAGGCGACCTGGTTGAGCGCGATGGTCTCGCCCTTGCGGTCGATGACCGTCCAGATGACTTGACAACCCGGCATCAGCGGGGTGACGCGACCCTCGCCATTGATGCCGAGCACCGGCTCCTCCCAGCGCAGATAGGAACGTGTCTCGGAGACCTTGCCAGGGCTCGTCGGCCCATGCGTGCCGAGCGGCGATTCCGCCGTCTGGCCGTTGTCGAAGACCATGCTGCCGCCAGCGATCCAGTCGGCATCCTGCTTGTCCTCGGAATAGTCGACCTTGACGTGGCAGCCATAACATTGCGGCACCCACGAAGCGTGGCACGTGTAGCACTCCAGATTATCGTTGTGCTTGGTGACCTTGGCCATCGCCACCATGGCATCCGGGCTTTTCCATTGGCCGGTCGTGGCCAGCGTCTTGAGCAGCGGCACCTTGAAGTCGTTGCCGGTGGCCGAATGCATAATGACCTCGCCGCCGCTCCTGACGACGTTGCCGAACGGATTGCCGCGCGCCGTCTTCAGATAGCCGTCCTGCATGTCGTAGACGGTGGCGAAGATTTCAGTTTCGGCTAACAGTTCCTCGCCGACGCCGCGTGGCGTCTGCGCAATCTGCTTGCCGAATTCCTCCGAATAGCCGAGCGGCAACTCCCACGGATATCTTTCCACCGTGCCGTGGCAGTCCTGGCACTCGATCTCGACCTGGGCCAGCGTCGTGCCGAAGATGTTGCCGTCGCCGTGCATGTCGATCGTCGTGTGGCAATCCTGGCACAGCATGCCGCCCTTCGGGTTTTCCGGCCGGCTTTCGATCTGGTGATGGAGGTCGTCGGAAATGAACAAATAGTTCTTGGTATGCAGTCGCGGCTGCTTCTCGCCGCGCGCATTGAAGGGACTGCCATAGGGGAATTCCATCAGCCCCTGATAGGTGACGCCGATGCGCTTGCCGCGGTTGTGGCAGGAATTGCAGGTTTCGACGGGAATGCCGTTGCCGGCGCGGCGTGTGCCGCGAATGCGGTGCATCAGCATGTGACCCTTTTCTTCGGTATTGATGGTCGGGTCGCCGCCTTCGTAATAGCCTTCATTGCTGTAGAGCACGTGGCACGATGAGCAGCCCATGCCGCGATAATCGCCGCGCTTCTCACGCCCTTTCACCCCGACATGGCAGCGCTGGCACTGCTGGCGCTGATAGGTGAAGCTCGCGAGCTTGGGATCCGCCTCGATGTCGTCGACGGAGGGCAGCGGAATCTGCTTCAGCGCCTCCGGGAACTGGTCCGGAAAGGCCTCGATCATCGCCGTCATGTAGGCCTTGTATTCGTCGCTCCCGACGCTCGGCTCCGCGCCGTCCTCGTCGTCGACATTGTAATTGCCCCAGGGCACCTTGTGGTTCTGCACTTCCGGGATGCCCCAGGTGTGCAGGTTGCCCTGAATCTTGCCGGCCTCCGTATTCATCAGGGATTTCTCGACCCGCGACGGATAATCGATATGGCACTGGCCGCAGGTGCGGTCGGCGATCCAGATGCTGCCGGGATCGGGATAGAAGGTCTGCGGGCCGACTCCTTCCGACAAGTCCCCAGGCGCGCCCTGGTGGGCGGCTTCCTTCGTGGTGGATGTGGGATTGCCGCCATGACAGATTACGCATCCTTCAGGATCGCCCAGATCGGCGCCCAAGCCGCGAATCTGCGCCAGCATCTCGCTGCCCTCTTCGCGGATTGCCTCGATCCCCTCGTGGCAGGACAGACAGCCTTTTTCCTGCGCCAACTCCACCGAGACGCTGTCGAACTTGCCGACGGTCTGATCATCGGTCTGTGCCGCGGCGGCCGTCATTCCGAAGACCACGACGATAGAGGTGCTGATCAAATTCCAGATGCGCATCATTTCCTCCCACCGATTTGCCAGGCGGACAGCGGGCACCATTTAACGACGCCCCCAAAAGCAAAATCCAGCATGATGGAACACAGGCTGTCAATGCGACCCAAGGTCCGGTAATGGCAC
>CALZIL010000281.1 GCA_945787495.1 uncultured Afifella sp. | reverse complement strand
ATCAGGTGAGAATTGCAAATACGGCCCGTTGTGAGACGCGCCAGCCACTTCCGCTTTCGGGCGCTTAACGGACATCCAAGTGGCAGCCGATGAGGTCCGTTCATGACCCAACTCGAACATTGCCACTGGAAAGTTTTCCGGGCAGAATTTTGTTTTTGGCACTGCACATTTGGTGAAGGGCGGCTGATTCCTTCGAACCACCTGTGAGCCTCAAAGATAAGTTTGTGAGTGCCTGAGATTGTTGGGGTGATCGAGATGAGTCACTTGGCGCATGTCGGCGATGTGCTGGGCATGTTCGCTCGCATGTATCCCGACAAGATCGGCGCCCGCGATCTTGAACGGCAAATGACCTTCGCCGCTTGGCATGCCCGCGCCTGCCGGCTGGCCAACGCCTTGAATGGTATTGGACTCGGCAAGGGTGACCGCGTCTGCGTGCTCGCCTACAATTGCGTGGAGTGGCTGGAAATCTATGCCGCCGCGGCATTGGCGGGACTGGTGGCTGTGCCGGTCAACTTCCGACTGGTCGGTCCGGAAATTGCCTACATCGTCGCCAATTGCGAGGCGCGGGCGCTTATCGTGCAAGACGAATTGCTGGAGGCGATCGAGGGCGTGCGTGGTGATTTACCGGTGCCGGCCGGCAATTTTATCGTTTTCGGCGACAGACGCTGCCCGACAGGTTACCGCTCGTACGAAGACCTAATCGCGCGGGCGCGCGACACGCGGCCGGACGTGCATGTGGACGCCGACGATCCCTGGACCCTGATGTATACCTCGGGCACCACTGGAAAACCAAAAGGTGCCATCCGCAGCCACAGAGGCAGCGCCATGGTGTCGCTGGTCACCGAGGTGGAAATGCGGTTGGGCCGGCGCGACTCCGCGCTCCTGGTCATGCCAATGTGCCACGCCAATTCGCTGTTCTTCTTCGGCGCGTTCACCTACTGCGGCGCCGCCTGCACGGTTTACAGCCGCAAGAGCTTTGATCCCGAGCATCTGGTGCGCACGATGTCCGAAGGTGGCGCCACCTTCACCTCACTGGTGCCGACTCATTACATCATGATGCTCGCGCTGTCGGCCGCCGTGCGCGCGCGCTACGACGTCGACGCCGTCACAAAGCTGATGATTTCCTCGGCGCCTGCACGGCGCGAAACTAAGCTGGCGGTTATGGAGTATTTCAAGAATTCCGGCCTGTACGAGCTTTACGGCTCGACGGAATGCGGCTGGGTCACCATGCTGCAACCGGAAGAACAGTTCGCCAAGCTCGGCTCGGTCGGACGCGAAACGGTCGGTTCACGGCCGATCTTGCTGCTCGATGCACAGGGCAACAAGGTGGCCGAAGGCGAGACCGGCGAGATCTATTCGTGCAATGCACAGACCTTTGACGGCTATTGGAAGCTGCCCGAGAAGACAAGCGAAGCATTCCGTGGCGACTATTGTACTGTCGGCGATCTCGGGCGCCGCGACGAGGATGGTTACATCTATCTGGTGGACCGCAAGAGCAACATGATCATCTCGGGCGGCGAGAACATCTACCCGTCCGAAGTGGAGGCGTTGCTGGGCACGCATCCGAAGATCAAGGACGTGGCAGTGATCGGGGTGCCCGACCCGAAATGGGGCGAACGGGTGCACGCGGTGATTATTCTGCACGACGGCACGGCGCCGATACCAGACGAGGTTCTCGATTGGTGCAAGAGCCGCATGGCCGGCTACAAGCGGCCGCGTTCGGTGTCATTCATCGAGGAGCAGGCGATGCCGCGTACCGCCACCGGCAAAATTCTGCATCGCGTGCTGCGTGCACAACATGACGCCGGCGGCGCGCGGACGGGAGAAGCGCTATGAACGAGGCTACCGCCAAGAAGCAGGATCTGAACTCCGACGAATATTCCTGCGCGGCCTGGATCGCCCGTTTCCTGAAGGCGCGCGGCATAGACCGCATTTTCGGATTGCAGGGCGGCCACATTCAGCCGATCTGGGATCATGTCGCGCGGCAGGGCATCCGTATCATCGATGTGCGCGACGAGGGCGCCGCTGTGCACATGGCGCATGCCCATGCTGAGCTGACCGGCGAGTTCGGAGTGGCTATGGTCACGGCCGGGCCCGGCGTGACCAACACCGTCACGGCCATGTGTAACGCCTCGCTGGCGCGCGTTCCGGTGTTGCTGATCGGCGGCTGCACGTCGCGCCCGCAGGCCAATATGGGGCCGCTGCAGGATATTCCGCATGTCGATATCCTGCGCCCTGTCACCCGCGTATCACGCACTTTGCGCGTGCCCGACCAGGTGGTGCGCGAATTCGATGAAGCCGTCGCACGCGCCATGGGAGACGCGGGCGAGCCTGGTTCGGTCTATCTCGAAATTCCCACCGATGTGCTGCGCACCCGCGTGCCGCCGCAATTAGTGCTGGACGAATGGATGCAGGCCAAGCCCGTGCGGGTGATCGCGCCCGCGCCGGACGCCGTAGCAGAAGCGGTCGATGTGTTCTGGTCGGCCAAGCGCCCGTTGGTTATTACCGGGCGGGGCGCGCGCGGGGCGGACAACGCGCTGGTGCGCCTGCTCGATGCCACCGGCGCGCTATATCTTGATACCCAGGAAAGCCGCGGCTTGGTGCCAGCGGATCATCCTTCGACCGCAGCGGCGGTACGCGCCGCCGCCATGACAGATGCCGACGTGGTGCTGCTGATCGGCCGCAAGCTCGATTATCAGGTCGGCTACGGCTCACCGGCGGTATTTCCCCATGCGCGCTTCATCCGCATCGCAGACGTGCCTGGTGAACTGATCGACAACCGCCGCGGCCAGCCTGAGCTGCTGGCATCACCGCCGTTAGCGCTTGAGGCCATGATTACGGCCGCCGGAAACCGCGAACCGGGCCTCGACAAGGCCTGGGCCGACGGCCTGCGCCGCCGCCATCACGAACGCGTCGTGGCCGCCACGACCACGGACAAGCCGATGACCGGCACCGACGGCAAGATCCATCCGCGCGCGATCTTCGACGTCATCGCGGATGTGGCCGATCCGGAATATGTGGCGATTGCCGATGGCGGCGATTTGCTCAGTTTTGCGCGCACCGGCCTGCAGGCAAAAACCTACATGGACGCTGGCGCCTTTGGGTGCCTTGGCGTTGGCGTGCCGTTTGCCATCGCGGCGGCGCTGGCTTTGCCGGGCCGGCAGGTTATCTCGGTGAATGGAGACGGTGCCTTCGGCATCAATGCCATGGAGATCGACACCGCCGTGCGCCACGGCGCCAAGGTCGTGTTCATCGTATCCAACAATGCCGCCTGGAACATCGAGCGCCTGGATCAGGAAATGAACTATGGCGGACGCGTCGTCGGTACCACCTTGCGCCATTCCGACTATGCGGCGCTGGCACGCGCCCTCGGCGCGAACGGCGAACGTGTGGAGAAAGCCACTGATTTGCCAGCCGCGCTGCAAAGAGCTCTGAAGAACGCGCCGGCATTGGTCGACGTCGTCACATCGCAGACGGTGATTTCGTCGGACGCGCAGAAAGGGCTGGGTTTCGTTCCGGACTTTCAGGCGCTGACCGCCTGGGACGATGCGGAGCAGAAGCGACGAGAGAAATAATCATAATTTTCAAGCGGGTGAGTAAGTAGCGCTTCAGGTATCTATGCAAAAATACCGGGCGGTGAGCGTAGATTGAATGGTTTGATAATGTCCGCCTATGGCAGATTGTGTTGATAAAGTCCCGGTCAGGTGCAGCAGTAGATAATTTGCAGAATATCATTCTCCTCGCGG
>CALZIL010000280.1:1080-4826 GCA_945787495.1 uncultured Afifella sp. | reverse complement strand
CGGATGCTGCTGGAGGCTGACGAGCTTGTTTATGATTTTGACAATGAGATTGTCTCCGCCATCGGTGGCGTCGAGATCCATTACGATGGCTTTACGGTCGAGGCCGAAAAGGTCACGTATTATCAGCGCTCCGGCCGGCTGATCGCTTCCGGCGGGGTGCGGATCGTTGAACCGGACGGCAATATCGTGACCGCCTCTGAGGCCGATATCACCGACGATCTGCGCGACGGTTTTGTGGAAAATGTCAACGTCCAGACTGTCGGCCGCGCCCGGTTTGCCGCGCGCTCGGCGGAACGGCGGAGCGGCAATATCACGATATTCGACAATGGCGTCTATACCGCCTGCGAACCGTGCCGCGACAAACCAGATCGCCCGCCATTGTGGCAGGTCAAGGCGACCAAGATCATTGTCAACCGGGAGGAAAAGACGGTAAGTTACGAGAACGCCTCGCTGGAATTCTACGGCATTCCCATCGCATGGCTGCCGTTCCTCTTCCACCCCGATCCGACGGTCAAACGCAAAACCGGCTTTTTGCAACCCAATTTCGGCTATGCTCAAGCACTGGGTTTTTCGGCAACAACGCCGTTCTTCTGGAACATTGCGCCCGACAAAGACATCACCTTCGTCCCCACATACTACAGCAAGCAGGGCTTTCTGGGTCAGGTGGAATGGCGTCAACGGCTGATGAACGGATCTTACAACATCCGTCTTGCCGGCATCCTGCAGCAGGACATCACCGAATTTGTCGATGAGAACGGCGACAGGTTATCCGGTTTCCGCAAGGAACGCGGCGCGGTGCAATCCAGCGGCCGGTTCCGCATCAACGATCGCTGGACGTGGGGCTGGCATTTGTTGGCCAGCAGCGACCGCACATTCGGCCGCGATTATTCGATTCCCGGCGCCACCGAGCGCGATGTGACGAACACGATCTACATGACCGGCATGAGCGAGCAGAACTATTTCGACCTGCGCGCCTATGCCTTCAAGGTGCAGCGCGAGGATACGGTGGAGACCGATGTCGTCACCAATATGGACACCGTTCACGATGACCAGAACGAACAGGCCATCGTCCACCCGATACTGGATCACAGCTATATTTTCGGCCAGCCGGTTTTCGGCGGCGAGTTGCAGATCCAGTCCAATGTCACCAGCCTGACCCGGGCCGAACACGATCTGCGTACGACGCCGGCGACGAACTATTATACCGGCGTTGCCGGAACCTTCACCCGGGCAAGCACCGACATTTCCTGGCAGCGCACGCTTGTCGGCATGGGCGGCCAGATGTTCACGCCCTTTGCCTATGTGAAAGCGGATGTGAGCTGGCTCACGCCTGAACTCGCCCTGCCCGGCGACCCACATGGACTGATCAAGAATGAAGCCCTCGGCCGGGCGATGCCTGCGGTCGGTCTGGAATACCGATGGCCGTTCCTGGCGACCGGCGGGCCGGCGACCCAGACATTCGGGCCTATCGCTCAAATCATCGTGCGGCCGGACGAAACCCATATCGGCGACCTGCCGAACGAGGACGCGCAGAGCCTCATCTTTGACGATTCGATCCTGTTCTCGCGTGACAAGTTCTCCGGCTATGACCGGCTGGAAGGCGGAACGCGCGCCAATGTCGGTTTCACCTATCAGGCCCGTTTCAACAATGGCGCAAGCTTCGACGCCCTGTTCGGCCAATCCTATCATCTGACCGGCGTCAATTCGTTTGCCCAGAGTGATGTTTCGTTGTCCGGGGTCGGTTCTGGGCTTGAGTCGGATGCATCCGATTTCGTCGGCCGAATTGGGCTCAACAATGGTCACGGATTTTCCGTGGCGGCGCGTGGCCGCTTCGATGACGATAATCTCGACCTCAATCGCGGCGAAATCACCGCCAACGCTGTCTATGGCCGGTCGAACGCCAGCGTCGGCTTCGTCCATGTGCGAAAGCAGCCGACTCTCGGCATCGTCGACGATCGCCAGGAGGTTTCCGGCCGCGCCACGGTCGCGCTTGACGACAACTGGGCGGTCTCCGGTTCGCTTGTCTACGACATGGAGAACAAGGCGCAGGTCAAGCACACGATTGGCCTGGCGTTCGACAATGAGTGCTTCAATCTGTCGGCTACCTACTCAAATACACGAGATACCTATGATGATCTTGTTGAAAACAAACAGTTTTTCGTCCGATTTAATCTGCGCACAATCGGCGACAGCAATTTGAGCTACAAGCTTGAAGAGTAATCCGGTATTGCTGCCCTTGCCGGATTTTGGCCCAATTGGCCAGGTTGTAACCCGTTGCCGGACGGTCGTCCCCAATGACGGCCCCGTCCCTAACCGCGACAAAGAACCCATTGTCATGAAGATACGCCCCAATTCCCACCGTTTTTTTCAGGTCACGATTGTGCCCGCCATAGCGGCACTGCTGACGATCGCCGGGTTTTCTGCAAGTCCGCCGGCTGCGGCCGCCAGCGCAATCAAGGTTCTCGTCGACGACACCCCCCCGATCACCACTTATGACATCCGCAACCGCGCCGGGCTTTTGCGGCTGACGACTCGCGGCCGCGCTGGCCGCAGTCAGGCGATTGAGGATCTGATCGACGAGCGGCTGAAGATGCAGGAAGCGGCGCGCCAGCGCATTACCATCACCGACGCAGAGGTCGACCGCGCCTTCGGGCAGATCGCCAGTCGGGCAAAGTTGACACCGGCGCGGCTGTCACAGGCGCTGCGCCGGTCGGGCGTCAATCCCCAGACGCTGAAAGATCGTCTGCGTGCGGAGATCGCCTGGAGCCGGATCGTCAGGGCACGGTTTCAGGCGACGGTAAAAATCACCGAGCGTGATGTCGCTGAAGCGCTGGCCGGCAAGGAAACAACGGCCGACGCAGATACCGGCATTTCGCAATTCGATCTGCAGCCGATCATCTTCGTGATCCCGGCCAAAGCGAGTAAGGGCTATATTGCACAACGGCGGCGCGAGGCGGAAGCATTTCGCAGCCGCTTTGCCGGATGCGACCAGGCGCTTGACCAAGCGAAGAAGCTCAAGGGCGTTGTTGTAAAACCGAAAACCCGGAGGACATCCGAAAATCTACGCGGCGCAACCGGCGAAAACATCGCGCAAACCGAGGTTGGCAAGGCGACCCGACCGGAGAAGGTGCCGCAGGGATATCAGCTCCTGGGCGTGTGCGCCAAGCGTGGCCTGGCCGGCCAGTCCATGGCCGCCGAGGAGGTGCGCGACAAACTCTCCAACGAGCGCGGTTCACGGATGGCGCGGGGTTTTCTGCGCGATTTGCGGGCCAATGCGGTTATCGAATACAGGTGAGCCCGTCTGAGCCGCCGGCGGGCGAATCTCCGTTTCCCCTGGCACTGACGCTCGGCGAGCCGTCCGGCATCGGGCCGGACATCGCCATCGACGCTTGGCTTGCGCGCAAAGAGGGGGGCGTCCCGCCATTCATCCTGATCGGTGATGCAGCGCTCATGGAACGCCGCGCGCAGGCGATGGGTCGCGCCATACCGGTCCGCAAGACCTTGCCAGGCGAAGCCGTCGCCGTCTTTGAAGATGCCCTGCCTTGCCTTGAGGGTGCGCCTGCGGTGGCCGGCCGGCCAGGCGAACCTGATCCGAACGACGCGACAACGGTGATAGCCGCAATCCGGCAGGCGGTGGAACTGGTCCATGGGGGCCTCGCAAGCGCTTTCGTCACCAATCCGATCCACAAGGCGGCGCTGACCCGCACCGGCTTTGGTTTTCCCGGCCATACGGAATATCTCGGCGC
>CALZIL010000280.1:0-1062 GCA_945787495.1 uncultured Afifella sp. | reverse complement strand
AACCGGTGATGATGATCGCCGCGCCGATGCTGAAAGTCGTGCCGGTGACCATCCATATCCCGCTCGCCGACGTGCCACAGGCGCTGACCCGCGAGGCGATCACCACGACCGGGCGGATCGTGGCGCATGATCTTGCGGCGCGGTTTGGCATCGATAATCCGCGCCTTGCCGTTTGCGGCCTAAATCCGCATGCCGGCGAAAACGGCACCATGGGCAGCGAAGACAAGGCCGTCATTGCACCGGCAATCGCCGATCTTGCCGCCGAGGGCATCAACGCAACCGGGCCGCGGCCGGCGGACAGTATGTTCCATGCCGCGGCCCGAGCCGGTTATGACGCGGCCTTGTGCATGTATCACGACCAAGCACTGATCCCGGTCAAGGCCCTGGCTTTCGACGAGGCGGTCAATGTCACGCTCGGCCTGCCCTTCATCCGCACCTCGCCCGACCACGGCACGGCGCTTTCACTGGCCGGAACCGGCAAGGCCAATGCCGACAGCCTGATCGCGGCGCTGAAACTCGCCGTCACTTTGACGGCGGGGGTGGTCGCGTGACATCAACCGACAGTGAGCGACTGGAAGCGCTGCCGCCGCTGCGCGAGGTCATTGCCAAGTATCAATTGTCGGCGAAAAAAGCACTCGGGCAGAATTTCCTGCTCGATCTCAATTTGACCGGGCGCATCGCCCGCGCCGGCGGACCGCTGGCTGGCGAGCACATAATCGAGGTTGGTCCAGGTCCGGGCGGGCTGACACGGGCGCTGCTGGCCGAGGGCGCCGGACATGTCACGGTGATTGAACGCGATCATCGCGTCCTGCCGGCACTTGCCGAAATCGCTGCGGCGGCGCCGGGGCGGCTGACAATCATTGAGGGCGATGCGCTCGTCATCGATTATGCGGCGCTCGCCGGAGCCGGCGGCGCCCGCATTGTCGCCAACTTGCCCTACAATATCGCAACGCCGCTGCTGACCAGCTGGCTTGCAGCCGAGCCCTGGCCGACCTGGTGGAGGAGCCTTACCGTGATGTTCCAGCGCGAAGTGGCGGAACGGATCGTCGCCGAGTCTGGCGA
>CALZIL010000279.1 GCA_945787495.1 uncultured Afifella sp. | reverse complement strand
CTTTGAGAAGCTTGCGCCGTGCCTTGTCGGGATGGAGGCCTGTGCGACGGCTCATTACTGGGCACGTGAGATCGCCCTGCTTGGTCATGAGGTGCGGCTGATGCCGCCGGGCTACGTGAAGGCCTATGTAAAGCGGGGCAAGAACGACGCAGCCGACGCGGCGGCTATCTGCGAAGCGGTGACGCGCCCCTCGATGCGCTTTGTGCCGGTCAAGAGCGCTGAACAGCAGAGTGCACTGATGCTGCACCGGACGCGGGATCTGTTGATCCGGCAGCGCACCCAGCTAATCAACGCCCTGCGCAGCCATATGGCGGAGTTGGGCCTTGTTGCGGCGCGGGGGCGTGAGGGCGTAGCCAGGCTGATGGCGATTGTGGCGGATGAGGGCGAGGACCGCCTGCCACCGCTGGCGCGCATCGCTTGCCAGATGATCGCGGCACAGCTCGCGGATGTGCAGAAACCGCGCAAGCGAGGTGAGCCGGCGGCTTGAGACCATCCCAGGCATTGGGGTCATTGGCGCCACGGCCATTGCCGCGACGGTGACGGATCCCAGAGCGTTTAAATCGGGGCGTGAGTTTGCAGCCTGGATCGGCCTTGTGCCCAGGCAGAACTCAACCGGCGGCAAGGCGCGGCTCGCAGGGATTTCCAAACAAGGCGATCGCTATCTGCGCCGCCTGCTCGTGGTCGGCGCACTGGCGGTGCTGAAGCAGGCGCGCGCCCGTCCTGACAGGTACCCCTGGCTCATACAGCTTCTTGCGCGCCGCCCGGCCAAGGTGGTGGCAGTAGCGCTCGCCAACAAGATGGCGCGGACAGCCTGGGCGGTGCTGACCAAGGGCGAGAACTATCGAGCGAACGCGCTGGTGGCAGCAGCTTGAAGGGCTTGGCTGTCAAAGGATCGTGAGGCGTAAGGTGTTTTACCAACGGTGAGGGTGATGATGGCGTGATGTGCAAAACGGTTGGACCGGGGAACGGGAAAACCCGCTATTGGGTCAGGCGCTGTTCAAGCGCGTGGTTTTGATTGGGACCTGATCCCGCGGATCACATCAGGGCCAGCGGTCATGAACACCGCGCAAACAGGCCGGACACATGACTTGCACCCAACCCACGTGCAGATCGCCAGAAAAACCCTTGACCCGCGGGCGCCGTCCACACATGACCCGATGCGTTATCGGTTACGCCATCTGGCTTTACCTGATGGTCGATCAGGCGTTTGTCGAATGGACAAGACAGGCAGTGGCCGGTAGGCAATCGGGAAACGGGTTTTCGGGAGAGTGACGATGACCAGCCGTTACAACGCGGTATATGCCGAATCGCAGGCCGATCCGGAGGCTTTCTGGGCCAGGGCGGCGGACGATATCGACTGGTCGAAGCGCTGGGACAAGGTGTTCGACGCCGATGAGGGTGTTTATGGCCGCTGGTTCGTCGGTGCTGAATGCAACACCTGCTACAATTGCGTCGATCGTCACGCGGAACGCGGCCGCGCCGACCAGGCGGCGATCATCTATGACAGCCCTATCACCGGTTCAAAACGGACAATTACCTACGCCGAGCTGCTGGCCGAGGTGACGGCCTTGGCCGCCGTCCTGCGCGATCGCGGCGTTGGCAAGGGCGACCGGGTGATCGTCTATATGCCGATGGTGCCCGAAGCGGCGATCGCCATGCTTGCCTGCGCCCGGATCGGCGCTGTTCATTCCGTCGTTTTTGGCGGGTTCGCCGCCAACGAACTGGCGACCCGCATCGACGATGCGAAGCCGAAAGCCGTCGTCTCTGCTTCCTGCGGCATCGAGCCGGGGCGGGTTATTGCCTACAAGCCGCTTCTGGACGCGGCGATCGATGCGGCAAAGTACAAGCCGGATACTTGCGTGATCCTGCAACGCGAGCAGCAGACCTGCGAGTTGATCGACTGCCGCGACCTTGACTATCGGCAAGAGACGGAAAAGGCGCGGGCGGCGGATCGTGTTGTGCCGTGTGTGAACGTTGCCGCGACCGATCCTCTCTACATCCTTTATACGTCCGGCACGACCGGAGAACCCAAGGGCGTGGTGCGTGACAATGGCGGCCATATGGTCGCGCTGAAATGGTCGATGCCGGCGATCTACGATATCCAGCCCGGCGAGGTCTATTGGGCCGCCTCCGATGTCGGCTGGGTCGTCGGTCATTCCTACATCGTCTATGCGCCGCTCCTGCATGGCTGCGCGAGCGTGCTGTTTGAAGGCAAACCGGTCGGCACGCCGGATGCCGGCGTGTTCTGGCGGGTGATATCGGAGCACAAGGTGGCGGCGCTGTTCACCGCACCGACGGCATTTCGCGCCATCAAGAAGGAGGACCCCGACGGCGCCCTGATCGGGCAATATGACCTGAGCAGCTTCCGCACCCTGTTCCTGGCCGGCGAACGGGCCGATCCCGATACGATCCAGTGGGCGGAGGACAAGCTCGGCGTGCCGGTGATCGATCATTGGTGGCAGACGGAGACGGCATGGGCGATCGCCGCCAATCCGGTCGGGCTCGGCATGATGCCGGTCATACACGGTTCGCCGACCGTCGCCATGCCCGGCTACGACGTGCAGATTCTCGACGATGCCGGTCATCCCGTCGAAGCCGGAAAACTCGGCAATATCGTCGTCAAACTACCACTGCCGCCGGCCTGTCTGCCGACCCTGTGGAACGCTGACGACCGGTTCCGGCAATCCTATCTGGATGAATTCCCCGGTTATTACAAAACCGCCGACGCCGGCTACAAGGATGACGACGATTACCTGTTCATCATGGCGCGCACCGACGACATCATCAATGTCGCCGGCCACCGGCTGTCCACCGGCGGCATGGAAGAAGTGCTTGCCGGCCATCCCGACATTGCCGAATGCGCCGTCATCGGCGCGGCCGACGCGCTAAAGGGCCAGGCGCCGATGGGCTTTGTCGTGCTGAAATCCGGTGCCGACCGGGACGAAGACGAATTGCAGGCCGAATGCGTGAAAAAGGTGCGCGAGGAGATCGGTCCGGTCGCTGCCTTCAAGACGGTGCATGTGGTCACGCGGCTGCCAAAAACCCGCTCCGGCAAGATCCTGCGCGGCACCATGCGGCAGATCGCCGATGGCGAGGCGTACAAAATGCCGGCGACGATCGACGACCCGGCGATCCTCGATGAGATCAGCGCTGTGCTTGCAAAGGCGTGAGCGAAGGCGAGGACATCAAGGCATCATCGCGGGGCTGCGGAGATCTGGTTTCAGGCCAGCCGCTAAAGGAAGAGCTACGGCAGCAAGCTGGCGCTTTCAGCGTTCCGGTAGTTGTTATTGCCTGCGTCGCGATGCATGAAATTCATGATTTCATCAGAATTACGATAATATTTAATGGATATTTTAAGATAAGTGGAATTTAGAATCTTGAAACGCTTGTCTGTTATCGAGGCGCTAATTGTTTAGGCGGGGATGCGCCAGGATGGCGGAGAAATTCGGGATTGCCGGTATTAGGTTTCGCTATAGTGCCGCGCTGGGTATTGCGGCGCTGTTTTGCGTCCTGTTCGTGTTTTTATCCGACATTTCCAACCGACAATTCAAAGCCGCCAGTCATATCGCGGCGCTGATCGCGAATTTCGACGTCACGATCAGTGAAACCCACCAATTGATTGGCATTATTGCCAACGAAGCGCATGGAACGTCGGTCGCGGAATCTCATCAGTTGAGTTTGGATGACAAGATTACCGCGGCGGAGACGGCCCTTAAGGACATGCGGGCTTCCTGGGTGAATCTGCCTGAGCGCCTGAGAAACGAACTCGATCTAAGCGGGTTTTCGGTGGACCAGCAGATGGACAACCTGGATCGTATTGTCAATTTTGTCGATCAGGGAGACTGGGACGCCGCCGGCGCCGCAAAATTGAGAGACAGCTACAGCTCCTTTTATGGGCGGCAGATCACCTTCGCCATGGCCGCCCTGCAGAATTATTTCACGATTATTTCTGATTGGAGCGACCGCGTAAACAAATTGTTCGGAATTGGATCGGTTGCGGTGCTTTTTTCGCTTGGCTTGCTGATCTTCTGGCCAATGGAAAAAGTGATTGCCCGCTCATTTGCCACTGTTGCACGTGAACATCAGCGGGCCGAGCTCGCCGATCGGGCGAAGTCTGAGTTTCTGGCCAATATGAGCCATGAGATCAGGACGCCGATGAACGGTGTGATGGGCATGGCGGAACTGCTGTCCAAGACGGAACTCGAC
>CALZIL010000278.1 GCA_945787495.1 uncultured Afifella sp. | reverse complement strand
AAGACTGCCAGCGCGTCTTGAAGGCCGCGGCGGGACGGACCGCTCCGGTCTGGGTGGCGATGGAATATCGCTACATGCCGCCGGTCACCCGGCTGATTGAGGAGGTGCACAAGGGCACGATCGGCAAACTGCACATGCTGTCGCTGCGCGAACACCGCTATCCGTTCCTGCAAAAGGTCAGCGACTGGAACAGGTTCGCCCGCAATACCGGCGGCACGATGGTCGAAAAATGCTGCCATTTCTTCGATCTGATGCGTCTGATCACCGCCGCCGAGCCAGTCCGCCTCTACGCCTCCGGCGGGCAGGCGGTGAATCATCTTGATGAGCGCTATGACGGCGAGACGCCTGATATCATCGACAATGCCTTTGTCATCGTCGATTTCGACAATGGCGTGCGCGCCTGTCTCGATCTGTGCATGTTTGCCGAAACCTCACGCGATCAGGAGGAAATCGTCGCCGTCGGCGATAGCGGCAAGATCGAGTGCGGTATTCCCTCATCGACCGTCACCATCGGGCTGCGCGAATCTGACCGATTGGAACACATCCCGATCCCTATCGATGCCGGACTGCTCGCCGCCGGGCACCACCACGGCTCGACCTTTTTCCAGCACAAGCAGTTTTTTGATATGGTTCACAGTGGCGGAACGCCCGATGTGAGCCTGGAGGACGGCCTGAAGGCGGTCGCCATGGGCGCGGCGGCGGAGACATCAATCCGCTCCGGCTTGCCGGTCAGATTCACGGGCGATCTTGACGGCGGTTTTGCGACAGCCGGCGCTGAAGCGGCAATACAGGCGGTTTGACCGGTCGCAGGTTCAAATCCTGCCGCTCCGACCAATATCTTCAAAGACCTGGCATTTCGGAAGTTCGGCGGCGCGGACCTCGATCAGCGCCGCATGGCCCGCCGGCCGGCGACGACGATGCTTGCCGCCAGCGCGATCTTGGTCAGGTCGCCGAGGATAAAGGGATAGAGACCCCAGTCCAGAATCGGCTTGTCCCAGCCCATTAATGTGCCGAGCCAGAAAATGCCGAGGGCGAAAATGACGGCATCGCCGACAAGCATCGCACCGAAAAGCCCGAACATGTTGCGGTCGAATCCACGCTCGGCCAGCCAACCGACCAAAGCCACGGCAAGTACGTAACCGGCGAGATAGCCGCCCGTCGGGCCGATCATATAGGCAAGGCCGATGCCTTTTTCCGGCGTCCCGGCGAAGACCGGCAGACCGAACGCGCCTTCGGCCAGATACAATAGCACCGTCGCGACCCCGAGCCGCATGCCGAAACTCGCGGCGATGACCATGATCGCCAGGGTCTGCAGGGTCATCGGCACCGGATAAAACGGCACCTGGATCTTCGCCGACGCCCACAGGACCAGCGAGCCGGCGAAGACCAGCGCGGCGTTGGCGGCCCAGCGCGCGGCGCCTTCGTCGGGGATGATGCCGCCGATCAGCGGCCGGGGTGCGGTCAGGGCGAACATTTCTGCCTCGCTTTCATGAACGTTGCGAGCATCCTATAGACAGGCTGCCGGAAGGCGGCAAGCACGAGGCGGCAAGCGGACACCATGGCGCTGAAATTCGATCGGACCTTCGACCCGCGATACGGCGAGGCCGTTGAGGTCGCGCCAAATGTGCGCCGACTGACCGCGGCAAACAGCGGTCCGTTCACCTTTACCGGCACCAACAGCTTCATCATAGGCCAAGGCCGGGTCGCCATTCTCGATCCCGGCCCTGACGATCCTGGCCATGCCCGGGCGCTGCTCGACGCCGTTGCCGGCGAGCGCGTGGAAGCCATTCTCGTCAGCCATACGCACCGCGATCACTCGCCCGGCGCCCGCCATTTGCGCGACGCCACCGAGGCGCCGGTCCTGGCTGCCGGTCCGCATGTTGCCGCCCGGCCCTTGCAAGCCGGCGAGGTCAACCGCCTCGACGCCAGCGCCGACCATGATTTCAAGCCCGACGAGGTGTTGGCCGACGGTACGCAATTTAATGTCGGCGGCGTGACGCTGGAAGCCGTGGCAACTCCCGGCCATACGGCCAATCATCTCGCCTTTTCGATGCCCGACGCCGGCATCCTGTTTTCCGGCGACCATGTCATGGCCTGGTCGACCACTGTGGTGGCGCCGCCCGATGGCGCCATGGGCGACTATATGACCTCGCTGGAGCGGCTGCTGGCCAGGGACGAGCGGCTTTATTTTCCGGCGCATGGCGGACCGGTAACCGACCCGTCGCGTTATGTCCGCGGCCTGCGCACGCACCGCAAAATGCGCGAGCGGGCGATCCTGGACCGGCTGCAAAAGGGCGATCGCAGCATTCCCGGCATCGTTCAGAATATCTACCGCGACGTCGATCCGAAACTGCATGGCGCGGCGGCGCTGTCGGTCTTTGCGCATCTGGAAGAGTTGGTCGCGCAAGGGCTTGTGTCGACGAGCGACGTGGTCCGCCTCGACAGCGAATTCGCGCTTTCCGGTTAGGTTTCGCCGCCGCCAACATCCAGAACGGTCATTGGATATCCCGAATGACAGGGCTGACGACCAGCCCACCGTCCGGCACCTCGGTCGCCTCCTCATCCGTCTCCTCGTCCAGTTCTCCGATCTCGGTGAAAAGCCCCTGCAGAGCGCCATCGAGATCGTCCATGAAAGCGCGAATGCGGCGGCCGTTCTGGCCGAGATCGTGGCGTCCCCAGCGCGAGGCGGAGCGCATGTCAACGCGGATCCCATCCGGCGTGCCGGTCAGGCGGATGGCGACATCGTCCCTGAAGGCAAACAGCAGAGTTTTCGCACTCGCCTCGATTCTGGCGGTGCTGTCCTCGCCGGCGGGGGCAATATTTTGTGCCACGCTCCAACCCCGTTCGGCGAGGATGTTGTTGATGGCGGCGTAGACCAGATCGATGCCGGCGGGATAGAGCCGCGCGCCGGCGCCGGGTATCGCGACCGGCGGGTCACCGCCCTGCCCAGCCCGATCCGCCGATGCGCCGCCTGAATGGAGTACTTGGAATTGCGGCGGGTCTTCGCCATCGGTGGTCACGTCGGCAATGCGCGGATAGGCAAAAACCGCAAAAACGGCCATGCCGGCAAGCACCAGTCCCGGCAGGGCATAGATTATCCCGACGAGCGCGCTGCCGGCGCCACGGCCGCCGTTCCGCCAGATCGCCGTCAAGGCGAAAATGGACATGACCAGCGCGCCGATGGCAAGCAAAAAGCCGATGAGCAAGGCCGGCAGAACAGCATAGAACGGCATCAGATCGAAGCGATTGGCCAGACCGGCCAATGCAAGGATCGGCACGGACAGGGCGCCGGCCGTGCGCGCATATCCGGCAAGGCGAATTTTCCGAATTCTTATGCGTGCGCCCAATCAATCCGTCCTTGCGTTTGTTCTCATTCGGCAATCCGGCGTGACCGCCGCCACTTCGTTAGCGCGGTCAGCTTCGGTTTTCATAGTGCACGCCGCGCCGCCGGGGATGATTTCGACGTTATCGCTCACTCTTCCCACTGTCATCCTCCAGCTCTCCTCATCGTCAATCTTGGGCTTAACCGGAGAACCCGGCGCAAACCACCTTCCCCGAATTGGGGAGGGAGTGAAAAACAAGACGCTTTTTCCTGAATCCTTCGATCAATCCGGAGGGTGACTGTGGGCGGGCAAAGCTGCCCATGTCGCAGATGTACCAGTTCCGGATATTCTGGTCTTGCGCATTGCGCGCCGGTATCCTGCCAATTCGAACAGAAAAACAGGAGAATGGTTATGGCGACTGTCGCTTTTCTCGGTCTGGGAATTATGGGCGCGCC
>CALZIL010000277.1 GCA_945787495.1 uncultured Afifella sp. | reverse complement strand
CTCGCCGAGCGAGGCGCCGGCCTGATTGACCAGTTCGACACCCGCCTTGACCTGGTTGTCGGAGTTGACGATCAGCTCCTTGATGTCCTTCGACGCCGTGGCGGCGCGCTGCGCCAGCGCCCGGACCTCGTTGGCGACCACGGCAAAGCCCTTGCCGGCGTCACCGGCCCGCGCCGCCTCCACCGAGGCATTCAGCGCCAGCAGATTGGTCTGGAAGGCGATCTCCTGGATCAGCCCGACAATGTCGGTGATCTGGCGTGAGGAGTCCTCGATCCGGCCCATCGCCGAAACGGCCTTGTCGGCAACTTCACTGCCGGAGATGGCCGATTCGCGCGCCGCCTCGGAGATTTTGTTGGCCTCCTGGGCATTGCCGGCGTTCTGCCGCACCGTTGTCGATAACTCCTCCATCGAGGCGGTCGTTTCCTCAAGCGACGACGCCTGATGCTCGGTGCGGGCGGAGAGATCGCTGATGCCGGTGGCGATTTCGCGCGTCGCGCCGCGCACCGCGCCGGTCACCGAGGAGATGCGCTCGGCAATCGTCTCGATCTGCCCGGCCATCGTATTGGTGCCTTCCTTGAGGGTCAGCAAACTGCCTTGGTAATCACCGTCAATGTTCTTGCTCAGGTCGCCCTGGGCCATGGCGGAGACCACTTCGACCGTCTCCGACAGCCCGCTGTCGACCACGTCCAGGAGTGTGTTCATGCCCTCGCTGAGATCCCGCATCACTCCTCGCGCCGCAGTCGTATCGACCCGCTTGGAGAAGTCGCCGCGAACCGCCGCCCGGACCGCTGCCTCGATCTCGGCCTGGATATTGGCGTCCCTTTCGGCCTGGGCGAGCCTTTCCTGTTTTTTTTGCTGGGCAAATCTGGCGGCCTCTTTTTCGCTCGCCATTTTCGCATTTGCGAGCATGGCGTCACGGAATCTGTCCATCGACCGGCGCATGCTATCCAACTCCCGCAGCCGAGCCGGAGCCATGCTTACGTCAGTCTTGCCGAGACTCAGTTCGTCGAGAACCTTTGTGGCTTCGACCAGGCGCAGGATCAGGTTTCGGCGCCCCAACAAAGTGATAAGGAATGTTATCACCACCATGAAGCCCAGGGCGGCAAGAGCCGTCATTTCGATATTGGTGACCGATTGGCTTATCGCCTCGACACTTTCCACGGCGATGTTGGCTGCGCCGGTCGAAATAGTCTCGCTAAGCGCGGAGAGTTGCGCAATGGCGGCGTTGCTCTGGCGGACAGCACTGTCCTGCCTGTCCAGCGCTTTACGGCGCATGTCGAATATCGTCGCCAAGGTGGCGAATTCCTCGGTCAGCGGCGAGAGGTATTCGTAATCCCCGGTGCTGGGCAGATTGTTGACCAGTGATTTCAGGCGCGTCAGGTTGGCGTCGAATTTTTCGGCACTGGTCGTAAGTTTCGACCCTTCGGTGAAGGCGGCGGCGGCAGTCAGTATTGCACGGCTATCGCGGACGGTGGTCAGCAATTTCTGACTGTCCGTATTGATCTTCGCGATTTCGTTGAGATTGCGGGTGATGAACGGTAGATCGTCAGATTCCGCTTCGTCCAGTTCCTCGATCAGTTCTTCCAGCTGGGCGGCACTGTCATCGGCGATCGAGGCGAGGTTATCGTCGATCTCGCCGATGATCTTGGTCGCTCGGTCCAGATTTGTAGCGACTTCCGCCGCGAGTTTCTCCGAGCTGTCGGCGTCAGCCACCGCAGCCGCGATCTTATTGAGGGCAGTCTCGATCGATTGTTCTGCACCGGCGCTGCCGCTCTCGGCCAGTCCGGCGACAATGTTCGTGGCCCGTGTCAGGATTTGCGCCCGGGCCTCGGCCGTAGGCGCGGCAACAATCTGGGCGGCGAAGCGGGTCAGGCTTTCCGTGGCCAGAGCGTGGCGGTTTTGCGAGACCGATTGCGGAATGACCACACTGCTGGTCTCGTTCGCGCGTTCCTCAATCTCGATCAGCTTGGCACCGATCAATAGTGCTACACCGCCGACCAAAAGACCGACCAGCAGAAAAATGAGAGCGGCGGCGTGGGACAGACCAATGGTTTTGCGGTCTGGGGCCGTTCCTGTCTTATTCGGCATGGAATCCACCTTTACTGCCGGGCGCGGTTGCGCGGCATGAATTTTCAATGGAACACGGAACAAGAAAGAGGGTGCCCCGGAAATATTCATTCCCGGGGCAAATTGACATTACGAACCGGAGCCGTAGGTGCGCAGGGTCAGGACTTCCGATACACTGTGCTTGCGGCCATCG
Organism: uncultured Afifella sp.; assembly: GCA_945787495.1. Lineage (GTDB taxonomy): Bacteria > Pseudomonadota > Alphaproteobacteria > Rhizobiales > Afifellaceae > CALZIL01. The sequence continues at coordinate 1,543 of CALZIL010000277.1, read as the reverse complement.
ACATTGTTGAAGGCCGCCACGGCGATTTCGATCGAGCCCGAAGCAGGGATCGCTGCATCGTCGCTGTGGCCGGTATCCAGGTCGCGAGCCATCTCCAAATACCAGCGCCCGTTGCGCCAGACACCTTTGGCCTGAACGTCGGCAATGCTTCCGCTCGCGGTCAGGTTGACCTCATAACGGGACATGATGTCGTCGCGCTTGACGCTATACTTGACCGGCTTGTAAAGACGGTCGCCCTCATCGCTGATCCGCGCAAGATAGACCACGCCGCCATTTGGCGTCGGCCATTCCTTGGCTTTCTCGAAGGGCTTTTTGGAGACTTTCCACATCTTGTCATGGGCGATGCCGGCGGGATTGGAGCGCGAAGCCTTCCAGTGCCAGACATCGGCTTCGAAGGGACTGCCGTCAATCTTGCTTGCTGAAAACGTGCCGGACATCCGCAGCGACAGGGCGAAGCGGTCTTCCTTCTGCTTGTCCTTCTTGTATTCGCCAGCGCCTTCGTTCCACTTGTAGGGCTTGTGCAGGATGTTCTGACTGGAATCGTCCCAGATCGCCAGAACGTAAATCCTGCCGTCCTTGATGGCGGCCCGCATCTCAACGGAATTGACCCCGCCCTTACCGCTCAGGGGGACCATGATACCGGCAACGCCGTCCCAGTCCGCGGTGTTGCCGTCCAGGGTAATTTCCTGGGGCGCCGTAGACGCGATGAGGGCCTGGCTCGCATTGGCATTCGTGCCTGTTCCCGCCATAACCAGGCAAGACACCGCAGCGGCTCCTGCCAACCGCGACAAATTGTCTTTCAACATCGATTTCACCTCTGCTTAACAAATAATTTACGATCAGTGGAAGGTCTTGATAGTCGATAATTATGAGAAAAGCCTAAATTTAGAGTCATTCTAATATTAACTAAAGTTGTCATGATACGTAGCGGAAGTTGAATAAAATTTGTGGTTGTATAAATATAGATGCGGGTATTTTATTTATTTAATCACTCAAGCAAAATATTCCGCTGGACGCAGTGTATGAGATTGTCCGACCAGAGAAGATTCGCGAGCTAAAAAGTGTCTGGCGAGATCGCGAACGGCCAAATCATGCCAGTTTCAAAAATCGGTCGCGGCAGTTGTCACTCCGCCGGCATCGATGTTTGCGCCAAGATTCGTCAGCATTCCACGACATTGACGGCCAGGCCGTCGGTCGCGGTTTCCTTGTATTTCTCAGTCATGTCGAGGCCCGTCTGGCGCATGGTTTCGACGCAATCATCGAGCGGCACAAAATGCCTTCCATCGCCGCACCCTATCTTAGAACTCGGCCCAATCCTCATCGGCCTTAACGGCTGCCATCGCGGCGCCGCCGGAGGAGGCAACCTTTAGGGCCAGCACCTCGTGCTGTTCGGCAACCGGATTGGCGGCCGGCAGGTCGTTGGCATCGGCCTCTCGCGGCTCCGCCTGCATCTGCTGTGCCGTCCTGAAAAAGCCAACCGCCTGGCGCAGGTCTTCGATCTGCGTCTGCGCCGAGGTCAGCGCCGCCGTCGTCTCTTCCACCA
>CALZIL010000276.1 GCA_945787495.1 uncultured Afifella sp. | reverse complement strand
CGAGCGCTTTGACGGTTCGATCGGTCCGGGTGAGGCCGTGCGCATCTTTACCGGCGCGCCGGTGCCCGACGGTGCTGATGCCATCCTCATCCAGGAAAATGCTGAGCGCGAGGGCAATACCGTTACGGTGACGACGCCGGTCAGCGAAGGCCTGCATGTGCGCCCGGCCGGGCTTGATTTTAAAAAAGACGAGCGGCTGCTTGCGGCCGGGCTGGTGCTCGGCTCGCGGGGAATCGCACTGGCAGCGTCGATGAATTATGCGCAAGTTCCCGTCAGGCGGCGGCCGCGCGTGGCGATCCTTGCGACCGGAGATGAACTGGTACCGCCCGGCGGCGATCCCGGGCCGGACCAGATCATATCTTCCAACAGCGCCGGCGTCGCCGCGCTGGTGCATGAAGCGGGCGGCGAGCCGGTCGATCTCGGCATCGCGCCGGACGATGTCAAGGCGATCGGCGACGCGGTGGCACGGGCCGGTGATGCCGACATTCTGACGCTGATTGGCGGCGCCTCGGTTGGTGATCATGATCTGGTCCAGGAGGCGCTTGTGGCGCGCGGCATGACGCTGGATTTCTGGCGCATCGCCATGCGCCCAGGCAAGCCGCTGATGGTCGGCCATTTGCAGGCGATGCGGGTGCTCGGCCTGCCGGGAAACCCGGTCTCGGCGATGGTTTGCGGGCATATTTTCCTGAAACCGCTGATTCGCGCTTTGCTTGGCCTGACACCCGGCCCGTTTGCGCAAACGGCGATCCTTGGCGCCGACATGGCGGCCAATGACCGGCGTCAGGACTATGTCCGCGCCGAGCTTGCCAGCCAGGACGGACGGACCGTGGCAACGCCCTTCAAACGTCAGGATTCCTCGATGATGGCGACGCTGGCGCGGGCCGACGCGCTGATCGTGCGGCCGCCATTTGCCGAAGCGGCGAAGATCGGGACGAGCGTTCCGACGATCAGACTGGGCGACTAGAGCGACGTCGTCTCAGTGCCACCCCTAAGCCCGAGCTTTTATCGGGCAGGGATATGCTCTGTTGCAATCACCGGGATCAGGCACTCAGCGAATCGGTGGCGGATAGTGTATTCCGCCAAGATTCCACAGCTGGTTCATACCGCGCGAGATACCCAGGCGGCTCTCGACGCCAAGATTGCGATCAAAGATTTCGCCGTAGTTTCCGACCAAACGGATCATGTGCACGGCCCAGTCGTTTGCCAGCCCCATATCGGTGCCGAAGTCACCGTCTTTGCCGACAAACCGCCGGACCGCCGGCTTGTCCGATTGCAAGGCGCCGTCGATTGTCTCAGACGATATCCCCATTTCCTCAGCATCCAGCAGGGCGAAAAGAACCCATTTGACCAGCGTTGCCCAGGCTGGATCGCTTTGGCGCACCACTGGACCGAGCGGCTCCTTGGAAATCGTATCGGCCAGTATCAGGTGTTCGTCCGGATCGGCAAGCTCCAGCCGCAAAGCATAAAGCTGCGACATATCGCTGGTTATCACGTTGCATCTTTGCTCTTTGTAAGCTGCCAACGAGTCTGCCGAAGCGGCAACTGCGACAGCTTCAAATGCCATGTTATTGGCGCCGAAGTAATCGGATAAATTGGTTTCGCTCGTCGTGCCTTGCAAAACACAGACAGTCTTTCCATCAAGTTCGAGTGACGAAAAGATGCCCGCCGAACGCGGCAGCATGAATCCCTGACCATCGTAATAGGTTATGCCGGCAAAGGTCAGGCCGAACTTGAGCTCACGCCCAAGGGTCCAGGTCGAATTGCGCGAAAGAAGATCGATCTTTCCGTCGCGAAGCGCTTCGAACCGCTCTGCAGCCGAAAGAGGAACATAATCGACTTTTTGATCATCTTGAAAAATAGCCGCGGCCACGGCGCGGCAAAAATCGATATCAAATCCCGACCACCGCTGATCAATCAGTTTCGCAAAACCCTGCAATCCCTGATTGACGCCGCAAATCAGCCGGCCGCGCGCTTTGACTTCGTCGAGCGTCGCCGCCGAAGCGATTGTGGTGTAAGCGACTGCCAGTGCGGCCAGCGCAAAGCGCAAGCCATTGCTGCGCACGCAAGCGAAATGATGTTTCATGAATCACAGCTCCCTGTCGCGGCGGGCTTATTATCGGACTTAGAGCTTCGGCGCCTGGCGCACTATTACCCTCGTACCAACCGGCACCTGTTCGTAAAATTCGATGACATCCCGGTTTACCATTCGAAAACAGCCGGACGACATGGCGTGTCCAATGGTTCTTGGCTGGTTGGTGCCGTGAATACGGTAAATTGTATTGCCAAGATATAGTGCTCGCGCACCAAGAGGATTTCCCGGTCCTCCAGCCATGAATCGCGGCAAATAGGGTTGGCGTTCGATCATTTCCGGCGGCGGTCGCCAATCGGGCCATTCCTTTTTCCGGCTGATTTTATGGAGTCCCTGCCACTCAAATCCTACCCGGCCAACGCCAACGCCATATCTGATCGCCCGATCATTGCTTTGCACATGATATAAAAACCGCTCTTCGGTGTGTATGACAATGGTGCCGGGCGGCTCAGTCGTGCGGAAATAGACCGGTTGCGGCCGGTATTCGGCCGGCAGCAGTTCCTCGTCCGGCGTTGGCACATAACCGGGCTGATCCGCAATTGACAGCTCCTTGCGTTTCGCCGCTTGGGACGGGATCGAGAAACCAATTGCCATGACGCAAGCAAGTGCAAGAGCAAGTCGAACCGACATCATATAATCCTCACTTATTCATTTGATCTGATGCACTTATGCGCATGGTACGTAGATCATGGTGCCGTAGACAGATCGCGCGCCCTGGTCCAGCCAATCAGTAATCAGTACGCCGTCTTCGTAGGAAACTATGAGGCGATCCTGCGGCACTCCTGCTGGTCCTTTCGGACCAAGAAAGGACCGGCCATCTTGACCGACTTTCAGGAAAATCTCCGTTGGCTGGTTTTGGCCAGCTGCGTGCATCAGTACGCCGCCATTTGAACCTGCGCCGATCTTATAGGGATTGCCGCAGGCAATCTTGGCCTGTTCGATTGTGCGCTCGCGATCTTCTGCTTTGTGATGGGAGGCCAGTCCGTAATCGCCGGGAAGTGCGGCAATATCGACCTGTGCGGCCGGTGTGACGATCTCCATTGGGGAGGGTGAAATGCTGGCGCATGCCGAAAGCGCCAGTAAGAAGATGGCGCCTAAATAATTCCGGCACCTTGCAACTCCGCCGAGATTGTTACGCCTATGGCAACCAGCGCTGCAGTGTCTTTTAGTCAACAACCGATAACTCCAGAGGTTGCGGCCATTTCGTAATTCCAGTGTTGTCGATCGATCATTTCGATCCAACCGGTTTTATCACGTCGAACATGGTGCGCAAATCCGGTCCAATCGTTGCATGACGGTCGTGCGCACCCAAGACCTGTGCCGATCCGATGCTTTGCGCAGACGCCTGTTTCCTGCCGCAAACTATAATCGAAAATGCCGGCAAGCACAGGCTGCTGACCTCCGGATTGGGCCGATTGCCGCTTCAATCGCCGAATGGCGAGAATGACTGCTTCTGGGTGCGATAGCGGCCAAAGAACGCCGGGCATCCACACGGGCGCTGATGGCGAATGGCGGACATTTTCCAAACTGGAACGAGATATTGCGCCAGGAAGCGCATGTATCCCCTTGGCGTATGTTGGGCTTTGCGGTAGACTGGCGACATGTTAACGAAGCAGCGTATTTTGTTCGGAGTATGGGTTGCCGTATCCGGTTGGCTCATGCGGGGAATCTCTATTCCTGGGGGCATAGGCATGCCTGAGCAACCGGACATATTGAATTTTGTATCGAATATCCAATTTG
>CALZIL010000275.1 GCA_945787495.1 uncultured Afifella sp. | reverse complement strand
GTCGTCATGGCGGTGACCCGCGATTATGGCGAATCGGCCAATGAGAAGGCCAACGAACTGCTCTTTCACCTGGGCCTTGCGACGATCTCGATTGTCATCCTCGTCGCCTTCGCCATCGGCTGGCGCGAGGCCGCCGTCGTCGCCATCGTCATCCCGACGACGATCCTGCTGACTTTGTTTGCCGCCTCAATCATGGGCTACACGCTGAACCGCGTCAGCCTGTTCGCGCTGATCTTCTCCATCGGCATTCTCGTCGACGACGCCATTGTGGTGATCGAGAACATCGCCCGCCACTGGGCGATGGACGATGCCCGGCCGCGCGCCAATGCGGCGATCGACGCCGTCGCCGAGGTCGGCAACCCGACCATCGTTGCAACGCTGACTGTCGTCGCCGCACTGCTGCCGATGCTGTTCGTCTCCGGCCTGATGGGGCCTTATATGAGCCCGATCCCGGCCAATGCCTCGGCCGCCATGATCTTTTCCTTCTTCGTCGCCGTCATGCTGACGCCGTGGCTGATGATGAAATTCGGCGGCAAGGCTCATGGCGCCCATGCCGGCCATGCGGCCGGTGGCGTGCTTGGCCGCGGCTACATCGCCGTTGCCCGGCCGATCCTGAAGAACAAGGCCCGCGCCTGGCTGTTCCTGATCGTCGTCGGCATTGCGACGCTGGGTTCGCTGACGCTGATTTATACCCGCCACGTGACGGTCAAACTGCTGCCGTTCGATAACAAGACGGAACTGCAAGTCGTCGTCGACCCTCCCGAGGGTTCGTCGCTGGAGGAAACAGACCGCACCCTCCGCGCCGCCGTGGAACGCATTGCAAACGTTGCCGAAACGATCTCCTTCCAGACCTATGCCGGCACCGCCGCGCCGTTCAACTTCAACGGCCTGGTGCGGCATTATTATCTGCGCGCCGCGCCGCATATGGGCGATATCCAGGTCAATCTGAAATCAAAGGACGAACGCGACCGGCCAAGTCACGCAATCGCGCTGGAATTGCGCCAGCTTCTCGCCGGGCTTGATGCCCCGGACGGTACCACGATCAAGGTCGTCGAACCGCCGCCCGGCCCGCCGGTGCTGGCGACGCTGCTGGCGGAGATCTACGGGCCCGACGCCGAAACCCGCCGTGCCGTCGCGACGCGGCTGCGCGAAGCCTTCCAATCGGTGGATTTCATCGTCGATGTCGATGATTCCTTTGGCGCCCAGGCGCCGCGCCTGCGCCTTGCCATCGACCAGGACAATCTGGAGTTCTACAAGGTCGAGCAACGCGACGTTTACGACACGATCGGCGCCTATTTCGGCGGCCGCACGGTCGGTTATTCGCATCGCGGCGGCGGCCGCCAGCCGATCCCGATCCGCGTAGCCCTGCCCAAGGGCGAACGGCTTGTCGATGAACGGGCGCTGGCGACGCCCGTCCCGGCCAATGCCCTGCCCGGCGGCCGCGACATCGTCGAATTGGGCGACGTCGTCACGCTCAGCCAGGAACCCTCCTCCTATCCGGTCTTCCGTCACAATGGCCGCGCCGCCGAAATGGTCACCGCCGAGCTGGCCGGCGCCTTTGAAGCCCCCGTCTACGGCATGATCGCCGTCGCCGATGCCATCGATGCGACCGACTGGGGCGACCTGCCCAAACCGCAGATCAAGCTGCACGGCCAGCCCGAGGACGAGGCCCAGCCGGTGCTGTTGTGGGACGGCGAATGGGAGGTGACCTGGGTGACCTTCCGCGACATGGGCGCCGCCTTCATGGTGGCGCTGCTCGGCATTTATATCCTCGTCGTCGCCCAGTTCGGATCGTTCAAGCTGCCGCTGGTGATCCTGACGCCGATCCCGCTGACCTTCATCGGCATCATGTTCGGTCATTGGCTTTTCGATGCACCCTTTACCGCCACTTCGATGATCGGCTTTATCGCGCTCGCCGGCATCATCGTGCGCAACTCCATCCTGCTCGCCGATTTTATCCGCCACGCCCGCGCCCCGGACCGGCCGCTTATCGACGTGCTGCTGGAGGCCGGCGCGATCCGCTTCAAGCCGATCCTTCTGACGGCGCTCGCCGCGATGATCGGCGCCGCGGTCATCCTCGCCGACCCGATCTTCCAGGGTCTCGCCATTTCGCTGCTGTTCGGCCTTGCCTCGTCGACGGCGCTGACCGTGCTCGTCATTCCGGCGATCTATGTGGCGCTGCGCGGCGAAAAGGTCACCGCACAGGCTGCTGAGGCCTAAACCCCTGCGACTCCTCTTCCCGGCTTGGCGGCATCCGGCCCACCCCTTAGGCTTGGATAAAGCGATCAGCGGAGAGGGTTTGCGAGATGGACGGGCAGCACGGCTTGACGCAAGAGCAGATTTTGATGCGCGACACCTGCCGCGCCTTCGTCGACAATGAGGTCATCCCCTTCATACGCGACAATTGGCAGCGCGAATGGCAGATGGACCCCGAGGACCGGCTGCCGGCGCGGATCCTGCAAAAAGCCAACGAAATCGGCCTCTGCACGCTTGCCGTGCCGGCGGAATTCGGCGGCGTTGAGCTCGATGGGCAAACCGAGGTGCAGACCTTTTCCCTCATCGCGCAGGAGATCGCCCGCGGCGATTCAGGCCTGGCCGACAAGCTGGTGCAGAACTGGAAAGTCTCGGTGCTGTTGCGCAACCTGGCGCCGCCGCACCTGCAGGAGCGCTGGTTCACAAAACTCGTCGAAACGCCGTCCTTCCTGATGGCCCATTGCCTGTCGGAACCGCGCGGCGCCTCAGACCGCTGGCTGCCCTATAATGTGCCGGAAGCGGCGATGGACACGAAAGCCGTCAAGCGCGGCGACAAGTGGGTCCTCAACGGCCGCAAGCACTACATTTCCAACGGCTATGATGCCGGCCTCTATGTCGTCTACGCCAACACCGATCCGGGCGTCGGCATGCTGCAGGGAACGTCGAGCTTCCTGGTGCCGCGCGACACGCCGGGCCTGAGCGTCGTGCGCTGCAACGAGACCCTCGGCTGCCGTTTCATGAACAATGGCGAGATCGCCTTCGACGACTGCGCCGTGCCTGAGGACCACCTGCTGGTCGAGGGCGAGGCCCTGAGCAAGGCGGGAATCTATTTCCGCCCCGGCAAGATCATCCAGGCGTCGAAGAATCTCGGCGTCGGTGTCGCCGCCTATGAGGCGACCGAAAAATACGTCCAGGACTATGTCCAGGGCGGCCGCATCCTCATCAAGCATCAGGCCGTCGCCCAGCGCCTCGCCGACATGGCGATCAGGCTCGAGGCGGTCCGTGCGCTGCTCAGCCGGGCCGCCGCGGCGGTCGATAGTGGCGATCCGCAGGCCGACGTCCTGTGCAACATGGTCAAGGTGTTCGCCTCAGAGGAGGTGCTGAAAGTGTGCCAGCACGCCATGGAGCTGCACGGTGGCGGCGGCGCCATGCTCGGCGTCGGCATCGAGAAGCTGGTCCGCGACGCATCGATCTTCCTGCACATGGACGCGACAACCGACATCTCGCGCTTCAAGATCGTCAAGATGATGTATCCCGACACGGCCGGCAAATATGCCGGGCCGGAATAGGCGATTTGCTCAAACGATTGATGGTATTTCGGGGCGAGGCACGCGGGATGGAGAAAACCGGAATCGCAGCCGCTGCCTGAACGGGCAATGCGCGAACCGATATGCCTCGGCAGTTAAGGGATTTTTCGCTGTGGTTTTTTGGCCACAAGAGCGGAATTATTCACCGATACGGAGTGCCCGTGCTTGCGTCGGTCGCAAGAAAAGATCACTAGTTACGTAACGACGCTAGGCTCAGGACTCATAACCAGAAGATGACGGTTGCGGCAATTGCGATTGCGCTCATGAAGGCATGTGCACATCGGTCGTAGCGGGTTGCGATGCGCC
>CALZIL010000274.1 GCA_945787495.1 uncultured Afifella sp. | reverse complement strand
GGCTGTTACGGCGCCGGCGCCGGGCACACAAAAGACTACTGGCAGGCCTTTATCCGCCAGGCGGTGGCGGGCAATTATCTGACCATCAACATCCAGAAATACGGCGCGCTGCAGATCGCGCCGCGCGGCAGGGCGGTTGCGGCCGGCGAGGAGGATTTCGCGCTGCGCGAGATCGACACCAGCAAGCCGGCACGCAAGACGAAAACGCGCAAGGCCGAGAAACGTCCCGTGGCCGAGGGCGACCGGGATCTCCTCGCCGCGCTCAAGACGCTCCGGCTCGATCTTGCCCGGTCGCGCAAGGTGCCGGCCTTTGTCGTGTTCCCTGATACGACATTGATCGAAATGGCGCGCGAGCGCCCGGAAACTTTAGACCAGATGGCCGCCATCAACGGCGTCGGTCCGCGCAAGCTGCAGGATTTCGGCGAGACGTTCTTGGCGGCGATCGCGGCGCAGAATTGAGGTGAAGCCTCAACACGACCGGCCGGATCGGGCCGAATGGATCAAAATCGATCCGGGAACGGGCAGCCGAGCCGCCCCTCCAGACTCCGCAGGTTCGTCTATGTCTGCTTCGGCGCTTCGGTGTCGCTACCGGGCCTGGGTCAGCGCGCTGTGCGTATTGAGTGTTCCGAGCGGCAGGCGCGTGCCATAATACGTGCTGGTAAGAACTCCCAAGAATACAATCAGGTATACGGCAACAACACCAACCCAAAATCTAATTTTCTTATTGTTTTTCATGTTTTCCCCCAATTAACACTGAACACTTAAGAAGCATAATTGGATATCGGCATTTTGTTGCGTGAAACGTTACATTCGATGACGTCTCTCAAAGGCGACCGCCTCGCCGGTCATGAATCTGTTCGCCCGGACGTCTGGCAGGTGGCGATTGCGCGTATCGGATGCAAAGCTGACGTCAGCGGACAGTCCGCTCAAAGTCGCGCAGAACAACAGTCACACCGGCAATCATGCGGATTTCATGACGGACATCGAGCCGGTCGCCTTTTGTCGCACGAACCGGCGTTTCGCTGCGGGGCATGGCAGAAGAAGGCAAAGCGACGGCGTCGGCAGGAGAATTGTATTTATTGCCGCCCACTGCCACCGCCATGATTGCGGCGAAGATCAGCGCCAGTGCCACTGCAAATTTCGTTGTGTTTGTCATCCTGTACGCCTCCTGAGGGCTTAATGCGATTAGCTTGCCTTCCCTTACGTTCACAGCATTGCACCCCGGCCCCGCGCGGGATGTGGTAATTGTCACAATCGAAGAATTTTTCCCCGCGCCCGCGGTGGCCTGTTCGGCAAGACCCGTTTCGACCGGCCTATGTGGTTGATGCCCGCTTTTGGGCGTAAAGCCGGCGTCGAGGATGCCGTTTCCGACTTCCGTTGATGGTCCATGGCGGACATTCAGCGGCTAGTGATTTAACGCCGAACAGCCTGACTGTATAATCAGCACTGAATTTCATGTCGGATTCGGGATGACCATGACCCAACCCCCTGAAGCGGCGCCATTAAGCAGACAGCGGGGGCACATCCGCCTGATTGCGGAGTGATTGAAACATGACGCCCGAGCAGTTGATCGCAAGGATCAGGACCATAAGAGGAACCAGTCCGGGAAACCTGATGGCGCGCCACTTCGATGAAGATTATTTCCGCAGTCTCGATGACCAGTCGCGCCAGCGGCTGAGACGAATCATCGCTTCGGGCATCGAAAACCCCGATAGCCAGATGGGTGCTTACGCCATGAACCCGGAAGACTACGACCGGTTTGCGCCAATGCTGGACCCGATGATCCGCGATTTTCACGGCATACCGGCGCAGACAGCTATTGCGCAGAAGCATGACTGGGACACCGGCGGAATGTCCTGCGATCTGGCCGCAATCGATTCACGCCTCAAAGACGTCTCCATGCGGGTGCGGGTGGCGCGCAATGTGAGTACGTTTCCCTTGCCCGGCGCCATGAGCAAAGAGCAGCGCGTCGACCTTGAGCGTCTTGCTGCGCAGGCGTTCACGAGGCTGCGTGAAGACCCCGCATTCGGCGGGCACTATCTTTCGATCACGCCTGGCTCACCCGATGAAATTGACGCGACAGAATATGACCGGCGCGTGAAATCACATCAGATGTTCAAGGATATGAGCGGGGACCCCTATCTCAATGTGGCAGGCATCAGCGCTGACTGGCCCTATGGCCGGGGCATGTACGTTTCCCGGGATGAAGATTTTCTGGTCTGGGTGGGTGAAGAGGATCACTTGCGCATCATGGCCATGCAACATGGTGGCAATCTGAATGCGTTGTTTGAACGCCTCCGCAACGGTCTTGAACGTTTGCGGGACTTGCTGCCAGCCTTTGCGACTTCGCCGTGCTACGGCAATGTGACCAGCTGCCCGACAAATCTGGGCGCCGGCGTGCGCGCCAGCCTGCATATGCGGCTTCCCGCTCTTACCGAAAACGGCCGCGATCTTACCGGCCTGAAGCACCAGGCCAAGGCGCTTGGGCTGGCTATTCGCGGCGCCGGCGGTGAACATTCCGATGCCGGTGAGGGCGGCCTGGTGGATATCTCCCCCAGCGCCCGGCTCGGCGTCACGGAGATGGAGATCATGCGCCGCCTCTACGATGGGGCCGCCGCGCTCTGGGCGATGGAAACCGCATGAAGCGTGATGACGGAGATTCAAGATCCCCAGCGGACCTGGACGGCTTGCTTCTGCTCGTCTGTGGTATAATTCATCGATCAGATATCGGATCGCAGAGCAGGAATTTTTCCATCATCGGGAGGCGGGAATGGAGAAGCACAAGATCCGGATTGAGCAACATAGCGGCCTTGGTCTGGTGTGGTTTGCCGGCTGGTTGTTCACCTTGGGCTATCTGAAATTGTCATTCTGGAAGGGCGTCTTGGCCTTGTTGGTCTGGCCTTATTATCTCGGTGTCGCACTGGCCCTGTGAATTGAGAGCCACCGCAATCGGTTTCCATGAATTGAAGCCAGGGATATGTCTTGCCCCGGATTGGCGCTGACGAACGACATGCGGCGTGGAATACGCGCCGATGCCGTGGCGAATTTCCGGTGCGGATGACGAAGGTGTTTTTCAGACGGACTTCAGAAACGCGAAGTCGCAGCCCTCGTCGGCCTGTAGCACTTCTTGCGCATAAAGCCTGTCATAGCCGCGCAGGCCGCTGGCCCTGTCCTCGACCGTCTTGAGGGCGTCACGGCGCCTTGCCAGTTCGGCCTCATCGACCAGAAGGTCGATGCGGCGTTCTTTTACGGAAAGCTGGATGCGGTCGCCGGTGCGTACCAGCGCCAGCGGGCCGCCAATGGCGGCCTCCGGCGCGACATGAAGAATGATGGTGCCGAACGCCGTCCCCGACATGCGCGCGTCGGAGATGCGGACCATGTCCTTGACGCTGCGCGCCGCGAGCTTTTTGGGGATCGGCAGATAGCCGGCTTCCGGCATGCCCGAGCGGCTCTTCGGGCCGGCATTCTGCAACACCAGAATGTCGTCTGCGGCAACGTCCAGATCGGCATCGTCGATGCGGGCGGCGAGGTCTTCCAGCGAGGAAAACACCACCGCGCGGCCTTCGCTTTCAAACAGCGCCTTGTCCGCCGCCGAGCGCTTCAGGATGGCGCCGCGCGGCGCCAGCGAGCCGAACAGGGCGACCAGTCCGCCCTCGGATTCAAGCGGCGCATCAGCGTCGGCAATGACAGCGCGATCGACATAGCCAGGTTCGACCGACAAACGCTCGCCCAGCGTTTGCCCGGTGACGGTCAGGCAATCCAGATTGAGGCTGGGTTTCAGTTCGCGCAGCACCGCGCCAAGGCCGCCGGCGGCGAAGAAGTCTTCCATATAGTGCTGGCGAAGAAGTCTTCCATATAGTGCTGGCCGACCGGTTTCAGATTGACCAGCACCGGCGTGGTATCGGACAGCTCGTTCAGCCAGGTCAGGGGAATGTCGATACCGAGCCGGCCGGCAATGGCGGTCAGATGGATGATGGCATTGGTCGAGCCGCCGAGCGCCAAGAGCACGCGCAAGGCATTTTCAACGGAGTTGCGGGTGATGACCTGGCTCGGCTGGATCGGGTTGGCGATCAGCCGCACCGCTGCCTCGCCGGTCGCCTCGGCGGCGCGCAGGCGGTCGGCGTGAACGGCGGGGATGGCGGCGGTGCCGGGCAGCGACATGCCAAGCGCCTCGGCGATGCAGGCCATGGTGGAGGCCGTGCCCATCACCGCGCAGGTGCCGGCGGTCGTCGCCAACCGGCCCTCGATAGCGCCGATCTCGTGGCTATCGATGTCACCGGCGCGGTACTTGCCCCAGAAGCGGCGGCAGTCTGTGCAGGCGCCGAGCCGTTCATCACCATGGCGCGAGGTCATCATCGGCCCGGCAACGAGCTGGATCGCCGGCAGATCGGCTGAAGCCGCGCCCATCAATTGCGCCGGCACGGTCTTGTCGCAGCCGCCCATCAGGACGACAGCGTCCATCGGCTGGGCGCGGATCATTTCCTCGCTGTCCATCGACATCAGGTTGCGGAATTTCAGGCTGGTCGGATTGAGAAAGACCTCGCCCAGCGAAATCGTCGGAAACTCCAGCGGCAGCGCGCCGGCGGCCAGCACGCCGCGTTTCACGGCGTCCAGGAGTTCCGGGAAATGCCGGTGGCAGTTGTTGAAGCCGGATGGCGTATAGGCGACGCCGACAATCGGCTTTGACAGAGCTTCACGCGAATAGCCCATGGAACTGGCGAATGACCGCCGCAGATAGAGCGAAAAATCCCGGTCACCGTAATTGGTCAAGCCGCGGGCCAGGCCCTGTTCGCGATCGTCTGACATTGCGGTTCAGAACTTCATCTTGACGTATTTGGGCACCAGGTAATCCTTGATGCCGAGTGATCCGCCTTCACGGCCCATGCCGCTTTCCTTGATGCCGCCAAACGGCGCTTCGGCGGTCGCCAGCAGCATTTCGTTGACGCCGACCATGCCGACTTCCAGATCCTCATAGGCCCGCGTCGCGGTGCCCAGGTCATGGGTGAACAGATAGCCTGCAAGTCCAAACGGCAGGGCGTTGGCGCGCGCCATCACCTCGTCATAGTCGGTAAACGTCGTCAGCGGCGCCACCGGCCCGAACGGTTCCTCGTTCATCACCCGGGCCTCGTCGGGCACGCGCCCGAGAACGGTCGGTTCAAAGAAATAACCGCGATTGAACTCTTTCGGCGGTGCGCCGCCGGCCAGCACCTCCGCACCGCGATCGACAGCGTCCTTGACGAGCGTCTTGACCGTCTCAAGGCCGCGCGGATTGGCCAGCGGTCCCATCTGCACGCCGTCATCCATGCCGCGGCCGATTTTCAGCGATTTGGCGATTTCGGCAAAGCGCGAGGAAAAGGCGTCGTAGTTTTTCTCGTGGACATAAAACCGCGTCGGCGAAATGCACACCTGGCCGCAATTGCGGAATTTCGTGTTGGCGCAGACTTCCGCCGCATGAACCGGATCGGCATCGCCAAAGACGATCACCGGCCCATGGCCGCCAAGCTCCATGGTGACCTTTTTCACGCCATCGGCGGCCAGATGCAGGATCTCCTTGCCGACAGGAACGGAGCCGGTCAGCGAGACTTTCCGGACGATCGGCGATTTGATCAGATGCGTGGCGATCATGCCGGAATTGCCGGTGACGAAATTCACCACGCCGGCGGGAATGCCGGCATCATGACAGGCTTCCACCAGCGCCGCGCAGGAACCGGGGGCTTCGCCGGCCGGTTTGACAATAATACTGCAGCCGGCGGCCAGCGCCGCGGCCATTTTGCGCGCCGGCAAAAGGGCTGGAAAATTCCAGGCGGAAAAGGCGGCGACGACGCCGACCGGCTGGTAGATCACCGCCATGCGCGTATCGGGCGTGCGGCTTTCTATCGTCTGGCCGTAAATGCGCTTGGTCTCTTCAGCGTACCACTCGAACTGATCGGCCGCCGCGCCGGTTTCGCCCTTGGCCTCGGCGATCGGTTTGCCGGTTTCTATCGACATGATCTCGGCGATCGCATCGAGGCGCTCGCGGATGAGTTCGGCCGTCTTGCGGATCAGCGCGGAGCGCTCCCACGGCGAAGTGCGCCGCCACTGCGCCAGACCCTTTTCAGCTGCGGCAAGGGCGCGATCAAGGTCTTCCGGCGTTGCGTCGGGAATCGTGCCGATTACCTCTTCGGTCGCCGGGTCTATGATCTGCTTGATGCCCCCGGCCCCGGACGGCGCCCATGCGCCTTCGATGTAGAGATTGAAATCCTTGTACACTTTAGTGCTCCTGCCTGAGGCGTTGTGCGTCAGATTTTCTGTTCAAGATAACGGGTCTGCACGTCGCCGACCCAATTGCCGACATTCCACGATCCATAAGCGCCCATGCCGCCGAGCGGATCGTCGCCGCCATAGACCGGGACATGGACGAGCGACAGGCCGTCATGGGCGCGCGCCTCTGACAATGCCGCCTGCAATTCATCGGCGCTGGTGCCGCCAAACACGGCCTTGATGCCCTTTACCGCTGAAGCCATGGCGACATAATCGACGGCGACGCCGTCGCTGGTGCGGAAGCCGCTCAGATATTGCGCCTTCTGCAGCCCGGTGATCGCCGCCATGGCGCGGTTGTCGAACAGCACGATCATGCCGTTGACGTCGTGCTCGACAGCGTCGATCAGGATCTGCGGGTTCATCATGAACGAGCCGTCGCCGGTAAAGGCGACGCCGTAGCGCGGATTGTCGGCGATGGCGGACGCCAGCAGCGCCGAGACGGCAAAGCCCATATAGGAGGCGCCGGTCTCCGTGTAGGTGTCGCCTGTTTTGTCATCCTCG
>CALZIL010000273.1 GCA_945787495.1 uncultured Afifella sp. | reverse complement strand
CATGGACGAGATGACCCAGCAGAACGCTTCCTTGGTGGAAGAGACGACGGCGGCGCTGACCTCGGCGCAGACGCAGATCGAAGACCTGCGCCAGGCGGTCGGCTTCTTCAGGACGGCACAGCAGATGCAGGCCGAGCCGCGAGAGGCGGATGCGGACGACCTGCCGGCGGCCAACCCGGTCGCCGAACAGCACAAGGTGCTGGCCCGCAAGGTGAGTGGTGGTGCGGCCGCGGCGCTTGCTGTCGATGCCGAATGGCAGGAATTCTGAGATCGGGCGCACCCGATAACTCTTGGTGCGCATTAGGGCTCTTGGCGGGCCCGATAGCGCTTGGCGCAAATGATGGGGCCGCTTAAGAAGCGGGCATGTTTTCCTCTCTGCTGATCGCCAATCGCGGCGAGATCGCCTGTCGCATCGTCCGCACCGCCCGGCGGCTCGGCATCCGCACCATTGCCGTTGCAACCGAGGCCGACCGGACCTGGCTGCATTGGCAGTTGGCCGATGAGGCGGTGTTCATCGGCGAGGGGCCGGCGGCGGACAGCTATTTGAACATCGAAAAGATTATTGATGCGGCGCGGCAAACGGGCGCCGAGGCCGTGCATCCCGGTTACGGATTTCTGGCCGAGAACGCTGAATTTGCCGGCGCATGCGCCGCCGCCGGGCTGGTTTTCGTCGGCCCGCCGGCAGAAGCGATCGCCGCGATGGGCTCAAAGGCGCGCGCCAAGGAGCTGATGATTGCGGCCGGCGTGCCCGTTGTCCCCGGTTATCATGGCGCCAAGCAGGCCCAGAACGTGCTCAAGTCGAAAGCCCAGGACGTGGGCTTCCCGCTTCTGATCAAGGCGACCGCCGGCGGAGGAGGCCGCGGCCTCCGCCATGTCGAACGGGACGAGGATTTTCTGGCGGCACTGACATCAGCGCAGCGCGAGGCGAAGAACAGTTTTGGTGATGAACGAGTCCTGTTGGAGAAATTCGTCACCAATCCACGCCACATCGAGATCCAGGTATTTGCCGACGATCATGGCAATGCCGTGCATCTTTATGAGCGCGAATGTTCCGTTCAGCGCCGTCATCAAAAGGTGATCGAGGAAGCGCCGGCGCCGGGCATGCTCGATGCGATGCGGAAGAAAATGGGCGAGGCGGCAATCAAGGCGGTCTTGGCGGTCGGCTATCGCGGCGCCGGCACGGTCGAATTCATCGCCGATGGATCGCGGGACCTTTCGCCGGATCGCTTTTATTTCATGGAAATGAATACGCGGCTGCAGGTGGAACACCCGGTCACCGAGGCAATCACCGGGCTCGATCTGGTTGAATGGCAATTGCGGATTGCCGCCGATGAAACGCTGCCGCTCAATCAGGACGCTATTCCACGCAATGGGTGGGGGGTGGAGGGGCGGATTTATGCGGAGGATGCGCGTGGAGGGTTTGCGCCCACGTCCGGGGCTTTCGTCTTGGCGCGGTTTTGGGAGGCGCCTGGCGTGCGCGTGGACGCAGGCATTGCCGATAACAGCGTCGTCGGCCCGCATTACGACGCCATGCTGGCCAAGGTGATCGCCCACGGCACGGACCGGAGCCAGGCGCTTGACCGCCTGGCGCGGGGGCTGAAAAAAACCCGCATCGCCGGGCCGCAGACCAATCTGCGCTTCCTGCAGGCGATCATCGCCCATCCAGACTTTCAGGCCGGCGGCGTCGATACCGGCTTCATCGACCGGCATATCGAGACGCTGACGGCGACCAGCGGCGACGTCTGGCTGGCTGCCCCGGCCATCGCGGCCAGGCTGGCGCGCCAGGCGGAAACCGGCGCGGACCAGGCCAGCGGCGCCTGGCGGCAGACGGCCGGTTTCGAGATCGGCGGCCTGACCCGGCAGACCGCCCTTGATGTGCTGATCGACGGCGTGCCGGCCACGGCGCAGATGCGAAGCCCTCGCAGGCCGTCAATCCCGGCAATGCCGCCGATACCGACATCGTCTGGTCGGGCGACACGGCCTTTGTGCTTACCGACGGCGGCCAGACGCGCGTCGATTTCCCCGATCCGCGCGATCGCGCCATGACGGCAGGATCGGCAACCGGCGCCGTCACGGCGCCAATGCACGGCCGCGTCACCGCGCTGGCGGTCGGTGATGGCCAGGCCGTCACCAAGGGCGACGTGCTGTTCGTCGTCGAGGCGATGAAAATGGAGCACGCCGTCACGGCGCCGGTCGACGGCACGGTGTCGCAGATCGCCATCGCTGAAGGCGCACAGGTCGACGAAGGCGCGCCGGCGATGGTCGTTACGGAACGGGACGCGGCGGAACCGCGCGCTTGAGAAGGCGCGCCGGCTCGCCGTCAGTCCCTGTGGTCGTCCGTTGCGCGGTCAGTCGTTGAGCACGAAGCTGACCTTCATGTTCACCCGCCATTCGCTGACCTTGCCGCCGTCGCATTCCACGGTGATCTGCTGGACCCAGGCGCCCTTGATGCCTTTCAGCGTCTTGTCGGCGCGTGCGATGCCGGTGCTGATGGCGTCCTCGATGCTTGTTGTCGACGCGGCAGTGATTTCGGTGACTTTTGCTACTGACATGACTTTTCCTCTCCATAGAACGGTCACACAACGGGACCATCAAAACGGCAAAGATGTGGACATGGCCCCTCATCGGGTTTGTCCGCCGCCTGCCGTGGCATTATACCAGAGGCCATGACGCTCCACCTCGTCAAATTGTGCGTCGGTGTCGACACGGTCGAAGACCTGCAGGACTGGGTCACCTTCCGGCTCGAGGAAAAACGCCGCGCCGGCGAGCCGGTTGAACATTTCCACACGACGCGGATGATGCCCCGGCGCGGCGAGGAACTGCTCGACGGCGGCTCGCTCTATTGGGTCATCCGCGGCAACGTGCAGGTCCGCCAGCGGCTGCTGGAGATCAGGCCGTTTCGCGACAAGGACGGCATCAGGCGTTGCAAGCTGGTGCTCGAACCAAAGCTCGTCCTGACCGAATGGCAACCTCGGCGCGCCTTCCAGGGCTGGCGCTATCTTGCGCCAAAGGACGCGCCGCGCGACATCGCCGGCGACCGGGCGCGGATAGCGGCGCTGCCGCCAAAATTGCGCCGCGAACTGGCCGAATTGGGGTTGCTTTAGCGACAATGCGATAGCAGCAGAGCGAAGCGAGCGGCGGCTTTCGGGAGGGGGTGAGGCTGCCGGGCAGAAACGGTGTCGTAAGGGGAGCGCGCGGCGCTGCGACCCCCTCCCGAATGGCTTCACCGTTCGATCTCCCCTCAAGGGGGAGGTGGGTCCCGTGTCTGCATAGCACCACTACGTGCTGCAGTGCGCACGGGATGGCAGTGGGAGAGGCCCCGCAGCCGTCATTCTCGGGCTTGACCCGAGAACCTGGCGGAGAACCCGTTGCGCGGAGCGCGACCCATTGCCGGGTCCTCCGGTCAAGCCGGAGGATGACGAGGACTGCAATAGGCGCAGCTTGAGAGTCCGCTTTGGCGGCTGTTTCGGACAGTGTCAGCCATCATCGGGGGTGTAGTTTCTCCGCGATGGGTGACCCGCCGGGATGGAAGAAATGTGCCACTATGGGAAGACCACGGACCTCGAGGCGATATAGCAGCACAATTTCGACCCGCTCTACTTAACACGATGGCACGGCATAACCTTTGTCCTTGTCCTGCTGGGCACAGACGATGAGGTCTGCCATCTTGAAGTCTCCGGCACTCGAGCCCAGGAAGGGCCTCCAGGCTGGTTCGTGCACATTGCTTTCGGTATCCTCGTTCAGCTGCCGCAGAAGGACTGTTGCGACGATCGTGCCGCCGACATCGCCGAGCCTGCCGTCGAAATATTCATCCGCCTCCTGCAGCGCATAGTACCAGAGCGGAATCTTGTCGAGACCGGCTTCCTTGACCGCATGGCTGAGGTCGAGCGGCTTGGCGCCGAAGGCCCTGGCGACATTCGCGGTGTCTGAATGGGTCTTTCACACTAACGGAGTGACCTGCCGCTGTTGGCGCAGTACTGTCGCTGGATGCAGAAAATCTCCTATGCCCGATACCGAGTTCCGCCGGTGATCATTCAGCACTCCGTCTGGCTGTATTTCTGGCTTCCCCTCAACTATCGGGATGTATAAAATCTGCTCAAGCGGCAGTTTCGCAACGAGGCAATGAGCCTATGGCAGACCGCAACCACCGCCGCTCGGGCAGAGGTTGACCCCCGACATTTATGCGGCTGCGGTTCGATAACGTGACAGCATCCTCGAAATAACGGAACGGATGTTTCATCCACTGAGGCCACGAAACCCAACTCGTCAACTCAAGTCAGTTTCCTCTGGCTCTGCCCTATCGGGTGTTCGCCCGGCCTGCGCGGTGCATGCTTCGAACTTCTCACCAAAAAAAGTTTGGAAAACCGTCTTGCACGGGTTTAACCTTTAGCGGCGACAAGCCAAATGGGGAATGTCGGATCAAATGGAAATGTCGGCTGAGGAATTTTGTTGTAATTACCAAAATCATACCGGTTAAAGTCAAAACCTTTTCTGCAGCAGCTGCACTAGGGTTTTTTTTGTGCAGTTCTCCAAACGCGGAAATAATCGACTTTGATCACCTAACAGGTTATGGCCACACTTGGTACGGCAAATCACATACTGAAGATGGATTTTTCTTAGAGGCAACTACGAGCTATGGTGGGTATATTGGAAACTACGGGTGGTACCCGAGAATTGATTATACTGGAACAACATCATTATTTGACAATGGAATAGATTCAGTGTCGCGAATTACGAGAGAGGACGGTGGATTATTTGATTTGATTTCCATAGACTTGGATACACTTTCCTGTGTGTGTCCGAAAACAGCAACATTTATTGGAACAAAGGAAGATAATTCTACAACTACACAATCATTTACTACCTCGGATGGAATTGTGGGTAGCTTACAAACTTTCTACTTTGGCCCTGAATTTAGTGAATTAAAAAAAGTTGAGTGGGCTCAAGTGGATGGAGGATACCAGTTCGATAACATACATGTTATTTCCCTCGAAAGTAATGCTGCGCCTGTAGCTCACGCTGGAGGGGACCAGTCAATTCGAATTGGTGACTTAGTAAATCTTGATGGGGGTGGGTCTTTCGACGACAACACCCCATCAGCGACGCTAGACTATGCCTGGAGCTTCTTCGATCTGCCGGCGGGAAGCCTCGCGGTTCTGACCGGTGACGATACGGCGACACCGAGCTTCACAGCCGACGTGGCCGGCACCTATGTGGTGCAACTGGTGGTGACCGACGAGGGTGCTCTCGCGAGTGATCCCGACCAAGTGGAGATCAGCAGCGACAACCTGGCGCCGACGGCGGCGGCGGGCGATGACGAACTGGTCATTATCGGCACCAATATTGTGCTCGTCGGCTCAGGCAGCAGCGACCCGGAAGACGATGACCTGTTCTTCGACTGGACGATCAGCGCCGCGCCGGCAGGCAGCATCGCAACGCTGAACGGCTTCGCGACCGAGACCCCAGACCTGACGCCCGACCTGGAAGGGGTCTACGAGGTGACGCTGACGGTCAGCGATTTTATCGGTCCGGGCGTTCCGGACTCAGTGGCGATCACAGCGACAACGACGGAAGGGTTCGCCGAAACCCAGATCGTCGCGGTGGATGAGATCGTGGCTGCTCTCCCGTCAGAGGACGTCACGACCGCAGGCAATCAGAACGCTCTCCAGAACTACCTCAGCCAGGCCATCGTCGCGCTCCAGGCAGGTGATGTGTTGGAGGCGATCAACAAGTTGGAGAATGCGATCGCAAGGACCGACGGCTGCGAGTTGCGAGGCGCTCCCGACGGCAACGGCCCGGGCCGC
>CALZIL010000272.1 GCA_945787495.1 uncultured Afifella sp. | reverse complement strand
CCGATCGGCACATCGTCGCGGACCGTCAGGTTCAGGGACGAATTGTCGGCGGTGACGACGCACAGCATGTCGGTGCCGTCGGCAAGGCCCTCAACGACAACAACGCCGACATTGTCCTTGTGGTCGTGAACGAGAAGCTGGGGAATGGCCATCAGATACTCCGCGGATAGGCAATAAAAAAAGCGGACACAAGCGCATGGCGCGCCCACCGTCGATGCTCGTT
The DNA here is from genome assembly GCA_945787495.1 of uncultured Afifella sp. Classification (GTDB taxonomy): domain Bacteria; phylum Pseudomonadota; class Alphaproteobacteria; order Rhizobiales; family Afifellaceae; genus CALZIL01. The sequence continues at coordinate 7,226 of CALZIL010000272.1, read as the reverse complement.
TGAAGGATAAGCGCAAAAATGTCTATGCGCTTCACCTCTCCATGTCCGATGCCGCCATAACCTGTCTGGCGCGCCTACCAGCCGCCGCCACCGCCGCCACCGCCGCCGCCGCCGGAGCCGCCGCCGCCGGAAAAGCCGGATGATGAGGATTTCGGCGCCGGCATGGCGCTTGTAAAGGCGCTTTGGGCGGACGACATGGCGCTCGACATGGACCGGCCAAAATCGCGCCCGGCCCAGCCACGGCCGCCGTGCCAGGCCGGATGATAGGCTGTTGTCACCGCCTCACCGGGATGAGCGCGGGCAAAGGCGGCGGAAAAGGCTTCAGACCACGGCTCTTCGGCTTCAAGCGCAATGGCATAAGGCAAAAGCCGTTCAAAGGTCTCGGTCGTCAGATCCGGCGCGCCGATCATGTTCATGCGTTCCGTCTCGGCGGTGCGCAGATAGAGTTCCAGCCCCTCGATCTGGTCCATGATCACCCGGCCGGCGGCCGTGGGGGCGCGCAACAGGTAGAAGAAAAGCCCGTTGAGCGCGGCAAAGCCGCCGATCAGCACGAACGGGAAACTGTTCTGCACAAGGCCGTTAAAGATGCTGCGCGAGAAGCCTTCGGGCAGGCTGGCACCACTGCCGGCGACGACTGAAAAGAACATTGATCCCATAAAACCGACAACGGCGAGATTGATGCCGGCGGCGATGATGGTGCGAAGATTGCGGCCGCCCATCAGAGCGCGGACAAGCGGCATGATCAGCATGCCGATGACGCCACAGGCAATTGCGGTGGCGATGAGGATGCCGATCTCCGCCTCGCCCAGATTGCCAAACACCAGGACGGCGATAATCGTCATCGCGGTCAAAGCGGCACCGATGAGGAAATAGCCGAGATTGCGGCGGAAGAAGCGGTGGCGGTTCTCGTGTTCGACGCTGGACTTGAAGGTGCTGAAAATGCTGGCGACTTTTTCGCCATTGGCCTTGTCGATGCGGGCCGTGCCGCCCTGGCCGTCGACCCAGGAAAGAACCGCCCGCTCGCCCGGCGGCAGATGATCGCCGCCTTTTGGCGCGGTTGCGGCAGTGCGGGAAAGGGTCAGATCGCCGTCGCTGTCGTCAAAGACCAGCAGACCCTTGACGGCCAGCGAGACCGCCGCGGCGGTGAATTCGCGCCAGCCGCCGCTCCAGCCCCATTCCCTGACATAGCCTGCCAAGGCCGGCGAGATGCAGTCGGGGGGATGGAACAGCGGGATGATGGTGCCTTTTTGCGGGTCGCGGCCAACGGCGTTCCATGCGGTCAGATAGTAGGCGAGAACGCCGATCGCGCCGAGGCCGCCGAGAATAAAGCGCCGATAATCAAGCAGCATGTAATAGAGTCGCATCAGCCCGGAGGGTCGCGCGACGAGCCCCGCCGGAATTTCAGCCACAACGGACAGACCTTGGCCGGGCGCCAGCGGCTTGGCCGTTGCGACCCGCAACGTGCCATTGCTGGACACCTCGCCGCGCCAGTCGCGGCCGCGCTCGCCGAAAGACCCGGTGTAGGCGGTCCAGCGCACCGGCGCCGCGTTTTGCGGCAGGCGGATTGTCGCCGTCGCGGAGCGGATGGGAAAGGACCACTCATTGCCGGTGACGTTCCAGAACAACTCGTCATGATCGGCCAGGAAGCGAATCTGCCGGCCGGTCCGGTAGCGGAACCGGTAGGTGTAGGTGCCGGGTTGCAGAAACACGCTCTCCTCGCCGGCATAGATGCGGATGCCGGTGGCGCTGCGCTTGGTAAAATGCGGCTCGGGCCGGCTGTCGCGGGTCACATCGATCAGCTTGAACGTCACCTGCCGCCTGCGGTCCTGGTCGTCGAGAAAGGTCAGCGGAAAATCACGATAAATGCCGCGCTTGATCTCGCGCCCCTCGGCGCGAACACGGATGGTCTCCGTGACGGTCAGTTTTCCGTCCGGCGCGACCTCGATCCTTGAATCGAAGCGTTCGATGATTTCCGCTGCGCGGGCGCTGCCGGCGATGACAGGCGCAACGGCCAGCACAAGCGCCGCCAAGGCCAGGGCACGCCAGCGAACAGCGGCCACTGCCGGCACGTTTATCCGCTGGCGCCGGATCAGCCGCATGGCGTCAGAACGAAACCTCCGGCACGGCGCGGTCGGCATCATCGTCGATCTCGAAATAGTCCCGCTTTTCAAAGCCGAACTGGCTGGCAACCAGATTGGAGGGAAAGGATTCCACCATGACATTGAGATTGCGCACGGCGCCGTTGTAATAGCGCCGCGACATCTGGATCTCGTTTTCCACGTCGGCCAGCGTTTCCTGAAGCTCAAGGAAATTCTCATTGGCTTTCAGGTCCGGATAATTTTCCGCCACGGCCAGCAATCTGCCGATGGCGCCAGACAACAGCCCTTCAAGCTTGCCGCGCTCGGCGACATCGCCTGGCGGAACCTTGCCGACCTGGGCTCTCAGTTCCGTTACCCGTTCAAGCAGTTCGCGCTCGTGGCCGGCATAGCCTTTCACGGTGTCGACGAGATTGGGAATGAGGTCGGCGCGGCGCTTGAGCTGCACGTCGATGCCGCTCCACCCCTCCTCGGTCATCTGCCGGTTCTTGACCAGCCGGTTGTAGAGCGTGACGGCATAGAAGGCGACCGCGGCAATCGCGGCAAGGACGATGAAGGTCGACATGAAAGCTCCCCCTCGCGGAATCAGCAGGACTATCGCGGAAGCGCCCGGCAATGAAAAGACGGCGGGCCGATCAATTCACCGGAGAATCGGGGCGAATACCGGCAGCGTGCGGCTTAAGCCGTCGCTACCAACCAACATTCCCTCTTCGCGCCGTCTGCTAGACTCCCCATAACAATCGATACATTCTAGCCAAAGTGGAGGGCAAATGGGCAAAGTCGTTCGCTACCACAGGCCGGGTTGGAACAACTATCGGCAAAAGTCTCAACGAAGGCGGCGACCGGCGAAACGTTCGCGGTGGTCGAAGCTGATTGGTGCTGCCATATTGGCGGGCATGATCGGGGTTCCCGTCGCGGCCGAGATTGGCCCGCCGTTGGTCGGGTGCAAAGTGAAGGGCAATATCAGCTTCAAAACCGGCGAGCGTATCTATCACGTACCGGGCCAGGAATATTACTCTCCGACACGCATCAACTTGTTTAAAGGCGAACGCTGGTTTTGTTCGGAAGAAGCGGCGCGCGCGGCAGGTTGGCGAAAGGCGAGGCGATGATGCACGGGACCGGACATGGCCTTCTTCGCGGAGCTATCGGAGCGCGACAGAGGACGGCGCTATCTTCCTGCGGTCATTTGTCTTTTGCTTTCAGGGCTGCGTCGAGCCGCGGATAGACGCGGCGGGTGTTGCCTTCGAAGACCTTGCGCCGGTCCTCCTCAGACAGATCAAGGGCATCGACATAGCGTTTGGTGTCGTCGAAATTGTGCCCGGTTTCGGAGTCGACGCCCTTGACCGCGCCGAACATTTCGGAGGCAAAGAGGATGTTGTCGATGTCGATCACCTTGAACAGAAGGTCGATACCGGCCTGGTGATAGACGCAGGTGTCGAAAAAGACATTCTTCATGACATGGTCGCGCAAAGGTGGCTGATTGAGCATGTCGGCCAGGCCGCGATAGCGGCCCCAGTGATAGGGCGCCGCGCCGCCGCCATGCGGAATGATCAGCCGCAAATCGGGAAAATCCTTGAACACAGTGTGATGGAAGTTGGGATTGCACGATCCCGACACATGGATCATCGCCGGCACGTCCAGTTCGACCAGCTTTTCAAAGAACGGATACCAGGACCGGTCGGTGAGCGGCATTCCCGTCCAGTTGCCACCGGAGGGATCGGGATTGAGGTTGCAGCCGACAAAGCCGAGCTCGTCCACGCAGCGCTCAAGTTCGTCAATGGAATTTTCAATCGGCGCGCCGGGCGATTGCGGCAACTGGCAGACGCCGAAGAAATGCTCGGGGAAAAGCATGACGACGCGGTGGATCAGGTCGTTGCTGACCCGCGCCCAGGCCAACGACATGGCTTCATCGCCGATATGATGGCCCATGCCGACGGCCTTGGGCGAAAAGATCGTCATGTCGGCGCCGCGGGCGCGCATCGCTTTGAGCTGGTTTGCCTCAACGCTTTGCCGGATCGCATCGTCGCTGATGTCGGATGGCTTCGCCGCCGGCAGGCCGGGATTTTCAAAGTGTGCGATCTGGGCGTCGCGAAACGCCTGAAGCGGCGCCGGCGCGGTCGTGTAATGGCCATGGCAATCGATAATCATGCGGCGTTTCTCTTTTTCCCTGCTTCGCGATTCAGTCGGGCTTCGGCCTCCTTGGCTTCGCGGGCCTTGGCCTTGTCCAGCACGTCGGCGGCCTCCTTGCGGGCCACTACGACGACACCGTCGTCATCGGCGACGATGACATCGCCTGGATTGACCAGCTGACCACCGCAGACGACCGGGACATTGACGCTGCCCAGGGTCTCCTTGACGGTGCCTTGCGCAAAGACGCGTTTCGACCAGACCGGAAATCCCATCGCGGTGAGGTCGCGGATATCGCGGCAACCGGCATCGATGACGAGGCCCCTGACGCCGCGCGCCATCAGCGAGGTGGCGAGCAGGTCGCCGAAATAGCCGGCATCGGAATAGGAGGTCGGCGCAACCACCAGAATATCGCCGGCCTGGCACTGCTCGATGCCTGCCTGGATCATCCAGTTGTCGCAGGGCGGAACGCTGACGGTGACGGCATTGCCGGCAATATGGGCGCCGGCATAGATCGGGTTGAGGTCCGGGGCGAGCAGCCCCTTGCGGCCCTGCGCCTCGTGGATGCTGGCAACGCCATAATCGGCAAAAGCATCGGCAATCGCCTTGTCGGCGCGGCGGATATTCTGAACGACAACGTGCATCTTGATCCTCTTATTGCGACAAGCCTGCGGGTTGTTCACCGGTTTGGGCGGCGCCTGCGCCGGGCGTGGCGATACAGGCGTCAAAGCCGGCCTGCAGCGCCGCTTTATCGAGATTGCGGCCGATGAAGACAAGCCGGCTGCAACGCTTTTCGCCCGGCTTCCAGAGCCGCTGCAATTCGCCTTCAAGCAGCATGTGAACCGCCTGGAAAACAAGCCGCCTCTCCTCGTCGGCAATGTCGATGATGCCCTTGGCGCGCAATATGTCCTGGCCCTGGCTGGCGATCAATTCGCTGAGCCAGCGGCTTATTCCGGCCTGATCCATCGGCGTATCGGCGGTGAGAGAGACGCTGGCGATGCCGCCATCGTGGCGATGGTCGTCGTTGCAATAGTCATCATGGAGGTGGCCGGGCTCGCCATGTGGCGGATTTAGAAAATCCGGCTCCAGCGAGACGATGCGCTCAAGGTCAAAACCGCCGCGCTCCAATAGCTTGCCGAGCGCCACATCGGCGCGTTTCGCGCGGTGGATCGGCGCCAGCGGATTAAGACGCCGCAGCCGCGCCTCGATTGCGGTGAGTTCGTCATCGCTGACGAGGTCGGTCTTGTTGAGCACGATCTGGTCGGCGAAAGCCACCTGCTCGGCCGCCTCACGACTGTCGGCAAGGCGCGGCAGAATGTGCGCGGCATCAACCAGTGTGGTGACGGAATCAAGGACAGTCCTCGCCTGCAGAGAGGCATCGATGAAGAAGGTCTGCGCCACCGGGGCGGGATCGGCCAGGCCGGTCGTTTCCACGATAATGGCGTCGAAATTGGTCAACAGCCCGCGCAGGGTGCGGATCAGGTCGCCGCGCACCGTGCAGCAGATGCAGCCATTGTTGAACTCCAACAGCTCCTCGTCGGTGTCGGCGATCAACTCGCCGTCAATGCCGATCTCGCCGAATTCATTGACGATGACCGCATAGCGCTTGCCATGGTCCTCAGAGAGAATGCGGTTGAGCAGCGTCGTCTTGCCGGCGCCGAGATAGCCGGTGAGAACGGTAACGGGGATGCGGTCGGTCATCGATTCAACCGGCGGTTACTCCCAGGGCATCAGCGAGACATGAATGACGCCCTCGCTGCCACCGACGGCCTTGATGGCGGCGTCGGTGTCTTTCAGCCCGAAGCGATGGGTGGTGATCAGGTCGAGCGGAAAGCGGTCGGAGGCAAGCTGCTCAAGAGCCAGTTCGCAGGAGCGGTAATTGTGGCCGCGCGCCGCCTTGATGGTGATGTATTTGTTGGCGACCTTGCCGACCGGGAAATTCGGGAATTCCGCCACTTCGCCCTGAACCAGAAGCGTGCCGCCCTTGCGCTTCAACGCTTCGATGCCAAACAGGATCGGAATGGTGCCGGCGCCGGCGGTGCAGTCGAGCGCGACATCGACGCCGTCGCCGCCGGTGATCTCGTTGATCCTGGCCAGCGGATCCTCGGCATCGACATTGATGACATGGTCGGCGCCGAGCTTCTTGGCGACATCAAGCCGCGCCGCGTCCTTTTTGGTGCCGGTGACGATGATCAGCGAGGCGCCGGCCTGCTTGCAGGCGACCGTCTGCGACAGGCCCTGCTGGCCGGGACCCTGGATCAGGACGGCGGAATTGTAACCCACCTCGCAGTCGAACAGCGCCCACTGGATGCCGTTGGCCATCGGCGTCACCACACCGGCCAGTTCGGCGGAGACGCCATCGGGCACCTTGTGGACCACGGCGTTCCACGGCAGGTACATATATTGCGCAAAGCCGCCCCACAGATGCGGCGCGCGCTCCGCCGAGGTGTAGCCGTAGCGCAGCCCGTCCGGGTTCTTGCGCCAGTCGGTGCCCTGACACAGCCGGTAGTCGCCCTGATGGCACCACTCGCATTTGAAACACGGCACATAGTGCTCGACGAAAACCCGGTCGCCTTCCTTGACACCCTTGCGCTCAAGGAACTGCCGTCCGGCCCTGTCGATGATGCCGATATTTTCGTGACCCATAATAACATCGTCGGTGATCGGCGGCTTGGCGTAGAACTTGACATCGGTGCCACAGATGCCGGCGACCTCCAACTTCAGCAGCGCGCCGTCTTCGGGAATATCCGGCATCGGATAGTCGCGGAATTCGGTCCGGCTCGGGCCGGTCCTGACGGCCGCATGCACTTTTTCCACCACCGAAATCGCCTCCCAAATGATCGTCACAAATTTGCCGGCCACCCTAGAGCCGCCGCAAGACCGGTCAACCGCCTTGTTCCGCTGACGGCTCCGCCGTTCCTTCAGGTGGAAACGGCGGCCAGTTGCACAGGCGCGGCATGGCATGCTTGTGATGGATGATGAACAGCGCACAAGCAGCAACCA
>CALZIL010000271.1 GCA_945787495.1 uncultured Afifella sp. | reverse complement strand
GGCCCCTGAAGCGCCCATCACCGCGACGCACTCACCGGCCGCAACGTCCAGGCTGACCGGGCCGAGAACGGGGCTGGCGAGATCGCGCACACTCAGCATAGGGCCGCGTCCTTCACGATCTAGCCCGCGCCCTCGTGGAAGTGGTCATAGATCGCTTCGGCCATCTGTTCGGAAATACCCTCGACCTCGACCAGGTCCTCGATGCCGGCGCGGCTGACCGCCTTTGCCGTGCCGAAATGGCGGAGCAGTGCGCGCTTGCGCGATGGGCCGATGCCGGCGATCTCGTCAAGCGGGTTGCGGGTCATGTCCTTCTTGCGCCGAGCGCGATGACCGCCAATGGCGAAGCGGTGGGCCTCGTCGCGCAGCCGCTGGATGAAATACAGCACCGGGTCGCGGTGCGGCAGCATCATCGGTTGCCGGCCGGGCCGGAAAAAGCTCTCGCGGCCAGCCTCGCGGTCGCGGCCCTTGGCAATGGAGACAACCGGCAGATCGGCAATGCCGAGATCGTCAAGGACGCCCATGACGGCGGAGAGCTGGCCCTTGCCGCCATCGATCAGGATGAGATCTGGCCACGGCTTGAGGTCGCCTTCGGCATCGGCCGGCGTCGCATCGCCGGCGTCCTCGCTGCGCGGGCCGACATCCTTGAGAAGGCGGGAAAACCGCCGCTCGATGACCTCGCGCATCATGGCGAAATCGTCGCCCGGCGTCAGGTCCTTTGAGCGGATATTGAACTTGCGATAGTGTTTCTTGGCAAAGCCATCCGGCCCGGCGACGATCATCGCGCCGAGCGCATTGGTGCCCATGATGTGGCTGTTGTCATAGACCTCGATACGCCGCGGCGTGGCATCGAGATCGAAGACCCGTGCCAGGCCGTCGAGCAGCTGGTTCTGGCTGGATGTGTCGGCCAGCTTGCGGGCCAGCGCCTCGCGGGCATTGGTCAGGGCATGCTCGACCAGTGCTTTCTTCTCGCCGCGGCTGGGCAGGTGAACGGCGATCTTGCGGCCGGCGCGTTCAGACAGGGCCGCCGCCAGCAATTGCCGGTCGGGAAAGTCGCTGGAGACCATCACCTGTCTGGGGATCGGCTTGTCGTCGTAGAACTGGGCAAGGAACGATTCCAGCACCGCCGGCGCTTCCAGGCTTTTGTCGGCGCGTGGGAAATAAGCGCGGTTGCCCCAGTTCTGGCCGGTGCGGAAGAAGAACACCTGGATTGCGCTCATGCCGCCGTCCTGGTGGATGGCGAAAACGTCGGCTTCCTCCACCGATTGCGGGTTGATGCCCTGATGGGAGCCGACATGGGAGAGGGCGGCGAGGCGGTCGCGGTATCGCGCCGCCGATTCAAAATCCAGCGTCTGCGCCGCGGCCTCCATGTTGCCGGCAAGCTCCGCCTTCACCGCCAGGCTCTTGCCGGACAGGAACGCCTTGGCCTCGCCGACAAGGCCGGCATAGTCGTCAAGGCTTATCTCGCCGGTGCAGGGCGCGGCGCAGCGCTTGATCTGATGAAGCAGGCACGGCCGCGCGCGGTTGTCATAGACGGCGTCGGAACAGGTGCGGATCAGGAACGCCTTTTGCAGGGCATTGATGGTCCGGTCGACGGCGCCGGCGGAGGCGAAGGGGCCGAAATAGCTGCCCTTTCGCTTGCGCGCGCCGCGATGCTTCATGATCGCCGGCGCGGCGTGATCGCCGCTCATCAGGATGTAGGGAAACGACTTGTCGTCGCGCAACAGCACATTAAAGCGCGGCCTGAGGCGCTTGATCAGATTGGCTTCCAGAAGCAGCGCCTCGGTCTCGGTGCGGGTGCGCACGAATTCCGAATTCCATCGCTTGCGTTGCGGCGATCATGCGGGCGATACGGTTGTTCTGGCCGCCAGGACGGGTATAGCTGTGGACGCGTTTTTTCAGGCTGCGCGCCTTGCCGACGTAAAGCACGTCGCCGCCGGCGCTCATCATCCGGTAGACGCCGGGCGCATTGGGCAGGGTCCGCACGGCCGCCGCGATCAGCCCGGGACCGGTGAGGCCGGCCAGACCGTCAGTGGTATCCTTCCAGAAAATGTCGCTGGCGCTGGTACTGGCTATGGCGTTCACCGGTTTGGTTCAGCCCTAGGGTCCGTTGAGTATCAAGGTTGCGGTGCTGGCGAGGCCGATTTTGTCTGTGGCTAGCTTTGAGTGGCGCAGCAGGGTCACCCCCTTCAAGCCGCACAAAGTGCCGTCCACAGGCAAAATCGGCCACGTCCGGAAGGGATTTGGCAGGATTGGCCCATCTTCAGGAGCGATCGTCGTCGAATATGCCAGCATGTCCTTCCTCCTCACACCCCTGAACCTGAACCAATCCTGTCAAACCAGCGCCACAACCCTGGTACTCAACAGACCCTAGTTTGATATGATGTCGGGCGTGCGCCAGGCAAGGTGTTGGCCGGAATCCAGCGCCAGCATCTGGCCGGTCATCGACCGGGTTTCGACCAGGAAGCGGATGGCGCGGCCAAAATCGGCGATATCGACCGGGCGCTCAAGCGGAGTGCCCTCAGCCTCGTCGGCAAGACCGGCCTCGCCTTCATGCGGATTGGGCAGCACCGGGCCGGGGCCGATGCCGTTGACGCGGATCTGCGGCGCCAGCGCCTGGGCGAGGGTGCGCGTTGCCGTCCACAGCGCCGACTTGGCCAGCGTATAGGAGGTCATGTCCGGCCGCAGCTTCAGGACCCGATGGTCGATCATGTTGACGATGTTGCCTTCGTGATCATCGGGCAATTGCGCGGCAAAGGCCTCGGCAAGGAAGACGGGCGCGCGCAGATTGACGGCGAACTGGGTTTCCCAGATCTGTGCATCGAGTTCGCCGATCGCGTCCTTGAGAAAGATGCCGGCATTGTTGACCAGCAGTGTCACCGGTCCGAGCTTGTCGTTGGCTTGCCGCAGGATGGTGCGGACGGCATCAAGGTCGGCGAGATCGGCCTGAATGACGGCGGCGCGGCCGCCATCGCCATTAATGCGCGCCGCTTCCGCCTCGGCGCTTTTCGTCGACAAATTGGCGTGGATGGCGACCGCCCAGCCATGCGCGGCGAGATCGCGGACGATCGCCTTGCCGATACGCGCGCCACCGCCGGTGACAAGCGCTGTGCGGACAGGTTCAGGCATTTGACCTCATCTCGCTCTAGGCAAGCTCTTTAGATCGCGACGCCGAGCGCAGTATACATGACCAGGACATAGGCCAGCGTCATGGCCGTGCCGGTAACGCGGCCGATCGGCCAGCAGAAGACGACGAACGGCACCAGAAACAGCGTCGCGGCGATCATCGCCCAAATCTCGAAAACGAAGAAATCGGCCGGCACCGCGATGGGGATGATCGTTGCGGTAATCCCCATGATTCCCAGGATGTTGAAGATGTTGGAGCCGATGGCGTTGCCGATGGCGACGGCGCTGTGGCCGCGCAGGGCGGCCATGGTGGCGGCGGCCAGTTCCGGCAGCGAGGTGCCGAGCGCCACCAGCGTGACGCCGATCGCCGTTTCCGACACGCCATACAAGGTGGCGACGCCGACCGCGCCGTCGACGACCGCCTTGGCGGCAAAGGGCAGGCTGACGAGACCGGCAAGGGTAAAGGCGACGGCGACCCACAACGTGCCCGGGACACCTTCCACTTCATCCAGGTCGACAGCCTTTCGGGCGCGTCGCGTGCAGATGATCTGATCGGCGAAAAAGCCGGCGAACATGGCCAGCATGATGAAGCCGTCGGCGTGGGAGAGGACGCCGTCCCAGCACATATAGAGAAAGGCCAGGGAGACGAACAACATGAAGGTGAAATTGCGCGTCGTTCCGCTCGCATCGCAGGTCGTGGCGCGAATGACGGAGGGCAGGCCGAGGACGATCAGGATGTTGGCGATATTGGAGCCGACGATATTGCCGATGGCGATGCCGCCGGACCCTTTAAAGGCAGCTTGCAGCGACACCACGAGTTCCGGGGCTGAGGTGCCGAATGCGATGATGGTCAGGCCGACAATCAGTTGCGGAATGTGGAGACGTTCGGCGATGCCGACGGAGCCGCGCACAAGCAAATCAGCGGCGAACGTCAGAATCGCCAGGCCGATTATGAGTTCAATAAAACTCAGCATGCGCTCACAAGCCGCCAGCCATTGTTCGTATTTCGCCTTGACGCTGGAGTGGAGCGACGCGGCCTGCGTGCGCTATATAGGGACATCATTGCCAATTTGTAATGTGGAGACTGTCAGCTTCCCGATCGCCGGGCCACCGCCGGGTTGGCGCTGACTGAAACCGCCGTCCGGCACTTGCCGCCTGTGGCCGCAATGCAACATCCCTAAATTGTCTAATAACTACTTTTTCACGCCACACTTTTATCGAGAGAAAATCACATTACATAACCAGATAGTAAGCCAGAACGGTTGGGTGCGCCGCGCGCTTCTCCAGCCGACGATCTGGAGGTATAATATGCGTATGCGCATGGTGTTGGCCGCAGCGGCCATCAGTTTCCTCGCCGCGCCGGGATTGCCGATGAACCCGGTGCTTGCGGCTGATCTCGGTCAGCCGGCACCGGCTCCGATTGCTCCGGCGCCGGTGGTGTCGGCGCCTGTCGCCAATTGGTCGGGCTTTTATATCGGCGCCCTGCTCGGCTATACGTGGGGCGAAACGGATTACGCCGCCGGTGCCGACCCCGACATCGACGGCTTCGACGGCGGCGCCTATATCGGCGCCAATTACCAGTGGAACCAGTTCGTCCTCGGCGTTGAGGCCGATGCCCTGGCCTCCGGCGCCGATGGCAGTTCCGGCGGCATCAGTGCCGAACAGGACTGGTCGGCCTCTTTGCGCGCCCGGGCCGGTATCGCGCTCGACCAGTTCCTGCTTTACGGCACCGGCGGTGTCGCAGCGAGCGGCATAGAGGTCAGCGACGCCACGGGCAGCGACGACAACACCCATTGGGGCTGGACGCTGGGCGCCGGCGCTGAAGCGCTGCTCAGGGACAATGTCACGGCGCGAGTTGAATATCGCTACACCGATTACGGGGGCGAGACCTATACGCTCGGTGGCAGCAGCGGCGAAGCCGACCTTGAGACTCATTCGGTTCGCGCCGGTGTCGGCCTGAAATTCTAACCGGCCATAACCGGCCCAACCATAAAACCCGGGCAACGCCCGGGTTTTTTCTTATCCGCTGTGCAGAGGCGGGCCGACCGATTCAAGCCGGCGCGGGATCGGCTGGCATGGTCGCGGAAAAGGCCGGCACTTTTGCGGCAAATTCATCCAGCCAGGCGACCAGGCCGGGATGGCCGGCGCGCCAGTCGCCGTCAAAGCGGAAGTCTCGATAGCTGAGCGCGCAGGCGAGCGCGACATGGCCGATATGCGGCCGGTCGCCGATCTCAGGTGGCGCCGCTTCCAGGACCGTCAAGGCGCGGGCGACTTTCTCGCCCTGATAATCCGTCCATGGCCGGTGATGTTTTTCCTCAGGCCGAAACCGGCGCTCATAAACGATGAGAATTGAGGCGTCCATCATACCGTCGGCCAGCGCCTGAAGGGTCAAAGCGGCAAAGCGCGCCTCGCCGCTCGGGATGATGACACCACCGCCGGCCTGGACATCCAGCCATTCCGCGATCACCCGGGAATCGTAGACCGCCGTCCCGTCATCGGTGATCAGAATGGGAATCTTGCCGAGCGGATTCTGACCGCGCAGGCTGTCATCGGGATTGCCGGTTTCGGCCGGTTCGATGGTTATCTTGTCGGTCAGGCCGCATAAAGCGGCGGCGATCTTGACCTTGCGGCCGAACGGGGAGGACGGTGAT
>CALZIL010000270.1 GCA_945787495.1 uncultured Afifella sp. | reverse complement strand
TCACCGCTCAGGATTATGTCGAAGGCGTGGCTGTTGAACAAATCCCGGTCCTGGTCGCGGCTGGCGTGGGCGACGGCGACGACGAGATCTGCGCCGGCCTCTTTCAGGGCCTTGGCCTGGGCAATGCCAGTTTCCACGGTGTCGGAAAACTTCAGGTCGCCGGGCGAGGACTTGACCGGCGAGTCGTCCGCCGTCAGCCCGACAATTCCGATTTTGGCGCCGCCGAATTCGATCCTTTTGGTGTCTTCGATGCCGGCGATCGGATTGCCGTCGGCGCCGCGCAGATTGGCGGCCAGAATTGGAAATTGCGCTTCGCCCATGCGCGCCATGAAGACGTCCTTGCCAAAATCGAATTCATGATTGCCGGGCGCGAATATGTCGGGCGGCGCGGAATTGATCAGGTCGATAATATGGGCGCCCTGGTCGAAGCCCGACATCAGCGAGGGCGAAATCGTGTCGCCGGCATGAACGTAAAGGACATTGCCGCCCTTGCCGCGCTCGCCTTTGACGACCGCGGAAAGACGGGCGAAGCCGCCGCGATCCTTGCCCGACATCTTGTAGATGTCGTTGACGAGAAGGAACGTCACATCGACCGTTTCGGCCAATGCCGTTCCGGCCGAAAGCCCGGCGGCCAGAGCCACCGCAACAAGACGGCGAATAAAAGTTGTCATGGAACCTGTCTCCCGTTGAAGCGGCGATACGACGCCGTTGAACCGGCATTAAACGCGCTTTGATCGCCATTGCGCAACGGCTCAGCGGACAAAACGCTGCATAAACCGCAGTCACTGCCCAGGGTGAGTGAGGAAAGAATCCTCTTGCATATTTGCGAATGGTTCTTAATATCAATTGCAGGAAATGAGGACATGACAGAACTGGCACTGCGCTCCGGGCGAACGCTTATCGCCTTCTGGTCTGCCCGCCTTGCGCCCAATGGCCGCAAGCTGGCCGTGCTCGTCCTCATTGCCCTTCTCATTTCATCATCGGCCGATCTGGCGGAAGTCGTCATGCAGGCGATGTCCGATGCCTATTTGCAGGTGACGGTCTTTGTCGCGGCGACGCTGGCGCTGTTCTACTCGGCCGAGAAAATGTTGAATGTCGATCTTGGTGAGGTGATGGCGCGGCGCGTTGGCTGGCAGCCGGCGATCGCCGCCGTTCTGGGTGCGCTGCCGGGCTGTGGCGGTGCGATCGTCGTCGTCACGCAGTTCACCCGCGGCTATGCCAGTTTCGGCGCGCTGATATCGGTGCTGGTCGCAACCATGGGCGATGCGGCATTCCTGCTTATAGCGCGCGAGCCGATGTCGGCGCTGCTGGTTATGGCGATCAGCCTGTCGGTCGGTACGCTGACCGGCTGGATCGTCGACCGGATTCACGGCGCCGATTACATGCGTGCGGCGGTGGTCAGCGACGCAGAACAGCAAGCGCTTGCCGATGCGGCGCCGCGGCCATGGTTGCCGGACTGGAGCCGTCACCTGTGGTTGGCGCTTTTGGCACCCGGTCTCGTTCTCGGCGCGATGATCGCCTTGCAGATGGATTCCGACGCCGTCATCGGAATTGCCGGGGCGACCCGCTGGTTCGGATTTCTCAGCGCTGCGTTCTGCGTTGTGCTCTGGGCACTGTCGGGCCACGGCAATTCGCACGTGATCTGCCCGATCGACACCGACCAGACCGGCGAACGCGTGGTGATCGACACCAATTTTGTCACCGCCTGGGTGGTCGCGGCGTTCCTCACATATGAGGTTGCCGTTTTTGCCTTTGGCGCTGATGTCTCGGTCCTGTTCAAGGGCTGGGCGCCGATCATGCCGATGGTCGGGCTGCTCGTCGGTTTCGTGCCGGGTTGTGGCCCGCAGATCGTCGTGACATCGCTATACTTGGCCGGCGCGATCCCGTTTTCGGCGCAATTGGCCAACGCCATTTCCAATGACGGCGATGCGCTGTTTCCGGCGCTGGCGCTGGCGCCGCGCGCAGCCATCCTGGCCACCGCCTATTCTGCCCTTCCGGCGCTGCTGATCGGTTACGGCTGGTTTTTCCTGTTTGAATAGCCGCGATTGCGCGACGATCGCTGGACGTGTCGGCTGGCCGCGCTAGACTTTCCCGCGTAACGACGTTGTGTGGAAAGGATGTCACGTGCTGGAGAAATCACCATCGCCGCAAGATGATGAGGGGCGGCGGGCGGCGATGAAGACCATCGCCCTGCCGGCCGATCACCCCGACGTCATGGCCGGACGTATTGGCGTGCTCTTGGTCAATCTTGGCACGCCGGACGGCACAACCTATCGGCCGATGTGGCGCTATTTGCGCGAGTTCCTCAGCGATAAACGCGTCATCGAATGGCCGCGCATCGCCTGGTATCCGATCCTTTACGGCATCGTGCTGAATACGCGCCCGAAAAAGAGCGGCGCCGCCTATGCGGCGATCTGGAACACGGAGCGCAACGAATCGCCGCTTCGCACCTTCACCCGCAGCCAGGGGGAAAAGCTGGCTGTGGATCTGGCAGCGGAGGACAATGTCATCGTCGACTGGGCGATGCGCTACGGCAGCCCGCCGATCGCCGAACGGCTCGAAGCGCTGTGCGCGCAAGGTTGCGAGCGCATCCTGATCTTCCCGCTTTATCCGCAATATGCCGCGGCGACGACGGCGACCGTCAACGACAAGGCTTTCGAGACGCTGCAAGCCATGCGCTGGCAGCCGGCAATCCGCACCGTGCCGCCCTATTTCGACGAGCCGGTCTATATCGACGCGCTGGCACAATCGATCGAGGCGCATCTGGAAAGCCTGGATTTTGAGCCGGAGATCGTCCTCGCCTCCTATCACGGCATCCCGCAATCCTATTTCGACAAGGGCGACCCCTATCACTGTCAGTGCCAAAAAACCTCGCGGCTGCTGCTGGAGCGGCTCGGCTGGCCAAAGGAGCGGCTGATGACGACGTTCCAGTCGCGCTTCGGGCCGGAGGACTGGCTACAGCCCTATACGGACAAGACCGTTGAGGCGCTGGCCAAGGACGGCGTCAAGCGCCTCGCCGTCCTCAATCCCGGTTTTGCCGCCGACTGCCTGGAGACGCTGGAGGAAATCGCCATCGGCGTCGGCGAGGTGTTCCATGAGCACGGCGGCGAGCAGTTTTCCCACATCCCCTGCCTCAACGACAGCGCGGAGGGCATGCGCGTCATCAAGACAATTGTCTTGCGGGAACTGCAGGGCTGGATCTGAGGCTAGCCTCGGCGGCCAGCGTTGTGCCCGGATGGCGGTGCCGGCCAGGTTTCGGACGCACCGTGCACCGCATCTTGGCTGCCGTCCCAAGACCGATAACCGGGTGCAGAGATCGCACTCTTGACCAAAAATGCAGGCGTCCTATGTCTTCAGTGGTCAGGAAGAATCCTCTGGGAAATCCCGGTTAAGAGCAAAGAACAGCTCAAGCCGGATCCAATAAACGAATTGCCGCAGCTTGATCCAATATGGGTAAAGCCGTGGCATTCAGGGAGGGTTCGATGTCTCTACGCACAGCTTCACGAAATATTGTTCCGCTCATCGCCTTGGCCCCAGGTGCGGCCTTCGTCGCGCTTGCGGTCCTTGCCGGCGATACCTCACCGGCCAACGCCCAGGACGGGGCCTATGTGCCGGAATTCACCGATGAGAAAACACTGAAGATACCGGCGGGGAAGATTTGGCGCGAATGGCCCTTTGTCGGCAGTCTGGTGACACCGAACGCGCTGAACGGCGGAGAGGCGCCATTCCCCGAGCACCACATCGTCTATATCGATCCGGTGAGCTGGGAGGACTACAAGAAAACCGGGGAGTTCCGGGAGGGCACCGTCATTGCCAAGGAACTGACCCGGGTTCGCGCGCCGGACGGCGCAAACGAAGACGGCTCAACGACCGAGGTCAGCGGCACTGGTTATTTTATGAGCGAATATTCCGGCTTCGAGATCACCATCAAGAGCAAGGAACTCTATCCCGACGAGCCGGGAAACT
>CALZIL010000269.1 GCA_945787495.1 uncultured Afifella sp. | reverse complement strand
GTGCCACGTGCCGGGCAGACGGCACCGAATAGGTAGGCGCTCTGATAGCGCTGGTCGGCAGGTTGGCGCGGCCGTGTGCCTTTGCGGGCCCACAGGCGCACGATGCCGTTCTTTTGACCGATGCGCGCTTCATCCTGAAACCAAATCTCTATGGATTTGGTGACCGCAATGTCGCTCAAGTGGGCGGCAAGTGTGTTGGGGAAGTTTTTTTGAAAGCCTCAATCACCCGCGTATTCTGCTTTGGGTGTTGCGGGCGTGCGCTCATGTGGGAAAAGCCCAGATCGTGCAGGATCTGCGATACCCAGCGCTCGCCATATTCGACCCCGAAGCGCTCTTTGATGACAGCCTGCAGGTCAACCCGGCGCCAGCGCACCACGCCATCGGTTTGCACGTCGGGACCGGTCTCCACAATCGTGGCAAGCTCACGCAGTTGGTCATCGCTCAGTCTGCGGGCCGGGCCGGGAGACCAGCGGTCAAACAGCCCCTCCGGGCCATCCTTGTTGAAACGCAGAACCCAGTGGCGAAGGGTCTGCCGATCCATGCCGCCAAGCCGCGCCGCCTCCGTCCGGCTCATGCCGTCATAAACCGCCGCAAGTGACAACAGCCGCCGGCTCTGATTGGAATCTTCACAACGCCGCGCAAGACCCCGCAAGGTCTGACTGTCAAAATCGGATCGTAAGGGCAAAGCTGCTGGCATCGGACATCTCCTTTGCCAGCCTTGAATCAGACATCAACCGATTTGGGAATCCCTATTGATTCAAACCTCAACGCCGCTGGTATAACGCCACGGCCAACCTGAACGACGCGAACGTGACTGTTTTTCCGGCTTGTCGGAGGAATCGGAAGGGATTCAACGGCTCCCAGCTATTGCCTGCCAGCCGAAATTTGCACAAGCTTGGCGCTGGCGCGGGAGACAGATAGGAAATGTCGGTCAACAAAAACAGACCAGGGAAGAATTTGACGGTGGATAACGCATTCTCTGCACGCCTGTTCAGCGGCGCAGGCGGACTAGCATTCCTCATCGCCTCCTTTGTTTCATCGCCCGCGCTGACCGCCGGGCCGGAAGAAGCGCAACTGCTTGGCAATGTCCGGCAGCTGACCTTCGAGGGTAAACGCGCCGGTGAGGGTTACTTCAGCCGCGATGGCGCACAGATGGTGTTTCAGAGCGAACGCGACCCGAAAAACCCATTTTACCAGATCTATCTGATGGATCTGGATACCGGCGATACGCGCCGGCTTTCCACAGGGGTGGGAAAGACGACCTGCGCCTGGTTCCACCCCGATGGCGACAAGGTGCTGTTCGCCTCCACGCATCGCGACCCGGACGCCCTGGTCAGGCAGCGCGAGGAGCTGGAAAAGCGTGCCGCCGGAACCGGCCGGCGCTACGCTTGGAGCTTCGATCCGCACTACGACATTTTCGAAGTCCCGGTCACGGGCGGCGAGTCGGTCAACCTGACCGACGCCTTTGGCTATGACGCAGAGGGATCCTGGTCGCCGGACGGCGAGCATATTCTCTTTGCCTCCAATCGCCATGCCTATGCCGGGCCGTTAAGCGAGGACGAGCAGGAAATCCTCAGCCGCGATCCGTCCTATTTCATGGACCTTTACATCATGCGCTCCGACGGCGCGGAGTTGCGGCGCCTGACCCGATCGCCAGGCTATGATGGCGGACCGTTCTTCAGCCATGACGGCCGCAAGATCATCTGGCGCCGCTTCACGCCCGACGGCGGCAGCGCCGAGGTCTACACGATGAATGTCGACGGCAGCGGCGAAAAGGCCATCACCCGTCTCGGCGCCATGTCCTGGGCGCCATTCTTCCATCCCTCCGGCGACTACGTGATTTTCGCGACCAGCGTGCAGGGCTTTAAGAACTTCGAACTCTACGCGGTCCACGCTGAGGGCAGGCGCGACCCGGTTCGCGTCACATACAGCGACGGCTTCGACGGCCTGCCGGTATTTTCACCGGACGGAAAGCAGCTCTCGTGGTCAAGCGCCCGGACTTCGGACGAGCAGCCACAGATTTTCATCGCCGAGTGGAACGATGCAGAGATCCGCCGGCTGCTCGATCTCGAGCGCAAAACGTCGGCTGAAGCGCTGCCAGCCGCACCCCCGCCTGTGCCGCAGACCAGGGCCGCGATCGATGCCGACGACCTGCGCCGCCATGTCGAAATCCTGGCCGCCGAAGAGATGGAGGGTCGCCTGACGGGTTCGCCCGGCGAGCGCCGCGCGACGGCCTATGTTGCATCGGCCTTCCGGGCCCTGGGCCTGGAGCCTGCGGGAGACGAAGGCCTCTATTTCCAGAGTTTCGACTTCACCTCGGCGGTGTCGCTCGGCGCGAATAACCGGTTATCCGTCGAAAGCGTCCGGCAGGTGCCGGTTCTGGACCGCGACTGGCGACCGCTCGGCCTTTCGGCGACCGGCGCTACCGAACCCGCCGAGGTCGCCTTTGCCGGCTACGGGATTGTCGCCCCGGCCGACGAAGAGTCCGCGCCTTACGATTCCTATGGCGATCTCGACGTCACCGGAAAATGGGTGCTCATCCTGCGTTACCTGCCCGAAGACATCACGCAGGCGCGACGCCAACACCTCTACCGGCACGCGGAGCTGGGCTACAAGGCGGCGATCGCCCGCTCGCGCGGCGCGCTCGGTATCATTGTCGCCAGCGGACCGAAGGCCGCGATCAAGGACCAGCTTGTGCCGCTGTCCTTCGAAGCGGCAGCCGCCGGCGCGACTCTCGCTGCCATCTCGATCTCCGACAGCATGGCGGAGGCGATGCTTGCCTCCGCCGGCAAGTCCCTGGGCGGGGTGCAGGCGGCACTCGATACAGGCGACGCGGTCGCCGGCTTCGCCCTGCCGGGCATTCGCGTCACGGCCATGGTCGATCTGGTCCAGGAGACGGCGCGCGGACGCAACGTCCTGGCGCGGCTTAAAGCAGGCGAGCGACCGTCGGACAGCCTGGTTGCGGTGGGCGCGCATATCGACCATCTCGGCACAGGCATCGAGGGCAAGTCCCTTGCCCTTGCCGAGGAACAGGGCAAGGTCCACTATGGTGCTGACGACAATGCGTCGGGTGTGGCGGCCCTGCTGGAAATCGCCGAATATCTGGCGGACGCGAAGACGCAAGGCAAACTGCCACTCGAACGCGACATTCTGTTTGCCGTCTGGTCGGGCGAGGAGCTCGGCATTCTCGGCTCGACCCATTTTACCCGCACCTTTGGCGGTGACGCGAACCGCCAGACCCTACATCCCGACATTGCGGCCTACCTCAACATGGACATGATCGGACGGCTGGATAAGCAGCTCAGTCTGCAGGGCGTCGGCTCAAGCTCGGTGTGGCCGCGGGAGATTGAGAAGCGCAACGTGCCCGTGGGGCTGAGCATCAACACCAGCGACAGCGCCTTCATGGCGACCGATGCAACCGCCTTCTCGCTTAAGGGCGTGCCGGTGCTGAACGCCTTCACCGGCGCGCATGGCGACTACAGCACGCCCCGTGACACGCCCGACCGGCTCAACTACCCGGGCATGCAGAAGGTTGCGCGGCTGATCGCGTTGATTGCCCGGTCCCTTGCAACGGCCGCTGAAGCGCCTGACTATATCCGCCAGGAGACCACGGGCGGGTCGCCACGCCGGCGCACATCCCAGGTTCATCTGGGTACGATCCCCGACTATAGCCAGACCGATATCGAGGGCGCACGCATCGCCGGCGTCGCCAAAGGTGGGCCGGCCGAGGCCGCCGGCCTGACGAACGGCGATATCATCGTGGAGATGGCGGGCCAGACGATCGGCAATATCTACGACTACTCCCACGCGCTCGACGGCCTTAAAGTCGGCACGCCGGTGGATGTGGTTGTCCTGCGCGAAAGTCAGCGGATTACGCTGACGATCACCCCGGGCAGCCGCGAGTGACCGGCATGGGATCAATGCAGCGGACAGGGCCGCAGGCGACGGCGCATCGGCGCGGCGGTCTC
>CALZIL010000268.1 GCA_945787495.1 uncultured Afifella sp. | reverse complement strand
GTTTTCTTCCGTGTTCGGCGATCTCACCAGCGATATCGTGACCATCCTGTTCATCGGTCCGATCGCCATCGTCGCCCTAATGTTCGGGCCGCCGGAACTGGCCGCGGTGCTCCTGCTTGCCCTTATCGTCATCGCCGCCACGTCATCCGGGGTCTTCGTCAAGGGTCTCTTGATGATGGTCACCGGCATGCTGTTTTCGCTGATCGGCCAGGACCCGATCGGGGCGCTGTCGCGCTTCACCTTCGACTTCTTCGCCATCCGGGCCGGCATTCCCCTGCTGCCCATGCTGATCGGTGTTTACGCGCTTCCCGAGATCCTGACAGCGATCGAGAACAAGACCACCGCCATCGTCAGGCAGAAGATAAGCTCCCGGGAGGGCGGGAGGCTGACCTGGCAGGAATTCCGTGCCTGCTTCCGGACCATATGCCGATCGACCGGGATCGGCACGTCGATCGGGGTCGTTCCCGGTGTCGGCCAGGTGGTCGCCGCCTTCATGGGCTATGCGGCGGCCAAGAGCGCATCAAAGACGCCTGAAAAGTTCGGCACCGGCGAACTGGAGGGCGTCGCCGCGGCCGAGGCCGCCAACAACGCCGTCAATGGGCCGACGATGGTTCCGCTGCTGACCCTGGGTATTCCCGGCGACAACATCACGGTCATTCTGATCGGCGCCTTCATCGCCCAGGGCCTGCGTCCGGGGCCACAGCTGATGGTCGAACAGGGGCCGCTGGTCTACGCCATCCTTGTGGCGATGGTCTGTGCGAATATCCTCTTTCTGGTTCTCGGCTATTTCGCCATTCCGCTGTTCGCCAAGGTCGTCGGCATCCGCCGCTCCATTCTGCTGCCGCTGACGGTGGTGTTCGCCTTCGCCGGCTGCTACGTGCCGCGTTCTGATCCCATGGATCTGGCGTTCCTGGTGTTTTTCGGGGCCTTCGGATACGCGGCAAAGAAATTGCGCTTCGACGTCACGCCGATGGTCATGGCCTTCATTCTGACCCCGACCATCGAATACTCCTTCGGACAGACGGTCATCCTCTCCCAGGGCAACCTCCTGGGCTACGTCATCGTCGATCGTCCGATCACCGCCGGCATTCTGCTGCTGACCCCGCTTCTGACCTTTCTGATGTGGCGGCGAAGCCTCCGTCTGCGCCGGACAATGGCCGAGGGGGTGTCCGAATAAGCCGGCTCGTTGGATCAAGCCTCATGCCCGCAACGGTTTTTCCGTGCGAAATCCGGGCTTTGACGCCGGATCGTCATCATTGTCGATGCAATCCGAACTTTCCTTCACAGCTCATCTCATCTAATATTTTTACCAACAAGAACGCAAAAAAGAACAATTCCGGCAAAAAAACGAAACAGGGAGAAACATCCGATGATTGTCCGTAAAATTTCTTTGTTGTTCATAGGGTTAGCGCTTGTTCTCGGCTTCGGAATGAGCGGCGCAATGGCTCAGTATCCGGAACAGCCGATCACGATGATCGTTCCCTTGGGGGCGGGCGGCTCGCATGACCGCAACGCCCGGGTCTTCACCAGCGTGATTCCGGAGTATCTCGGCAACGCCGTGATCGTGAAACTGAGGCCCGGCGCCAGCGGCCAGACCGGGACCGCGGCCGCAGCCAGTGCGGAGGCCGACGGATATACGCTTCTGTTCACCCACAATTATTATGATCAGCTTCAGCAGCACGTGAAGAAGCTGCCCTATGACACGACCAAGGATTTCGTCACGGTCGCGCAGCTCAATTCCAACGATGCGTCGCTGATTNGTTCAAAAACTTGAAGGACCTGGTCGACTTAGCCAAGGCTAACCCCGGTAAGCTGAAGATTGCACATAGAGGCGTATGGGGGGCGGTCCAAGTACAGGCGATGCAGCTTTTCAAGGAAGCCGGCATCAAGGTGACCATGGTCCCCTATAAGGGCGGCGGACCGTCGATGCGTGGTTTCCTGGCCGCCGAAGCCGACTTCACCTTGCAGTTTCCCTCCACGATCCTGGCTCAGGGCGATGCGGTCCGGGTACTGGCCAGCGGCGGCGCGAAATCGCATTTTGAGGGCGTGCCGAGCTTTGGTGATCTCGGATACTCCGCCGATATCGGGCAAATGGCCCGCATCATCATGGCGCCGCGCGGTATTCCGGAGGACCGCCTCAAAATGCTGCAAGACGCGTTGATGAAGGTGAACGAAGACAAGACTTATAAAGGCCTGATCAAACGGATCGGCGAGAACCAGGCGTTCATCAACGGGCCGGATTACGAGATGATGCGACCCAAACAGAGCGAGACCTATAAAGAGCTGGTCAAGTCACTGGCACAATAATAGCGCTTCAAAGTCACCAAAGAAGAGGGCATCTCTGACAACGGGATGCCCTCTGTATTTGCGTTCCCATTATGTAGCCAATGCACGACAGGAAGGTCACATGGCACTGATCCCCATCGTTACCGACGACGAAGCGAACCCGCAGCAGGCGGTGCTGTTCGAACATTGTTCGAAAATGCTGGGCCGCGTCGCCAATGCGGTGCGTGTCGCCGCCCACGCGCCCAAAATCGCCCAGGCCCTGCTCGGCTTCATGATACCGGCGCTCAGGGAAGAGATCACCGGGGCCTTGAGCATCGATATCAAGGTGCTGGCGATCCTGAAAACGTCGATGCTGAACGGTTGCGATTACTGTGTTGGCCACAACACGGCGCTTGGCAAGGCGGTGGGATATTCCGATGAACAGATTGCTGCGATCGAAGGCGATTACCATGCGTCCGAACTGTTCAATCCGGCCCAGAAAGCAGCCATTGCCTGGGCTGAATGCCTGACGCTCAGGACCTATCACCAGAAGCCGGAGGTCATGCGGGAACTGAAAGAGCATTTCAGTCAGGAACAGATCGTCGAGATCACCATGGTTTCCGGTTTTTTCAATTTCTGGAATCGCTTCACCGATGGCCTGCAGGTTGACATTGAGGCATCCGAACAGGTCGGTTTGATCAGAAGATCAAAGAAGGTCGATCTGGAAGATTACATGGCCTACATGCGAAGCGCCTGGTGGAACGACAATAAAACCACAGCCGGAGGAACTTAATTCCGCGTGCTACTCTTCCTGGGCGCTCAGCGGCGGCCAGATGCGGTTGCCGACACTGGGCGAACCCGGCGCGTGAATCGTGTAACCGATGATCTTGCTGGTCCAGACCTTGTCGTCCAGCGCCAGCGACTCGTGGTTCTGGAAATGCTCCCGGCGGGCGTCCAGCGAGGTGAATTCGTAGAGCACGGAGTGCTTAGCCCAGCTGGCGACCGACCCAGATCGTATTCGTCGGCGACGGAGGCAGTGCGGAAACTGCCCATCTGAATTGCCGGTGCGGTCGTGGTTCCCGGTGCGCTGCGGGCATATTCGGGACCATTGACGCGAGCCTGTTCGCAAAAAATGCATTCGCGCGCGCCGATGCGGCGGGCCAGCATCTCGCCCGCCGCGCCGCTCTCCTGGCCCTGTTGCGACACCGCGCAGGGATTGAAAAAGACCTGCGGCGAGGCCGCGCCGACCAGGACCAAATATTGCGAGCCGGCAGGCACATCTTCTGTCTGCGGGCGTTGCAGGCGATCGTGGATCTCCTGCATGCGCGCGCCGCCGCCGGTGATGTGGTAATGCGCGGCCCAGACATAACCGGGGCGCTGCAGCAGCTGCGGCAGATAATCACCGTGCAGCCAGGCAAAGTAGTCGTCATTGCCGGCTTCCGGCAGATCATACCAGGTCGCCCAGATTCCATCATCCATCGTCAGAGCCTCCAAACCGAAAAACGTGGTGGCCGTCCGCAGCCGAAGTGTCAATCCTGCGTGATTGACGGGAAATCGTTCAGAACGTCACTCACAGCCTGGCGACATCCAGCGAGGCCGCCAGATCGTCCAACTGGGTGCCAAGCTCGGCCGGGATGGGGATGCCGTTGGCGGAATTCTCCGCCATCGTTTTGGCCAGACGCTCGCCGGGCAGCCGGATTTCGAAAAATCCGGGCAGTTTTGCCGAACCTTTCATCTGGGCCCAGATGTCATCGACATCGCGTTTGAAGGTCTCGACATCGGTGAACGCGGCGATATCGAGTGCGATGACGAAGTGACCGGTATTCGTGACGGTCTTTGAATCAGCATTGAAATCGACGACGTTCTTGCCGAACGCCGCGCCATTCAACGTTCCTGCCAATAGGCCGAATATCAGCGCCAGCCCGTAGCCTTTCGGACCGCCGATCGGCAGCAGAAAGCCTTCGCCGGCGCGTTTGGGATCGGTCAGCGGATTGCCCATCGCGTCGATCATCCAGCCTTCCGGCATCGTCTCTCCACGCTGCGCCATGGTCTTGACCTTGCCGTAAGCGGCGACCGTCGTTGCCATATCAAGCACGATCGGCGAGTTCTGCCCGGACGGGATGGCGACGGCGATCGGATTGGTGCTGAGCAACATGTCTATGCCGCCCCAGGGCGGCAAGTGGTTGGCACTGCCGACGGCGACATAGAGACCGATCATGTCCTGGCTCAAGGGCATGCGTGCATAGAGCGACGCCGGGCCGGCATGATTGCTGTGGTGAGCGCCGACCCACGCAACGCCGCTCGTCGCAGCTTTTTCGACCGCCAATTCGGCGGCGCGGCTCATCACCAAATGGCCCAGTGCATTGTCGCCATCAAGAACCGCCATCGCGGCTCGCTCGCTTTCCACCGAGATTGCCGGATGCGTATTGATCCCGCCCGCCTCAATCCGTTTGACATATTGCGGCAGACGGAAAACGCCATGCGCATCGGCGCCGATCAGATCCGCCTCGGCCATAAGCTGCGCAACTTCAAACGCATCGTCCTCGGGCACACCGCAGGCCTGGAACACCCGCACAATAAAGGCTTCAAGATCAGATTTTTCCACGCGTCTTGATGCCATGCCGCTCATCTGTCTTCCGTTCCCGATCGGGCGGTCCGGTGATCGCCTGCAATTGAAAAATCAAGCAGAAACAAATTGCTGTTGGGAGTGTCTGGACCCTAAGATACGGCGACGATAATTGTGCCGGGATTTATAGGCAATGGAAAACGCAGTAATCACCAAATACCAGACCGTCGATGGTTTTCGCCGCGGAAATGGCGTCCTGACCCGGCTCCTCGTCGGCAAGGAAAATGCCGCAAGCACGATATTCACATCCGGCACGACTGTTTTCCCGGTAGGAGGCGGTGCGCCGATGCACAGCCACAATTGCAGTGAACAAGTGACAATCCTGGCGGGCGAGGCAGAGGTTATTGTCGACGATGTATCGACGGTCCTGACGCGCTATGACACGACATTCATTCCGGCCGAAAAACCACATCGTTTCATCAATATCGGTGAGAATGACCTGACGATATTGTGGATCTATGGCGCGCGCGACGTGACACGGACATTTACCGAAACCGGCGAAACCGTCGCTCATCTGGCAGTCGGCGACCAGGTTTGACGCGGGCATCGGATGCTGCCGAAAGCGCCACGGACGTGATCACCCTTCTCCTCAACGGAACCAAACACCGTATCAACGCCGACCCGGCGACGCCGTTGCTGTTCGTGCTTCGCAACAATCTCGGCCTGACGGGCGCCAAGCTGGGTTGCGGGCTGGAGCAGTGCGGCGCTTGCGCGGTGCTGGTCGATGGCGTTTCAACGCTTTGCTGTGCGGTGGCCGCCGGCGACTTCCAGGGCAAGGAGATTGTCACCGTCGAAGGCCTGGCCGGCGATGGTGACGGCAATGATGTGCAAAGGGCCTTTACCGCCGCCGGCGCCGCGCAATGCGGTTATTGCACGCCGGGCATTGTCATCGCCGCCACGGCACTTTTGCATCAATCACCCAAACCCGGCGATGCCCAGATTCGCGAAGCGCTGACTCCGCATCTGTGCCGTTGCGGATCGCACCCGCGCATTCTGCGTGCCCTCAAACTCTTGACCGGCGGCGGCTGAACCCGTGGCGTCGAACCCGAGCCTCACAGCCAGCCCCAATGTCGACGACTGGATCGCCATCGATGCCGACGGCCGGGTCCATGTGCGTTCCGGCAAGGTGGATCTAGGCCAGCGCATCTCCACCGCCATCGCCATTGTCGCCGCAGAGGAACTGGAGGTGGATGCGGCCGATATCGTCGTGGAGGCGCGCCAGACCGGCATGACACCAAATGAAGGGGTCACGGCCGGCAGCAATTCCATTGAACAATCGGGGCACGCCGTCCGCCGGGCCGCGGCGAGCGCGCGGCGTCATCTGCTCGACCAGGCCGCTCGGCAATTCGAAACCGACGTGGCGGCGCTTCGGATGGATGGCGGCCTGATCCGAGATCCGGCGACCAACCAGTCGGTAAGCCTCAAGGAGTTGGCCGGCGGCAAGCGATTCGGCATTCCCGTCGATCCCGACGTGGAGCTGAAGGCGCCTGATACTTATAGCCGGATCGGCAAACCGGCGACGCCGCGCGGTGCGGTGGGTCAGGTCACGGGGCGGACCGTTTTCGTCCACGACATGGTCATGGATGGCATGTGGCATGCCCGGGTCGTCCGGCCGCCGCATTCAATTGCGCGGTTGAGCGAACTGGACGAAACGGTTTGTGAAAGACTCAAGGCACAGGGCCTGGAAATCGTCCGCGACGGCAGTTTCCTCGCCATTGCCGGGGCGGATGAATTCGCCGTCATCAAGGCGTCCGAGCGGCTCGCCGCCACCGCCGCGTGGGATGGCGGCCCCGGCCTGGACGAGACCGACATCTTCATGGCGCTGACAGAAAACGACCGGTTGAGCTTTCCCGTGGTCGGTGGCACGCCCGAAAAGTCACCTGTCCCGGCCTTGCCGGAACCACCGGCCGATGCCACCATGACGCTCTCGGCCCGGTTTGAGCGTCCCTATCAGATGCACGGTTCCATCGGCCCGTCGGCTGCCATGGCCATGACGGAGAACGGCAGGATAACGGTGTGGACGCACAGTCAGGGCATCTATCCGCTGCGCGACACCATCGCCGAAGTGCTCGACCTCCCCGCCGGCGACATCACCATCCACCACGCGCTCGGGTCCGGTTGCTATGGCCACAACGGCGCCGATGATGCGGCATTCGAAGCGGTGTTGGTGGCCCGGACGTTTCCGGGACGGCCGATCCTCTTGAAATGGACCCGTGAGGATGAGCACGCCTGGGAGCCCTATGCCTCGGCTATGGTGGTTGAGCTCCGAGCCAGCCTCAATGCGGAAGGGCGAGTCGTTCATTGGTCTGCCGACAGCTATAGCGACACGCATTCAGCCCGACCTCGCAAAGGGCCAGACAGTGCCGG
>CALZIL010000267.1 GCA_945787495.1 uncultured Afifella sp. | reverse complement strand
GAGGCGCTCAGGCCGAAGCCAGCTTTTCGATATCGCCGAACACGTCGGGCGAGGCCGCCAGTACCACGCCGCCTTCGGCAAGCATGGTTTTGCCGTCAAAGGGCAAGACACGGCCGCCGGCCTCCTCGATCATCAACAGGCCGGCGATGCAATCCCAGGCGTTCATGTGCGGCTCGTAATAGCCGATCAGCCGTCCCGCCGCGACATAGGCCAGCATCGCCGCGCCCGATGCATTGCGGTAGAAGACGCCGCCAGCGGCAACCAGCGCGGTGATGAAACGGGTGATCCCTTCGCCCGGCACCCGGTTGGAAAAGCCGGTGCCGACGCTGCCGGTCTTGAGCGTGACGCCGCTGGCGACATGCATCGGCCGGCCGTTCAGATAAGCGCCGCCACCGCGCGCCGCCGAAAACGTTTCGCCGACATTGGGATCGTGAATGACGCCAGCAATTGTCCGGCCGTCCTCCACGCAGGCAATGACGACGGTCCAGGCCGGAATGCCGCTGACGAAATTGCCGGTGCCGTCGATCGGATCGATGACCCAGGTGAATCCCGACGACCCGGTCTCGCCGCCGAATTCCTCGCCCAAAATGCCGTCCTCGGCGAAGCGCTCGGCGATCGAGACCATGTCCTGATGGCCCTTGCTCTCGATCGACAGGCTGCCGAGATCGCGGAAATAATCCATCGCCTTGGCGCCGGCGGCTTCGGCCAGATCGCGGGCGAAATCGAGCCGTGCGGCAGCTGCGTCATTCGTCATGAAAACTCCGGTGAAAGTGTTGATGGAAGCAGCGGGAAGGGCGCGGCCTTCTATCACGACCGCGCACCGGCTTCTATAGTGCCGCAATCAGCGGAGGAAAATAACCATGCGTCTTGAAAGCAAGGTCGCCATCGTCACCGGCGTCGCCCTGGAGGTCGATGGCGGCCGCTGTGTTTGAGGACGAGAAGGATCACTGGCGATGACCGTCCCGGCCGCCGCATCAAGCGGGCCGCAGAAACGCGGTCGTATTGTCTGGCGCGGCTGGGGCCACGCTGCGCCGCGGCTTCGTCTGCTGTCCGGGCTGGTGCTGTTTTCCTTCGCACTGCTCCATTTTATCAATCACGCGCTCGGCCTGATTTCCCCCGAGGCCATGGAAGCCATGCAGAAGGTCAGGGTTGCGTTCTGGCGAAGCGTTCCGGGAACGGTTCTGCTTTATGGCGCGATGGCGACGCATATCGTGTTCGTGGTTCGCCGTTTTACAAGGCGCCGGACCCTTAAAATGCCGGTGTGGGAAGCCATGCAATGGGCCCTTGGTTTTCTCATTCCGGCGCTCATCGTCAAACATCTGATCCACACCCGTTTCGCTTCGGAGATTTTTGACAAGCCCAATGACTACAGCGCCGTCCTTGAGACCATGTGGTCGGGCGCCGCCCTCGATCAGATCGCGTTGTTGACGGTCGTGTGGGTGCACTCGGTTATCGGCCTGCATTTCTGGCTGCGCCTCAAGCAATGGTACCGGCGCCTCGTGCCGGTGCTTTTTGCGCTGGCGGTGCTTATCCCCGTTTTGGCTGTGCTCGGCTTCATCGAGGGCGGGCGGACGATCGATGACCGGCTTGAAAGGCAGGCCGCCGCGGACAGCTATGGCCAGACAATGAGCGAAGCGGACGTCCGGTTGCTGAACGATTGGGGGCAAAGGCTGACCGGCGGCCTGGCGTTCCTGTTCGCCGGAATTGTGCTCTACAATCCGGTCAGGCGGCGCCTGCGCCGCGCGCGTAACACCATCAAGGTGACCTATCCCGAAAACATCCTTGTGCGCGCGACACCCGGCCTGACGGTTCTTGAAATCAGCCGCATTCATGGCATTCCACATGCCTCGGTTTGCGGCGGAAGGGCGCGCTGTTCGACCTGCCGGGTCCGCATTGATGCCGGCCATGAAACGCTGGAGTCACCGTCAGGACGGGAGAAAATGGTTCTGGAACGTGTGCACGCCGATGCGGCGACGCGGCTTGCCTGTCAGATCCGCCCACGCGCCGATATTTCGCTTACCCCGCTCATGCCGGCCCGGGAAACCGGCCCGGCCGATGTTGCAATCACCGATGATCACCGCTGGGGCGTGGAACAGCCGGTGGTGATCATGTTCGTCGACATGCGTGACTTTACCCGCTTTTCCGAAGAGCGCCTGCCGTTCGACGTTGTCTTCATTCTGAACCGCTATCTGACGGCGATGGCGAGCGAGATCGAACGCGCCGGCGGCCGCGTCGACAAATTTATCGGCGACGGCATCATGGCGCTTTTTGGCGTATCGGGCGATGTCAGACGCGGCTGCCGGGACGCGCTGAATGCGGCCGTCGAAATGGGCAAGGCGATGGCCGATTTCAATGCCAGCCTGGCCGGCCAGCTCGACCAGCCCTTGAAAATCGGTGTCGGGATTCATGTCGGCCCGGCAATCCTTGGCCGCGTCGGCGTCGCCGGCGCAAACAGGCGGGACGATTCAATAACGGCGCTCGGCGATACGGTGAATGCAGCAAGCCGGCTTGAATCCAGTTCCAAGGAGCTTGGCGTGGAATTGGTGGTTTCCTCCGAGGTTGTCCATGCCTCCGGATACGCTCTTGCCGGCTCGCAGACCGCCGAGATCACGGTCAAGGGCCGCGGCCAGCCGCTCAAGGTTTACACGGTCGCCAGCCTGGAACGCATCGATCTGACGCAGTGACGCCGATTTAGCCGTTTCCGTCTTTGGTTGTTGGCGGTCGCTGTGTTCGAGGTGGAAAAGAACGGCGTGCGGCTAGGCCTTGTCGCTGCATAGCGCGTCATAGGCGGCCAGCGCCTCGGCACCATAGATCATCGACGGGCCGCCGCCCATATAGACCGCGACGCCGATCGTCTCCAGGATCTCCTGGCGGTTTGCGCCGCAGCGGATCGCCGCCTTGACATGATAGGCCAGACAGCCATCGCAGCGCGCCGTGATGCCGATGGCCAGGGCGATCAGCTCCTTGGTTTTTGAATCGAGCGCGCCCGGAGCGATCGCCGCCTTGGCGACCTCGGCGAAGCCTTTGGCAACGCCCGGCACGCCCCTGCGGATATCGGCCATCCGCCGATCCGTCTGATGAATGAATTCACCCCAGTCGCCAACCGCCATGCCTGCCTCCATCAAGTGATGATGAGGCGCATTCAGCATCGCTGGCCCAGCGTCACCTTGATCGGTGTCAAGTGGTGCTTGGCGAATGCCAGGCTGGTAGGTGTCCCTAAATCCGGTCGCGCAGCGCGTAGAACGCCATGGCCAGAGTCAACAGCGGCTGGCGCAATAATGCGCCGCCGGGAAAGGCCGGGATTGCGAGGTCCTCAAACAGCTTCAGCCGTTCGCGGTTGCCGTTAAAAGCCTCCGCCACGAGCTTGCCGGCAAACGGCGCCAGCGCCACGCCCTGGCCGGAAAAGCCGGCAACGGAAAGGACCTTTGGCATCACCTCCCGCACGAAGGGCAACCGTGGCAGCGTGACCGCCACCGATCCGCCCCAGGCATGGCTGATTGCGACATCCTTGAGCTGCGGATAGACCTCGCCGATCTGCTGGCGCTGGTGAGGCGCGATGTTTTTCGCCGGTCCGCCGGTATAGACCTCCCGGCCGCCGAACAGCAGTCGGTTATCAGCGCTCTTGCGGAAATAGCGGATGACAAAACGGCTGTCGCAGGCGCATTCGTCGCCCGGCAGCACCCCGCTGTCATCGGCCAGCGGTTCGGTTGCGGCAATATAGGAGCGGATCGGCATGACATGGCGCGCCGTCTCTGGCTCCAGCGCGCCGATATGGGCATTGCAGGCGATCAGCACCCGGCCGGCATGCAGCGTGCCGGAAAATGTCCGCACCTTCGGTCGCCGGCCGGCTTCGATCGTGATAGCCGCCGTGTCTTCAAATATTTGCGCGCCGGCAGCCGTCGCCGCATTGGCCATGCCGATCAGGAACTTCATCGGATGCAGGTGTCCGGCGCCGCTATCGCGGCTGCCGCCATAGTAGAAATCCGACCCCAGCGCCGCCGCCATCGCCGGCCGGACCAGCATGATGATCTTGTCATAATTGTAGCGCGTCCACAGCGCGTCCACGATTGCCGCCTCGGCGGCGTAGTAGCGCGCTTTGTGCAAGGCAGTCAGATGGCCGAGGGTTAGGTCGCAATCGATGCTGTGCTCTTCAATCAGCCCGACCGCGTGCGCCTTGGCCTCTTCTGCGAGATTCCACAGCGCCTTGGCGCGAGTATAGCCGAAACGCTCTTCCAGCCACAGAACGGATTGCCGCTGGCCCGACGAGAGCTGACCGCCATTGCGCCCCGAAGCGCCGTCGCCGAGCCCGTGCGCCTCCAAAAGCACGACCTCGGCGCCGGCCTTGGCCAGATGATAGGCGGCCGACAGCCCGGTATAGCCGCCGCCGATAATCGCCACGTCGCAACTTCTGTCACCCTCAAGCGGTGCATAGCCCGGCCTCGGCCCACATGAGGCTTCGTACCAGCTCACCCCTGGCGAGATTGGCGACTGATAGGTTGTCATGCTCTTTGGTACTAGAGCGAGATGAGGTCAAATTGAATCATTTGACCGGCTTTTAGCGTCTGCTGACGAGGCGCGGTTCGCGCCGTGGTCTGGCCGACCACAAGCGGACCGCAAGGAGCTTGTCCGATGCACCACATCGCACGGCGCTCCGCGCCTTGGCGACAGGCTGATTTGACTCCATCAAATGGTTCAATTTGACCTCATCTCGCTCTATACGGCAAGCAGCAGATATTCGCGCTCCCACGGGCTGATGACGCCCATGAAGGTTTCAAATTCCGTCTCTTTGATGCCGTGATAGACCCCGACAAAGGCTTCGCCAAAAATGTCGACCAGCTCCGGCGTGGCTTCCAAAAGTCGCACTGCATCGAGGATGGAGCGCGGCAGAGTCAGCGTTTCTTCCGGCACCATGGCGTCAGCCGGTTTGTCGGGCTCCATTTCCCTTGTCAGGCCGAGATAGCCGCAGGCCAGCGAGGCGGCGATGGCCAGATAAGGATTGGCGTCCGACGAGGGCACCCGGTTCTCCACCCGCCGCGCCTCGGCCTGTGATAACGGCACCCGCAAGCCAACCGTGCGGTTGTCGTAACCCCAGCGCACATTGATCGGCGCATCGGTATACCGCGCAAACCGCCGGTAGGAATTGACGTAGGGCGCCATCATGCACATGACCTTCGGCACATAGGCCTGCAGCCCGCCGATATAGTGATAAAAGGCCGGCGTCGCCTTGCCGTCCTCGTCGGAAAATACGTTGTGCCCGGTTTTGATGTCGAGGATCGACTGGTGGATATGCATCGACGAGCCGGGTTCGCTGGCAATCGGCTTGGCCATGAAGGTGGCGTGCATGTCGTGCCGCAGCGCCGCCTCGCGGATCGTCCGCTTGAACAGAAAAACCTGGTCGGCCAGTTCGACCGGATCGCCGTGCTGGAGATTGATCTCCATCTGCGCCGTGCCGTCCTCATGCGCCAGCGTGTCGATCTCCAGCCCCTGTGCCTCGGAGAATTCGTAGACGTCGTCGAACAGCGCCTCAAATTCATTGACCGCCGAGATCGAATAGGATTGCCGCGCCCGTTCCGGCCGGCCGGAGCGCCCGACCGGCGGCTCAAGTGGATAATCCGGATCGAGATTCGGTTTGACCAGATAGAATTCGAGCTCCGGTGCGACGACCGGTTTCAGGCCGCGCTCGCCATAAAGCGCCAGCACCCGCTGCAGCACCCGCCGCGGCGCAATATCGATCGGCGTGCCGTCCTTGCGGAAGGCATCATGCAGCACCTGTGCAGTCGGGTCCGACGCCCATGGCACAATCGCCAGGGTCGATAAATCCGGCATCAGGATCAGATCACCGTCGGTGATGCCTTCAACATAGGCGTCGTCGCTATCGGGATAGTCGCCGGTGATCGTCTGGGTGAAGATCGAGGCCGGCAGCGTCATCGGACTTGCGTTGAAGAATTTTTCCGCCGGCATCAGCTTGCCGCGCGCCACGCCGGCCTGGTCCGGCACGATGCATTCAATGTCCTCCACGCCGCGCGTCCGGCACCAGGCCCGCGCCTCTTCCATGCTCTCTACGCCGCGCGCGGCCGCAATCGGCATATCTGGATCGATCGGTGTCGAAATCGTCATGATGGAACCTCTATTGCAGCCGTCATAGCCTGTTTGGCGGCTTGAAGGGAGGGGGTGTGCAAGGGCGCTTGGCTTGACCGGGGTCAACGACGGCAGGTGCGTTTTGGCCCAGTCTGGTCGGCAAAGAACACCGCAGGCACGATGCACGATCTGTCCCTGATGTCGCTGGTCAGCCTCTATGCCTTGCTCGCCATGATCGGCGCGCTGATGCTGATCCTGTTCGTCTGGCAGCTCCAGGTGCTGCGCGGCAAGGCGATGGCCAATCCGGACGGTACCGCCGATAGCTGGCAAGAGCAGAAAATTCTCTATGGCCTCGCGCTGGCCGATATCGTTGTCACCTGCCCGCTGACCTTTGTTGGCATCACGCTGGTC
Source organism: uncultured Afifella sp. (assembly GCA_945787495.1). GTDB lineage: Bacteria > Pseudomonadota > Alphaproteobacteria > Rhizobiales > Afifellaceae > CALZIL01. The sequence continues at coordinate 1,327 of CALZIL010000267.1, read as the reverse complement.
CTTATGGCGTCGTCCTGGGGATTTCTGCTGATGGCGATGATCGGCTTTTGGATGGTCTGGATCAATCTGGCGACGACGGTAACGAGCCTGAAGTTTGAACGGCCGCAAATGACACTCATGTGGTTCATCGCCTTTCCGTTTGCCGGTCTTGTCGGTCTCGCCTTCCTGCTCTGGATAATTGTGCATTTTGAAGCGGTGTTCGCTGTGTGACCGTGAAAGGACGAAACGATGAAGCCCGCCTATTTCGACTTTACCGTCAACGATATCGAAGCAGCGAAAGCCTTCTTTGAGGGCTTGTTCGGCTGGCACTTTGAGGAATTTCCGATGCCGTACAAATATTACCGCATCCAGGCCGGCGCCCCTGACGAACCGGGGATCGATGGCGGCATCGGTGCCGTTGCCGATACCGAAATCACCGAAGGCAGGCCGTTGACCCAGGTCACGATCCCGGTGCCCGATCTCGATGCGTTTCTGGCGCGGGTCAGGCAAAGCGGCGGGACCATTGTCGAAGACAAAATGCCGGTCCCGGGCATCGGCTGGTACGCCACCTGCGCCGAGCCGGGCGGCCTCAAATTCGGCATGATCCAGGCGGACCCCGACGCCGCATGAGGGCCGCTGGCCATGTAGGCAACATAATCTGAGAGGTACCCATGGAGCCGGTCTTTCCCTATGCCAACATCCTCGCCGCCGTCCTGATTCTGATTATCGGCTTCGGCCTGCACTGGCTCGGCCAGGCGATCGCCGTCTTCGATCCCGATCTCGCCATCCGGCTCGGTGTCCTGGAAAAGGGCCTTCTGCCGGAATTCCAGGCCTATGAGGACGGCATCGCCAAAGCCGATGTCATCATCGGCTGGGTCTATCCGCTGGCGGCGATCGGGCTGTTTATGGACGTCGGTTGGGGCGCCAGGCTGGCCTGGGTTCCCGGCGTTATCTTCGTCTATCACGGCCTGAGCGCCTGGTTCTGGGAGGCGAACCGGCGCAGGCTGGGCCATCGTTATTTCAGCGAGCCGTTCCGACGCCTCTGGTGCTTTTCCAATATCGGCGCCGGCCTGCTGGTGATCTTGGTCGCCTGGCAGGCGACGTAGAGACGGATCGCCGGGCGATTGGCACGCAACCTGCCGGCCCCGTCAATAACCGGGCAGCACCAGCACCTTCGGTGATTTCGGCAGCGTCAGGACTGAGACGACGACGACCGGCGAGACGCTGATTTCGACCTCGAATTCTTGGCGCATGCCGTCGAGAAACGTCGCCAGCGTCTGCGAACCGAAATAGTGCATCGGTATGATCAGACGCGCCTTGAGCAGTTTCAGGACATTGATCATGCTCG
>CALZIL010000266.1 GCA_945787495.1 uncultured Afifella sp. | reverse complement strand
ATATAATCGGGGTGCACGATCTGGGCGCGGTAGTCATACCATTCCAGCCGGCCGCTGATCGTGCGCTTCTCGCCAACCGGCAGGCTCTTCTTCAGCCAGTCGGCGCGCGGGTTGAAATAGACGAGCTGCATGGAGCCGGTGTCGTCGGCGACGGTGACGCGCCACGGCGCCCGTGAGCCGCTGGGTGGAATGTCGTGGCGCTCGACCATTACCGTCAGGGTCACGACACCTTCGCCCGGCAGTTCGGCGATAGTCCGGACCGGCCGGCGTTCGATAAATCCTGCCGGAAAGTGCAGAAGGAGATCGCGGACAAGACAATCGGCTTCGGCCTCGCCGAACAACCTTTTGAGAAGTGTCTCGATGCGCGGCCCGACGCCCGGCAGCGATCGTGCCGGCGCAAACAGCGGATCGAGGCGGGAAGGGCGCATGGGTCGCGGAACTGCCTATATGCGTTTTCAGTTTTGCGGCCGGCTCGCCTGGCTTGTTTGCCGCGCGGCCAATCTATACAGCCCAAGGCCGAGTGCACCAGCCGATCGCCGCGATTGGCCGTTTTTTGGGACGACACTATCACCGTGACCGGCACGACACGCACGACGGAAAGCCTGAACAGCCGCCAGCGGCGGGCGCTGTTTCACGCCTGGCACCGGGGCACGCGCGAGATGGACTTGCTGCTGGGACCGTTCGCCGATGCCCGGATCGACAGCTTGAGCGAGGAAGAAATGAATCAGTTCGAGGCGCTCATGGACGTCGCTGATCGCGAACTCTACGCTTGGCTCACCGGCAGCGCGCCGGTCGCGCCGGACCACGACAATGCCGTATACAGGGCACTTGCCGGCTTTCACGATAGTCTGGCCGAACGGGACGGTTGAAGAGCGACTATGAACCTTTCCGCCCTCAAAACCGTATTCGACAAGCAGACCGGCGTGCTGCTCGGCGGCGTGCCCGATGGCTATGACGGGCTCGTGTTTTCCGCGCTGGCGCGGGCCGAGGCAGGCCGCAAGCACGCGCTGATTTTTGTCGCGCGCGATGCCCGCCGCATGATGATGAGCGCCCGCACGCTCGACTATTTTGCGCCGGACGTGGAAAAACTGGTCTTTCCGGCCTGGGATTGCGTGCCCTATGACCGCGTCTCGCCCAATGCCGAGATTTCGGCGCGGCGGATGAACGCGCTGCACCGCTTGAGCGAATCCGGGCAAAGCGCCGCGCCGCTGATCGTCATGACGACGGCCAATGCCATCATCCAGCGCGTACCGGCCCGCAATGTGATCACTGAGCGGTCATGGTCGGCGGCGGCCGGCAATGTCGTCGCCATGGAGGCGCTCGTCAAATGGCTTGCCGCCAACGGTTTCGATCGGACGCCGACAGTGCGCGCGAGCGGCGAATATGCGGTGCGCGGCGGCATCGTCGACCTTTTTCCGCCGGGCGCCGAGGCGCCAGTGCGCCTCGACTTCTTCGGCGACACGCTGGAGTCGATCCGGCCGTTCGATCCGGCGAGCCAACGCACCAGCGGCACGCTGCCGCGGCTTGATCTGGTGCCGGCGAACGAGGTGATCCTCACCGAGGAAACGATCGGTCGCTTCCGGCAAAATTACCGCGCCGCCTTCGGCGCCGTGACCGGTGGCGATGCGCTCTATGAGGCGATCAGCGAGGGCCGGCGGTTTCCCGGCATGGAACACTGGTTGCCGCTCTTCCACGAGGGGCTGGAGACGATCTTCGACTATCTGCCCGATGCGCCGGTCGTCATCGACCATCTGGTCGAGGAAGCTACCGCGGAGCGGCTGGCGGATATCACCGACCATTACGATGCCCGGCGCGAGGGGCTGGACGGCCTTGCCGCCGGTGGCGCGCCCTATAAACCGGTTGCGCCGGAAGCGCTTTATCTCGATGAAGCGGAATGGCGCGAGCAGCTGGCAAGCCGGCCGTCGGCCCGCATCTCGCCATTTGCGGAGCCTGAGAGCGGCGAGGGCACCAGGGCCATCGATCTTGGTGGGCGCACCGGCCGGTCGTTCGCGCTGGAACGCAATGCCGGCGACGTCAATGTGTTCGACGCGCTCGTCGATCACAGCCGCGCCTTGCACGAGGCCGGCAAGCGGATCGTTCTGGCGGCGTGGAGCGACGGCGCGCGCGACCGGCTCGGGCAGGTGCTCGGCGATCACGGCCTAACCAATCTTCGCAATATCGATGACTGGGCCGGCGTGGAAAGCCTGCCGAAGGGCATGGCGGCGCTGGCGGTGCTGCCGCTTGAGTCCGGTTTTGAAACGCCGGACCTGGCGGTTATCGGCGACCAGGACATTCTCGGTGACCGGCTGGTTCGCACCGGGCGGGCCCGCAAGCGCGCCGCCGACGCGCTTACGGAGGCGACGAGCCTGGATGCCGGGGATCTCGTCGTTCATGTCGAACACGGCATCGGCCGCTTTGCCGGTCTGAAATCGATCGAGGCGGCCGGCGCGCCGCACGACTGCCTGGAGCTGACCTATGCCGGCGGCGACCGGCTGTTCCTGCCGGTTGAGAATATCGAGCTTTTGACGCGCTACGGATCGGAGGGCTCGGACGCCGATCTCGATAAACTGGGCGGCGTTGCCTGGCAGAACCGCAAGGCGCGGCTGAAGAAGCGCATTCGCGACATGGCCGGAGCGCTGATCAAGACGGCGGCGGCGCGGTTATTGAAACTGGCGGAAAAGATCGTGCCGCAGGACGGGCTGCTGGCGGAATTTTCGGCGCGTTTCCCGTATGAGGAAACCGACGATCAGATGGCGGCGATCGAGGCGGCGATCGACGATCTGGCCATGGGCCAGCCGATGGACCGGCTGATTTGCGGCGATGTCGGTTTCGGCAAGACGGAAGTGGCGTTGCGCGCCGCCTTTGTGGTGGCGATGAGCGGCCGCCAGGTCGCCATCGTCGTGCCGACGACACTTCTGGCACGGCAGCATTTCGCCACCTTCAGCGATCGTTTCAAGGGCCTGCCGATCAACATCGCCCAAGCCTCGCGGCTGGTCGGCGCGGCCGAACTCACCAAAGTCAAACAGGGGCTTGCCGACGGTTCGATCGATATCGTCATCGGCACCCATGCGCTGCTCGGCAAAGCAATCGCCTTCCGTGACCTTGCCCTGCTGATCGTCGACGAGGAGCAGCATTTCGGCGTCAAGCACAAGGAGCGGCTGAAGGAACTCAAAGCCAATGTCCACGTGCTGACATTGTCGGCGACACCGATCCCGCGCACCTTGCAACTGGCGCTGACCGGGGTCCGCGATCTTTCGATGATCGCGACGCCGCCGGTCGACCGGCTTGCGGTGCGCACGTTCATTTCACCATTCGACGCCGTGACGGTCCGCGAAGCGCTGTTGCGCGAAAGGCTGCGCGGCGGCCAGTCGTTCTATGTCGTGCCGCACATCGCCGATCTGCCGGAGATCAAGGACTTCCTTGACTCTCATGTGCCCGAAGCGCGGGTCGGGATCGCCCATGGTCGCATGGCGGCCGGCGAACTCGATTCTGTCATGACGGCGTTCTACGAAGGCCGCTATGACGTTCTTCTGTCGACGACGATCATCGAATCGGGCCTCGACATCCCGACCGCCAACACGCTGATTGTCCATCGCGCCGACATGTTCGGCCTGTCACAGCTTTATCAACTACGCGGACGGATCGGCCGATCCAAGACGCGCGCCTATGCGCTGTTCACTGTTCCCGCCAACCGCCTGCTTTCGCCGACCGCCGAACGGCGGCTGAAGGTGCTGCAATCGCTCGACACGCTTGGCGCCGGCTTCCAGCTGGCCAGCCACGATCTCGATATCCGCGGCGCCGGCAACCTGCTCGGCGAGGAACAGTCCGGTCACATCAAGGAGGTCGGGTTCGAGCTCTACCAGCAGATGCTGGAGGAGGCGGTCGCCAGCCTGCGCGCCGGTGATGGCGAGGAGCAGGAGGACCGCTGGTTTGCGCATGAACCTCTACCGGCGCCTGGCCGATCTGGAGGATGCGGGCGAGATTGATGCCTTCGGCGCCGAACTGATCGACCGTTTCGGGACACTGCCCGACGAGGTGGAGCACCTCTTGAAGATCGTCTTCATCAAGACATTGTGCCGCCGCGCCAATGTGGAAAAGGTCGATGCCGGACCAAAGGGTGCGGTCGTCGCATTCCGCAACAACGTTTTCGCCAATCCGGCCGGGCTGATCGCCTATATCGGCCAACAGGGATCATCGGCAAGGATCCGGCCCGATCAGACGATCGTGCTGATGCGCGACTGGAAGCAGGCCGAAGACCGGCTGAAAGGGGTTGCGGCCCTGCTGATGCGCCTTGCGCAACTGGCCGAAGAGGGCGACCAAAAGGCCGCCTGACGGCCTTCAGCCGACGTTGTCGTTGGCGTTTTGCTGGGCGGTGATGGTGCGGAAGGCTTGCGCCAATTGCTCCGCCGGCTGGGCGCCGACAAGCGCATATTTGTTGGCGACGATGAAGGTCGGAACCCCGGTTACGCCCATCGCCTGCGCCTGGGCGATTTCGCTCGTGACCAGTTCGCGATCGGCCTCGCCCGGCAAGAGTTCCGCCACCACATCGGCGTCCATCCCGGCGTTCTTGGCGAGGCGGACAAGGGTGTCGTGATCGCCGATATGCCTGCCGTCGATGAAATAGGCCTCAAACAGCGCCTCCACGACGCGATCCTGCATGGCGGCGTCGACACCGCCAGCCCATCGGATCAGCCGGTGCGCGTCAATGGTGTTGGGGGAAACTTCAATCCTGTCGAACGCAAACGGAATATTCTCCGCCTCTCCGGCCTCACGGATGTTTTCATAAAGCTCGCGCGCCCGTTCGATCGAGCCGAATTTTTCCGCCAGATAGATTTTCCGGTCCTTGCCGCCCGGCGGCAGGGTCGGATCGAGCTGAAACGGCCGCCAGCGGATATCGAGGGTCAGTTCGGCGTCGGCGATGGCAGTTTCCAGTCGGCGCTTGCCGATATAGCACCACGGGCACATGACATCGGATACGACGTCGATCTGAAGGGTTGGTATGTCCATGTCTGTCATATGGGCATCACTCCGCCGACCACCAGGTGGTCGGTTCGTAGCCGTAGAGCGAGGAACTATCCGGATGCTCGATCCGCGTCCAGCGCGCGACCCACTGATCGGGCAGATGAAAGAGCGGGATGACATAGGTGCCGGAAATAAGAATCCGGTCGAGCGCCCGCACCGCCGTGACGAAATCCTCGCGTGAGCGGGCGGCAAGCAACGCTTCGACCATGGCGTCGATCGCTGGTTCATTTGCGCCGGCGAAATTGAAGGTGCCGGGCGTTTGCGCCGATTGCCGGCTCCAGCGGAAATTCTGCTCGTTTCCCGGCGACAAGGATGCCGCCCAGAAGAACTGGATCATGTCGTAGTCGTACTGTTTGAGGCGATCCCAGAACTGCGTGGCGTCGACTTGGCGCACCGACATGTCGATGCCGGCGACAGACAGGGTTCGCTGAAAGGCAAGCGCCAGCCGCTCCTGTTCACGGCTCATCGTCAGGAACTCGAAACTCAGTGGCTTGCCGGTCTCGCTATGGACCAGCGCGTTGCCCTTGCGGGCATAGCCGGCCTCGCCGAGCATCTTCAGGGCGGTTCGCAGGTTCTTTCGGTCGCGGCCGGAACCGTCGGAAACCGGCGCCCTGTAAGTCCCGTTCATCACAGCCGGCTTTACCGCGCCGGGAAAGGGTTGCAGGAGAGCCTTTTCGTCGTCACTCGCCGGCCGGCCAAGGGCGGACAAGTCGGAGCCGTGGAAGAAGCTGCCGGTGCGCTCATAGCGGTCGAAGAACAGGGTCCGGTTGACCCATTCAAAATC
>CALZIL010000265.1 GCA_945787495.1 uncultured Afifella sp. | reverse complement strand
CAAAAGCGGATTTTTGTCGTCGATCCGATCGATGGAACGCGCGGCTTTATGGACGGCGACACGCGCTGGAGCATCTCTCTTGGGATAATCGAGAATGGCCGTCCGGTCGCCGCCGTGCTTCACGCACCCGCTCTCGACTTGACCTATTGGGCTGTGACCGGTCAGGGCGCCTGGCGTCGTGACAAAGGCCGCGGCGATGAAAAACTGGCCATCTCCAGCCGCACGACTTTATCCGGCAGCCATATTGCCGGTCCGCGAAACTGGCTGCGCAGCCGCGCATTCTCCGCCCTTTCTGTCCAGGCGGCCGACTATGTGCCGTCATTGGCGCTGCGTTTCGCCATGGTCGCCGATAGATCCTTCGATGCCGCATTTGCCCGTCCCAATGCCCATGACTGGGACCTTGCGGCCTGTGATCTTTTGGTGCACGAAGCGGGCGGCACCTTATCGGAGCTTGATGGCGAACCGCCGCAATATAACCGTCCGGGATTTCGTCACGATGCGCTGGTTGCCGTCAATCGGGTAATGCATCGCTCGCTCATCCAAGCCGTTGCCGCGGCCGGTGAGGAGCGCCGCAAGGCCCGGACACGGAACTGAAAGACTATGGATCTGACGAACAATGAATGAGACGACCGACTCCGGAAATACTGACGAGTCTGAAACGTCCGGAGAACCCGGCGGGCAGCTTCTGCATCTTGTCTTTGGCGGAGAACTTGTCGATCTCGATGTGATCCGGTTCGACGATCTGGATCACCTCGATATGGTGGGCATTTATCCCAATTATGAGGAAGCCTATAAGGCATGGAAGGAAAAGGCGCAGATGACGGTCGACAATGCCCATATGCGCTATTTCATCGTCCATCTGCACCGCCTTCTCGATCCCGAGGCCGATGCCGGCAAGTCCGCAACCACCTGACGACCGTCCCGGCGCTGCGATCGGCGCTGCGGCCGGTGTTGCGTCGGGAAAGGCAAATCCGGCCAGATCTGCAACCAGGATGCTTAAACGTCTGTTGCGCGCAAAACCTGTCCTGACAGCCGCCGGGCATATCCTTGGCGCCTATCTCAAATTTGTCAGGAAAACGACGTGTTTCACCTTCGAGCCGGCCGATATCTATGCCCAGCTTGAAGGTCATCTGCCGATCATCGTCGCCTCCTGGCACGGCCAGCACTTTCTGGTGGCGCTGATGCGCCGCCCCGGTCACGACTTTGCCGTTCTCGTCTCCCTATCGCCCGATGGCGAGATCAACGCCGTGGCGGCGAGATCAATGGGGCTTGAAGTCATCCGCGGTTCAACCGCCCGGGCCCGTGAGCGAACCATCGAAAAGGGCGGCGTGCGCGGCATGCGGGAAATGATTGCGGCGCTGAAACGGGGTCTGTCGGTGGCCCAGACCGCCGACATATCACTAACCCAGTCACGGCGCTGTGGTCTCGGCGTTGTCACCATGGCCAAACTGAGCGGACGGCCGATCGTGCCGGTTGCTTCCGTCACCCGCTGGCATATCGCCATAAAGTCCTGGGATAGAACCCGCGTGCCGCTGCCGTTCGGCCGCGGCGGCTGTGTCGTCGCGGCGCCAATCTACGTTCCGGCCGATTCTGGCGAAGCGGAACTTGAGAGCATCAGAAAGCGCGTGGAAGACGTCCTCAATGGCGCCCAGGACCGTGCCGAGGCGCTCGCCGCCGGGGCGCGCTGACATGGCTGTCGGCAAGGGGATCGGCGAGGCCGGAATCAGCCTCTACCGGGCGTTCGGAAGCTGGCTAAAGCCATTGGCCGAGCCGTTTTTGAACCGCCGGACGCGCCGCGGCAAGGAAGATCCGGCGCGCCGCAAGGAACGATTCGGTGAAGCCGGCAAAAAGCGGCCGGAAGGGCCGCTGGTCTGGGCCCATGCCGCCAGCGTCGGCGAAACCAATGCCGTCCTGCCGCTGCTGCAACGGCTCGGCGATCGCGGCCTGGCAGTTCTCTTGACGACCGGCACGGTGACTTCGGCGGCCGTCGCCGAACGGCATCTTGTCGCCGGCGCCGTGCATCAATATGTGCCGCTCGACTTGTCCGACTATGTCGAGCGGTTTCTCAACCACTGGCGGCCCGATTTGGCGCTGTTCGTGGAATCGGAACTCTGGCCGGGCGCCATGACGGCGCTCGCTGAGCGCAGTGTGCCGCTGGTTCTCGTCAATGGCCGACTGTCGGCGCGTTCATTCGCTCGCTGGCGCTGGTCCGGCCCGTTCGCCCGCGTGCTCATGTCCCGGATCGATTTGTGTCTGGCGCAGGCAGCAAATGATGGCCGCCGGTTTGACGCCCTTGGCGCGCCATCCGTCACCGTTTGCGGCAATCTGAAGTTCGACGCCGCGGCGCCTTCCGCCGACGAAACCGCCCTTCGCGATTTGCGCGACGCGATTGCCGCCCGCCCCGTCTTCGTTGCCGCCAGTACCCATCCCGGCGAGGAGGAGATGCTGATCGGCGCCCTTAAGGAGATAGGCTCCACGGGCAGCCCGGCGGACGACGGCTTGCTCACCATCATCGTGCCGCGTCACCCGGACCGTGGACCGGAGATCGCCGAAGCCGCCAGAGCGCAGGATTTGGCAGTGGCACTCAGGTCAGCCGCTGAGCCGATCGGCGATAAGATGCAGATTTACATCGCCGACACGATCGGCGAGATGGGCTTGTGGTTCCGCCTGGCGACAATCACCTTCCTCGGTGGCTCGCTGATCCGCCATGGCGGCCAGAACCCGATCGAACCGGCCAAGCTCGCCGTCCCGATCATGCACGGGCCGCATATCGGCAATTTCGCCGACGTCTATGGCGCTTTGAAAGACGCCAGGGCAGCGGTCGTTGTCGCCGACCAGGCGGCGCTTGAAACGGCGCTGACTTCGCTTTTGGCCGATGAGGCCGAGCGCCAGCGCCTGGCCCGCGAGGCACATGCCTGCGTGGAACGTTTCACCGGCGCGCTCGACCGCACCCTTGCAGCGCTGGAGCCGTTTCTTGATCGCCTGGAGCAGCCGAAAGCCAAGGCCGAAGATGCTCACAGAACCTGATTTCTGGTGGCGGCCGAAAAGGCCGGCGGCGTGGCTGCTTTCCCCGGCCGCTCTGGCCTATGGCGCGGTGGCGCGCGCCCGTCTGGAGCGCAGCGGCGCCCGCGCATCATTGCCGGTCATCTGTATCGGCAATTTTATCACCGGCGGCGCCGGCAAAACACCGGTGGCAATGGCCGTCGCCGAGCTGATGAAGGCGCAGGATATGCAGCCGGCTTTCCTGACGCGCGGCTATGGCGGCCGGTTGCACGGTCCGGTTCTGGTCAAGCCCGGGACGCACACGACCGCCGATGTCGGCGACGAGCCGCTGCTGCTGGCCAATGTCGCCCCGACCATGGTGTCGGCGAACAGGCCGAACGGCGCGAAAGCGCTTGCCGATGCCGAACTTGAAACTGACCTGATCATCATGGATGACGGCTTTCAGAACCCGTCACTCCACAAGGACGTTTCGCTGGTCGTGGTCGATGCCGGCCGCGGTGTCGGCAATGGCTGGGTCTTCCCGGCCGGTCCGTTGCGGGCGCCGCTACGCAGTCAGTTGAGCAAGGCCGATGCGATCGTGCTGGTCGGCGAGGGCGAAGCCGGTGCGGCGCTTGTTCGAACCGCCGCGCGCGCCGGTGTTCCGGTCATCCGTGCCGACTACCAGCCGGTGCGCAAACGCGGCTTCAAACGCAAACCCTATCTGGCCTTTGCCGGTATTGCCGCGCCGCAGAAATTCTACGACACGCTGGAGCGGGCCGGCGCCAATGTCGAATTGACCATGGAATTTCCCGACCATCACCGCTTCACCGACGACGACTGCGAGGCTGTGATCAAGCTCGCCGATGAGAAGGGACTGACGCCGATCACAACGGTCAAGGATCAGGTCCGGCTCATCGGGCGCGACGGCACGGCAGGTTATCTTTATGAGCACGCCCGGTTGATGCAGGTGATCCGTGAAGGTCTCGACCGGCGGCTGGTGAGGCGCTAGCGCATTTTCGAAAAGTGGGAACCGGTTTTCGAGCAAAAATGCGCGCAAAAAAGAAAGCTGGCTAGCGCTGCGGCTTGTCCCTGACGGCTTGTTCGCGCTCCAGCGATGTGCGCGCATTGGCGTAGGCCTCCTGCCGCTCAACACTCCAGTAGCGCAGATCCGATAACGGAATTGCCGCGCCGGTCACCGCGCAGGTGACGAAAGAGCCGGGCACCACGACCTGGAAATCGCCGTCCAGATACCGGATGCGGGCTTCACCGCTGCTGCTGGCTTCGTGCCTGTTCATGTTTTCCTTTTAGGCATGGTCATGCGGCAATCCAAGGGCCTGGCGCTGGCGACGATAAAAAAACCGTCATTCGTTGTTGCTCGTGCCGGAAGAAAATGGCGAAACGAGGGGACGGGTAATTGTCGGATCACCGGTCTCGCTGGTATCCGATTCAGGCCCGGCTTCCTCTTCTGCGGCCGAGCGGGTTTCTTCCGTCAGCGCCTGCGCCTCGCGGGTCGGCTTGATCAGCGGTTCCGGTTCGACATCGGCATGGTCGTGCTCGATATCGCGGCCGGCGAAGATGTCACCGCTGAGCTGCAGCGACAGCCGGTCGGCGTCGCGCTTGCGCACATCGTGAAGCGTCTCTTCGGTTTCCTCAGAATCGAAACCGAGGCCGCGCAGCGTCTCGCCGCCGAAGACGAGTGCCGATTCATAGGTTTCCCGCATTTCAAAATCGACGCCCTTTTCGATCAGATCGATCGTGTGACCGCGATCCCAGCTGCGGGCATAGATTTTGGCATTGGGGAATTCGGAAAGCGCAAGGTCAGTGATCCGGTTTGCCGATTCAGCCTTGTCGACACAAATGCAGATCATCTTTGCCTCTTGCGCACCGGCGGCGCGCAGCACGTCGAGCCGCTCACCATCGCCGAAATAGATCCGGAAGCCGAACCGCGCCGCCTGACGGATGCGTTCCGCGCTGGCATCAATGATCGTCGCGTCGACATCCCGGGCCAGAAGAACCTGCGAGACGAGCTGCCCGAAGCGGCCGAAACCGATCAACAGGACATCGCCGCCGGCGCCCTCGAAATCCTCCTCCATCGTCTCCTCCTCGTCGTCCTCGATGAGACGTTTGATGAGCCAGACGGACAGCGGCGTCAGCGCCATGGTCACCGTGACGATCGCCGCGACGAACGAGGTTTCTGACGGCCATAGCGCCCGCACAGCTCCGGCGGAGGCAAACAGCACAAAGGCGAATTCGCCGGCCTGCGGCAACAACAGGGCGACGCGGACGGAGTCATTGTGGCTGGCGCCGAACAGACGGTTGAGCCCGTAAAGAATGCCGGCCTTGATGGCCATGACGGCCGGCACGGCGAGCACGATGCGCCACCAGCTGTATAGCACGCTGTCGATGTTGATCGACATGCCGACAGCCATGAAAAACAGGCCGAGCAGGATGCCGCGAAACGGATCGATATTGGCTTCAAGCTCATGCCGGAACGAGGAATCGGCGAGCATGACACCGGCCATGAAGGCGCCCATGGCCATCGACAGGCCGGCAAGATCCATAAGCGCCGCCGCGCCGAGCACGACCAGCAGGGCGGCGGCGGTCATGATTTCGCGCGCCTGGGTGCGCGCCAGGAGCCGGAACATCGGATTGAGCAGGTACCGGCCGGCGAGATAAAGCGTGGCGATCGCGGCAACAACCTTGAGGAACTCCGCAAAGCCACCCGAAGCGAAGGCATCATCGCTTGCCGGCGCAAGCAGCGGCACCACGGCCAGCAGCGGCACGATGGCGATGTCCTGAAACAGCAGAATGGAGAACGCCTTGCGGCCATAGGGCAAATTCATCTCGTTCTTTTCGGCGAGAATCTGCATGCCGAAGGCGGTCGACGACATGGCGAGGCCAAAACCGATGATGATCGCCGGCTCCAGCCGCCATCCGACCAGGATGAACAAGGCCGTCAGGGCAATGCCGGTGCCGATGACCTGTGCTGCGCCGAGACCGAAAATATCGGAGCGCATCTGCCATAGCCGCGCCGGCTTCAGTTCCAGCCCGACAATGAACAGGAAAAACACCACGCCCAGTTCGGCGACATGAAAGATCTCTTCCGGTCCGGTGATCAGCCGTGCGACCGGGCCGATCACCACTCCGGCGGCGAGATAGCCCAGAACGGAGCCGAGCCCGAAGCGCTTGAAGATCGGCACGGCGAGCACCGCCGCGCTCAAAAGGATCAGCGGCTCGCCAAACAGCACGACATCAGCGGCTCCGCTTGCAGCTTCGGCCATATTGGATCAGTCCAGAAATGAATGCGGTTGCCCAAACTATAGGGCGCGGAATGCCGGGGGTCAGGTCAAATTGCGTCGCGCAGCGGGCATTTGACGGTCAAGGCATCTATTGCAGCGCTTCATAGCCTTCGCCGAAGCCTTTCAGCGAGATCGGAATGCCGATCCCTTCCTCCGGCGTCTGGAAGATCACGAAAGTCGCCGTTTCGCCGCCGCTCAGCTTGGCGATCAGCGCCTCGTCCATGATCACCTCCGCCACGCAGCCATTGGGCAGGCAGCGCACGAAACCGGCGGATCCCATATCTTCATCGTCGATGCGAAGGCCTAAACCGCGCGGCAGCAAGACGCCAAGCGGTGCAAGAATGCGCAGGATCTGCGCCTGCCGGTCGGCCGTCTTCAGCGCGATGACCGTGAGGCCGACATTGTCGCGGTCCTCGGCCGTCACGAATTGCATGACCACGCATTGTTCGCTTTGCGCGCCCGGCGGCGTATCGCAGCGCAACTCCCAGTCGCCGTGGGTCGAACGGACCGCTCCCTGTGCCAGCCCCTGGGATGGCAGGATGAGGAGACCGGCAATAAGGGCCATCACCACGGACGCCATGAAGGCGGAAAGGATCGGGCGCACCATTACGTCTCGCACCATTACGTCTCCAAGTGAAAAAGTGTTCCAATGCCGGCTTGGAATCGGCTAAAGGCAAGCGGTAGCAGACAGGTCGGGTGTGTCAAGAAAGCAACGATGCCGGCGACACAACCGATCTGCCGCGCAAAAATGCCGCACGATTCGGGCTGCAACCTTCGTTGCGGGCACGTTGAGTGTGTGCTTGATCTGTGCGGTATTACGGTGCGGTCAGGGGCCTTGCACCAATTTAAGATGGGATTCGCGGCAACCGGCCTGTCCTGATAGGGCGAGAGCGCCGGGTGAGGGAGAGCGATTTATGGCGAGACTGGCAAGACTGGCGGCGCTCGGGCCGGCATGGCATTTTGCGTGGATCGGGACGGCGCTGGCGCAAGGCGGTCCCAAGCCCTGGCAGATGACGTTGAACGAGCCGGCGACCAAGGTGATGGACGACATCGCCTGGTTCAACGCCTATACGTTGGTGATCGTCACGATTATTACCGTGTTTGTCTTGGCGCTGCTCGCCTGGTGCATCGTCAGATTTTCGCAAAAAGCCAATCCCGAACCCTCGCGCGTGACGCACAATTCGGTTCTGGAAGCGGTTTGGACAATCGTGCCGATCCTCATTCTGGTGGCGATCGCGATTCCATCATTCAAGCTGCTTTACGGGCAATATGATCCGTCCAGGATCTATGACGATTTCGACCCGAAAACGGCGAAATTCCTGAATATCAAGGCGACCGGCTATCAGTGGTACTGGGGTTACGAATATGCCGCTGGCGGTGAAAACGAGGAATTAGGTGTCGCCGAAGAGGTGTCTTTCGATTCCATCATGCTTGCCGATGACGAGCGCGGCCCCGACGATCCGCGCCTGCTGGCCGTCGACAACCAGATGGTCGTTCCCGTC